>JALFTB010000026.1:0-47290 GCA_022779465.1 bacterium
TAAACAATTTAAAAATAGAAGAGGAATAATCTTAAGTCGTAATGGTCTAGTAGCTGCTCATAAATATCCAATTTTATATAGTGGAGAAACAATCGTTAGCTGGAAAAATCTTAACATGATTCCTGAATTTAATTCAAAAAGCTCTAACATAGGTATTAGTTGGTGGAGTCATGATATTGGTGGCTATAAAGATGGAGTAGAAGATCCAGAACTATATATGAGATTTATCCAATTAGGAACATATTCACCAATCTTAAGACTAAGCAGTGACACATCACATTACTATAAAAGAGAACCGTGGTTATGGGATGTTAAAACCTATAAAGTAGTAAAAGAATATCTAAACTTAAGACATCGTCTTATTCCATATATTTATACTGAAGGATATAAATACTCAAGAACCGGTTTGCCATTAATTCAACCAGTTTATTATCGTTATCCCGAAATATATGATGAACCATTATATAAAAATGAATATTACTTTGGAACCGAATTATTTATCGCTCCAATTACAACTAAAAAAGATCTTTTAATGAATCGTACAGTTCATCGTATCTTCTTACCAAATGGTGTTTGGTATGACTTTAAAACTGGTAAAAAATATATGGGTGGAAAAAGATATGTAACCTTCTTTAAAGATGAAGATTATCCAGTCTTTGCTAAAAAAGGAACTATTATTCCTTTAGCAATTCAAGAAGAAAATATTAATGATATTAACAATCCTAAATCATTAGAAATCCATATCTTCCCAGGAACAAGTAATACCTATAAATTATATGAAGATGATGGTATCAGTTCTATGTTTGAAGAAGGAAAATATTTAATAACTGATATTGATTACAACTATCAATTAAATAACTTTACCGCAATCATTAGACCAGTAGATGGTAAAACCGATGTAGTACCTAAAGAAAGAAACTATAAAGTAAGATTTAGAAACACTAGAAAACCAAGTGATGTTATTGTCTATATCGGTGAAGATAAAAAAGACGATATTAAATCATATGTTGATGGTAATGACTTTGTAGTTGAAGTAAATGAAATAAATCCTGCTAAACAAGTGTCAATTAACTGCAAAGGTCAAGATATTGAAATATCTGCTGATCGTATTATTAATGATGATATTGATTCAATCGTAAGTGATCTTCAAATTGAAACATCACTAAAAGAAAAATTAGCTGCTATATTATTTAGTAATGAAGAAATAAAAGATAAACGTATTAAGATAAAGAAATTAAGACGTAAAGGCTTACATCCAAAATATGTAACAATGTTTATGAAACTACTTGAATATATTGCCGAATTATAATCTACAAAATATTGTAGATTTTTTTCGCAAATTCAAAAAAATATGTTATACTTAAAACATAGAGGTGGATTATGAATACAAAATTACGTAACAATATTATTTTTATCGCTTTAGTAGTGATACTTGTACTTGTCTTTGGAGGAATATCTTATGCATATTTCACATCCTTTACTAATGGTGAATCAGCATCAACAGTTTATACCAAAGGTGGTACTATGAAAATAGCTTATAGTAATAAAAGTGGAAATATTACTGTAGCTAATATTTATCCAAGAGAAGCAGCATGGGCTACAAAATCATTTACTGTAACAGGTAATAATACAACCGCATTAGAAATGCCATATCGTATTGTTTTAACTATTGATAAGAATACATTTACTCATCCATTATCATATAGTTTAACTGGAACAAATACTGGATCAAACGGAACCTTAGTACCAAATGCAACTAATGTTCGAATTCAAAAATCAGGCCATCAAATAGTTGGTAGTGGAAAATATGTTCAAGCAACCAATAAAGTTCATACATATGTATTAAGCATTTTCTATAAACCAGTAGCAAATACCGATCAAAATGTAGACCAACAAGCTTCATTTGCCGCTCACGTAATAATCGATAATAGTCTAGAAAAATATACAAATTAATACTTGTAAAATATAAAAAGTTCTTATATAATACTTTTTAAGCAGATGAAAAAAGAGTATTAGTAATCAATTCTTTTAAAGAGAGTTAACGTTAGGTGCAAGTTAATAAAGATAGATTATGAACTTACTTTTGGATGTAATAGGAGAAGTCCTTTAAAACTTAAGAGTTAAATAAAGGTGGTACCACGGCTTTTCGTCCTTTGAAAAGTCGTGTTTTTTATTAAGGAGAATAATTATGGAAAACTTATATTTATTTTTAATTTCATTCACATTTATATTTATAATATACTTAATCGTTTTCTTGATTAAAATGAAAAAAAGAAAATTAAGTAAAATGAAAGAATTCGATTTATTAAAATCAAAATTCAAACTAAAACATATTAACTATAAAAAAGTAGGATTAATCCTAATCTTAATTAATAGTTTTATCATATCTTTAACTGGAACAATATGCTCAATCATCGATTTAAGCATTCCATGGCAATTATGCATTGGTTTTGTCCTCTTAATGATGCTGATTTATAGTTTATATTATATATTAGGAAGTATTTTAGTTAAATTAGAAAATAAAAAAGGAGATAATTAATATGAATACAAAAGAAATAGAAAGTAAATGGATTAAATATTGGGAAGATAATAAAACCTTTAAAACTGATATTAATGATTTTACAAAACCAAAATTTTATGCTTTAGATATGTTTCCATATCCATCAGGAGTAGGATTACATGCTGGACACCCAGAAGGATATACGGCAACAGATGTAGTATCAAGAATGAAAAGAATGCAAGGATATAATGTCTTACATCCAATGGGATTTGATTCATTTGGTTTACCAGCTGAACAATACGCAATTAAAACCGGTAATCATCCCAACATCTTTACTAAACAAAATATCAATACCTTTAGAAATCAATTAAAAATGTTAGGTTTCTCATATGATTGGGATCGAGAAGTATCAACAAGTGATCCATCATTTTATAAATGGACTCAATGGATCTTTAAAAATTTATATGAAGATGGCTTAGCTAAACTAGTTGAAATGCCAGTTAACTGGTGTGAAGAATTAGGAACAGTTTTAGCTAATGACGAAGTAATAGATGGTAAAAGTGAACGTGGTGGTTATCCAGTAGTTAGAAAAAATATGAAACAATGGGTTATCGACATTCCTAAATATGCTGAAAAATTATTAAACGGTTTAGATGAAATTGATTGGCCAAATTCTACTAAAGAAATTCAAAGAAACTGGATTGGTAAAAGTATTGGTGCTCATGTTATCTTCAAAATTAAAGATACTGACTATGATTTCACAGTCTTTACCACAAGATGTGATACCTTATTTGGTGCTACATATTGCGTATTATCGCCAGAACATGATTTAGTAGATAAAATAACAACTAAAGACCAACAAGAAGCCGTAAATAAATATAAAGAAATCTGTGCTACCAAATCAGATTTAGAAAGAACCGAATTAAATAAAGAAAAAACTGGAGTATTTACTGGCGCATATGCAATAAATCCTGTAAATAATAAAGAAGTACCAATCTGGATTAGTGACTACGTATTAGCAAGTTATGGAACTGGTGCAATCATGGCTGTACCTGCTCACGATGAAAGAGACTACGAATTTGCAAAAAAATTCAATATTGAAATCATCCCCGTAATCGAAGGAGGCAATATCGAAGAAGCAGCCTATACTGGTGATGGAACTCATATCAATTCAGGTTTCTTAAATGGTTTAGATAAAGAAACCGCAATCAATAAAATGATTGAATATTTAGAAGAAAATCATATCGGTAAAAAACAAATAAATTATCGTTTAAGAGAATGGATTTTCTCACGTCAAAGATATTGGGGAGAACCAATTCCAATTATTCATTATGAAGATGGAACAATCGGAGTATTAAGTGATAAAGATTTACCATTAATCTTACCAGAATTATTAGATTACTCACCATCAAAAACCGGTGCTAGTCCATTAGAAAAAGCTACCGATTGGGTAAATGTTGAAATAGATGGTAAAAAAGGTAAAAGAGAAACATCAACAATGCCAGGATCTGCTGGATCAAGTTGGTACTACTTAAGATATATTGACCCCCAAAATAATGAAACATTTGCAGATAAAAAATTATTAGAACACTGGATGCCAGTAGATTTATATGTTGGTGGACCAGAACATGCAGTCGGTCACTTATTATATTCAAGAATGTGGAATAATTACTTATATGACAAAGGTTTAGTTCCTGTTAAAGAACCATTTAAAAAATTAGTTCATCAAGGAATGATTTTAGGGTCAAATGGAATTAAAATGGGTAAAAGATATCCAGAATATTCAATTAATCCATGTGATATAGTTGAAAAATATGGTGCTGATACATTAAGATTATATGAAATGTTTATGGGACCATTAGAAGCCGATAAACCATGGAATAATAATGGAGTAGAAGGAAGTAGAAAATTCTTAGACCGTATTTGGAGATTATATACTGAAGACAACAAAATTAAAGAAGAACCAAATCAAAATTTAGAAAAAATCTATAACCAAACCGTTAAAAAAATAACTGAAGATTATGAAAATTTAAATATCAACACAGCCATAAGTCAATTGATGATCTTCATTAACGCTGTATATAAAGAAAATATTTATCCTAAAGAATATGCTGAAGGATTCTTGAAATTATTAAATCCAGTTGCACCATTTATAACTGAAGAATTATGGAACAAATTAGGACATAATAAAACAATTGCTTATGAACCTTGGCCAACCTATGATGAAACAAAAATAGTAGATACAACTATTGAAATAGGAGTTCAAGTAAATGGTAAATTAAGAGCAAGTATTACAATAGATGATACTGATACCGAAGATACCATCAAAGAAAAAGCTTTAAAAGAAGAAAATATTATAAAATACACTGATGGTAAAGAAATAATCAAAGTAATAGTTGTTCCTAAAAGAATCGTTAGTATCGTAATAAAATAGAGAATATTAAAACTTTAATTAATATTCTCTTTTGTTTTTGTTTGCACCAGAAAAAAAATATGCTATAATGACAATGATAGTAGAGGTAGGTTAGTTGATATGAATTATGATTATAATACTTATGCAGATGTACAAGCTGCAACTAAAATGTTTACAAACAGTTTTATTTTGATTGTTTTAGGAATAACATTAATTTTAGGCTTAATCCAATTTATTGGTCAATGGAAAATGCTTAAGAAATTAGGAAAACCAGGATGGTCAATGTTAATTCCAATTTATAACGGATGGGTTTATTTAGAATGTGGTGGTCTTCCAGGATGGTTAGTACTTATTCCTGTTGCCAATACAATAGGAATTATTGTTGCGGCTGTTAAAATTCCTCAACGTTTTGGTAAAGGTATAGGCTTTGGTTTAGGAAATTTATTCTTTCCATATATTTTCACTCCAATCTTAGGCTTTGGGTCTGCTCAACCAATTGATGCAGTACAACCAGAACCAGAAGTAAAACCAGACTTAATGGCTGAAAATCAAGGAGAAATTAAGGCTGATGGTAGCATCGATTTAATGAGTGCTCCAAATACTCCAGTAAGTGAACCAGTTATTGTTCCTGAAGAACCTAAAAATGAATTTACGGAAGCTCCTGCTTTAAATATAAGTGAAAATGTTCAAAATCAAACACCAATGCCGGAACCAGTTCCTCAAAATATTCAAAATACTGCCACTCCAGCTGATATTCCAAGTGCATTTGATATGCCAATGCCAGCTACTAATAATGTAGCAATTAATAATACTACTCCTGTAGAAAATGTTCCTGTAGAACCAACTCCTGCAGTAGATACTCCAGCAGTTCCAGTAACACCTGTTGTTGAAACTCCAATTGCTCCAGTAACTCCAATAGTAGAAACTTCAGTTGTTGCAGAAACACCAGCAGTTGCTCCTGCCGAAACAACAGTGCCTACAGAGCCAGTTACAAATATAGAACCAATTAATGTCGAAGAAAAAATAGATGTTCCAATCATTGAAGATAAACCAGTTGAAATACCAGTTGTTGAAACACCTGCAGTTCCTGTTATAGAAGAACAACCAGTAGTAACTCCATTACCAGTTGAGCCAGTTGCTCCGGTAGTTGAAGAAGTACCTGAACAATTAAATTCAATTGAAGATGATATTAAAGAAGCAACTATTGAATTACCAAAAATGGTTAATGCTGAAATAAATGAAAATATTACAGCTACTAAAAAATGTCCATTCTGTGGAGCGGAAAATGAATACTCTTCAAAATCATGTGTAACATGTGGAAATAGTTTAAACTAGCATTAGCTAGTTTTTCTTATAAAAAAAAATAAGAATATTGACTAAAATTAAATATCAGTTTATAGTTAAGATGGTGGTTAATTATGATAAAAGTTTTTACCGGACCAATGTTTAGTGGAAAATCAGATGAATTATTAAAAGAATATGATAAAAAATATCATAAAAGTAAAATATTATTATTTAAACCTAAAATAGATACAAGAGACTTTGGCGTTGTAAAAACTCGTAATAATAAAGAAGTTCCAGCAATATTAATTAAAGATTTAAAAGATATTAAAAAACATTTAAATGAAAAGATCACTACAGTATTTATTGATGAAGCAAACTTTCTAAAAGGTGATGTTAAAGTACTTCAAGATTTATCTATCATGGAAGATTTAGATATCTTTATTGCGGGGTTAAATATGACTAGTGAACAAGAACCATTTGGTCTTATGCCACAACTTCTAGCCATAGCTGATGAAATTGAAATTATGCATGCATCATGTAATGAATGTAATCGTGATGCTTATTATACATACTATGATGGAAATAAAAATAGTACAATATTAGTTGGTAGTGAAAACTATATTGCACTATGTCCAAGATGTTTAAGGAAAAAGAAAAATGAGAGGTAAATTAATTGTCATTGAAGGTACTAATAATTCTGGAAAAGAAACTCAAACTAAATTATTAGTTGAAAAATTGAATAAAGATGGAATAAAATGTGAAAAAAGAAGATTTCCTGATTATTCATCTCCAACCGGAAAAATAATATCAGAAGATATTTTAGGTAAACATCAAAAATCTTTATTTGATGAAGGAATCAATAAAATTCCCCCTAAAGTAGCTGCTTTATATTATGCCGCTGATAGATTATATAATATTGATAAAATCAATGAATTATTAGACCAAGGAATAAATGTAATCTTAGATAGATATGTTGAATCAAATATGGCCTATCAAGCTTCAAAATTAGAAACAGTATCAGAACGTATTAATTTAATTTTATGGTTAGAACAATTAGAATTTACCTTATTAGACCTTCCAAGACCCGATAAAGTCGTATTCTTATATTTACCATATGAATATCGTCATGATCAAAATGAAAGCAATGAACACTTAAAAAGTGCCGAAAATGTCTATCAATTACTTGCTGAAAGATATAACTTTGATGTTATTTATTGTGTTAATAAAGATAAAATTAAAACCATTGACGAAATAAATGAAGAAATGTATCAAATTGTTAAAGATTACCTTGCCAATTAATTGTCAAAAATCTCTAAAAATATTTAAATATTATAAAAATTAGATATAATAAACAATGTTGAAAGAACCAAAAACGACAAAAAAATCCCTTTATTTAGATAAAATAATAATAGGGAGGAAATATGAAAGTAAAAGTTTTTGATGAATCACATGAAAAAGATTTAGAACAATCTGTTAATATGTTTCTTTCAACCATTGATGAATTAGTAGACATAAAATATTGTGTCTCAATCGCCGCAGTAGGTGAAGAACAAATATATTGTTTTACTGCGATGATAATTTATAAAGATTTGAGTGAATAAAAATGAAAAAAAATAGTTTTGTTGCAGGAACCATAATATCAACTGCATCAATTGTCATAGTTAAAATTTTAGGAATGCTTTATGTCGTTCCTTTTTATGCTATAGTAGGGCAAAAAGGTGGTGCCCTTTATAGTTATGCTTATAATATCTATTTAATATTCTTAGGTATCTCATCAGCCGGTATTCCTAATGCTATTAGTAAGATTATTAGTGAATATAATTCTTTAGGATATTTAGAAGCTAAAAATAGAGCATATGCTATTGGTAAAAAAATAATTGGTTACTTTAGTATTGTTGTCTTTATTATCTTATTTATATTTGCTGAAGAATTAGCAACTCTTATTTTAGGTGATTTAAAAGGTGGCAATACCATTGAAGATGCTTGCTTTGTTATTAGATGTGTATCTTTTGCTGTCTTAGTAATCCCTCATTTAAGCGTAACTAAAGGATATTTTCAAGGACATAGATATGTTACACCATCATCAACATCAAATTTAATTGAACAAGTAGTAAGAATATTTGTTATCTTATGTGGTTCATATTTAGCGTATAAAGTCTTTAATTCAAGTCTTTCCTTAGCAGTAGGTATTGCTGTCTCTGGTGCCTTCTTTGGTGGCTTAGTAGCTTATTTTTACCTAAAAAGAAATATGAATAAATATAAGAAAGACTTAGACATAATAGATGATCCAACTAAACTAAAAACTGATCCAGTAACTAATAAAGAAATATCTAAAAAGATAATCTCTTATGCAATACCATTTGTTATTATCAATATCATTTCCAATATTTATAGTTTTACTGATATGGTTTTAATCTTAAGAACCTTAAATTACTTAAACTATAATGCAGCTGATGTTGAATTTATTACCAGTATTATTTCTACCTGGGGTAGTAAAATATGTATGATAGTAAACTCTATATCTATGGGTATGACTGTAACTTTAATACCAGCCATAGTAGAAGCTTATGCTACTAAAGATACCAAATTATTAAATACTAGAATTAATAAAGCATTGCAAATGGTATTCTATACATCATTACCATTAACTTTAGGATTATCTATCTTATCAACTCCAGTTTGGACAATGTTCTATAATACAAACCCATATGGTGGTAAAGTCTTAAGAGTCTTAATCTTTAGTGCTATGTTTGGTAACTTAAGTGTAGTTGTATCATCAACATTACAAAGTTTAAGTAAATATAAATATGTTTATATTACTAATGCTTTTGGTTGCATCTTAAATGCTTTATTAGATGTTCCAATTATGCTTTTGTGTCATAAATTAGGAATCGGTGCTTATTATGGAGCTATGATATCTTCTTTAATTGGATATGCTTTATCCATTACAATAGGCTTACATCTAATCAATAAAGAAAGAACCTTAAGTTATAAAGATACATATAAATGGATGGCTATATCATTAATACCAGCCTCTATTATGACTATTGTTTTATTAGTTATTAATAAATATTTACCATTTAATTTATATACTAAAACTGGTAGTTTAATAACTATTATAATAGATACTGTTATAGGTGGAATAATCTTCATCTTTTTAAGCTTTAAACTAGGTATATTAAAGCATATCTTTGGAGATCAAGAGTTAGAACGTATCATAAAAAAACTTACCTTTGGTAAGCTTAAAATAAAGAAAAATTAAACCATATACATATTAGAAGAATAACTATTATCTTCATAAGTAATATTGCTAGAGTTATCTCCCTCTAAATGATTAACTCTAGCTTCCAAACGACTTATTCTTCTTTCAATTTTAGATAATCTAGAATCAATATCACTATACATATTGTTATTCATATTAGGATTAGCTGGACCTGAATAAAAATTAGAATTAGCACTAATAGTATTTCCCATCATATTTTGATTAGGCATATTACCTGGAACCATCATATTAGTGTTATAACCATATTCAGAAAAAAACGCATTACGATCTTTTTTCATGTTTCACCTCTATAACATTATATGTAAAACAAGATAAAAGTTTAAAAGGAGTATTAAAATGAGATTAAGAAATGTAAAAAACGCAAGAGAAATTGTATCAAATCACAACTTAGTAGTAACAAAAAATCCCTTTGATAATTCTAAACCTTTACATATTGAAATAGGTACAGGCAAAGGTGATTTTATTATTGGTAAAGCTAAATTACATCCAGAAATTAACTTTATTGGTATTGAAAAATATGAATCAGTTCTAATTAGAGCTTTAAATAAAGTAGAAGACATTCCCGAAAATCTTCGCTTTATGTGTTTTGATGCCATCAAGATAACTGATTACTTTAATAACAATGTTGATCAAATCTATTTAAACTTTTCTGACCCCTGGCCTAAAAAGAAACATTCTAAAAGAAGATTAACTAGTCCTAACTTTTTAGATTTATATAACCAAATATCTAAAGATAATATTAATATTAAAATGAAAACTGATAATAAAGGTTTATTTGCTTATTCACTAGAAACCTTAAATAATAATAACTTTCATTTTAATGAAGTAAATTTAGACTTACCAATTGACTTTGAAGACAATGTTGTAACTGAATATGAAAATAAATTTAGAACTCAAGGAGTAACTATTAATTATTTAGATGCAACAAAGCCTAAATTCTGATATAATAATAACAGGAGAATTATATGAAGAAAATAATATTACTAATAATCTGTTTATTTATCTTTACTGGATGTACTAATTTACAAAATGATAATTTAGATAATATTGTATCAGAAATTCAAAAAAGTAAAATAAATATTAAAAACGAATATCGTACTGGCTATAAATATTATTTACCATCTAATATGGGAGTAGTTAAATCTACTTATGTAAATGAAATATTAAAAAACCAAAATATTAAATATTACATGTATGTTGACTTAGTTAGTTATTATAATAAAAAGAAAAGTAACTATGAAATAAATCCATCAGCTTTCTATAGCAAAGACATATCTTATGACAATAAACCAGGTTTTATTGAAATAAATAGTAAAAATGAAAAATATTTAATTGAAATAATGTATAATTATGCTAAAATAGAAGTAATGGTAGATAAGGATATGATTAATGAAACAATTGCTAATTCATTGATAATCTTATCTTCTATAAAATATAATGATGATATAATTAATAATCTAATGGGAAAAAATATTCTTAATTATCGTGAAGAAACATTTACTATTTTTGATAAAGAAAAAAATGACAGTGATTTCTTAGAAGTAATTCAAGAATATGATAAATATAATGAGCCAAAAATTCCTGATTACGATTTAATTAACTAAGGAGTGAGAATAATGGGAGTATTTAGAAAACTAAAAGATGTTTTATTTGATATCGAAGAAGACGATATTCCAGAAATAACTAAAAAAGAAGAAATAAATCCAATTAAAGAAATTAAAATACCAAAAGAAGAACCAGAACCACCAAAACCAGTTAAAAAGGAACCAACATTTAATTTTCCTTTAGATGATTTTGATGAAAAACCTGTTCCTTCTAGAGTAAAGAAAGAATATAATTGGGATGAAGAAGAGTATCGTAAACCTCTTCCTAGAGAAACAAAACGTTTTGAAGAACCAAGAAGATTTGAAGAACCAGCTCCAAGAAGAAAAGAACCAGATTTTGGAAGATTCAATCAAAAAGAAACTAGAAAGAAAGATACAACACCATTTAAACCATCACCAGTAATATCTCCAGTATATGGTATCTTAGATCAAAACTATACTAAAGAAGATATTATTGTTAAAAATGATGTAGGAGTAACAACACCTAATTTAGATGATGTTAGAAAAAAAGCTTATGGTTCTAAAAAATCTGAACCAGTTATCTTAGATGAACCGGATGAATTTACTGAACCACTTAAAACCCTAGATGAAATCTTAATTGATAAAGATGAACATAAAAAAGTGGAAACCCCTAAAATTATGGATATTCCTGCTGTTAAAGTAGAAGATGACGAATTACCAGATGAACCATATAAAGATGAAATAGTTAAAGAAAAACCGAAGAAAAAAGAAGAAACAAGCGATAATACATTAGAAAGTGACTTATTTGATTTAATAGATTCAATGTATGAAGATAGAGAAGAAAGTGAGGAATAATAATGGAAGCATTGAACACAGTATTACCGATCGTAATTTATTTATTATTAATAGTTTTATTAATAGTAGGAATTATTTTAGGAATTAAACTTATAATAACTATAGATGAGGTTAATGCCGTAATCGAAGATATTCGTAAAAAAGTAAAATCTTTAGATGGAATATTTAGCGTTGTTGATATAGCATCAAACAAACTAGGATTAATTACCTCACGTATTAGTGACTGGATTATGTCTCTAATAAATAAAATTGTAAGTTTAAGAAATAGAAAGGATGAAGATGAAGATTATGAGTAAAAAAGGATGCGGATTATTTACTGGATTATTAGTAGGAGCTGGACTTGGAATTTTATTTGCTCCAAAGAAAGGTTCTGAAACTAGAAAAGATTTAACTAATAAAATGACAGAATTATGGAATCAAGCTAAAGATTTAGAATATGATGATGTTAAAAAAACAATTGAAAAGAAAATCAAAGAAATTCAAAAAGAATTAGCTGATTTAGATTCAGAAAAAGTTTTAGATATAGCTAAATCAAAAGGAAAACAAATCAAGAAAAAAGCCGAAGAATTATATGAATTAGCTTTAGAAAAAGGAACCCCAGTTCTAGAAAAAACAGCTAGTGAAGTAAGACAAAAAACAATTGATGTCTTAAATAATACAATTGAAAAACTAGAACAAAGTGAAAAAAAATCTAAAAAAACTAAGAAAACTGCCTAATTAAAGACAGTTTTTTCTTTTATTTATTTTAATTTTTTGATATAATCAAGTTGTTAACAAAGAATGGCCTTACAACCCAGGAGTTAAATCGTAGATCTACGTTAAAGATAAGAGTGTATGATAATTCATAAACTAAGGTGGTACCACGGCATAATGTCGTCCTTAGACTTATGAATTTTTTTATTAGGAGGAAATATGAGAAAATTTGAAAAAATAAGCTATGAACAATTTAAAAAAGACATCAGTGAAGATCAAAATTTATATGAAAGTTTTACCTTACCAGTAAGAAGTACTAAAAAAAGCGCTGGTTATGACATCAAAAGTTTAGAAAGTTATATAATTAAACCCGGAGAATCAAAAGCCTTTGTAACCGGCTTAAAAGTAGCAATGAACGATGATGAAGTATTATATTTGTATACAAGAAGCTCAATGGCTTATAAATATAACGTAACCCTAGCTAATAGTGTCGGAGTTATAGATTCAGATTTTTATAATAACGAAAATAACGAAGGGCACTTTAAAATTAAATTAATAAATCATGGAGATCAAGACTTCATCGTAAACATTGGAGATCGTATAGCTCAAGGTGTATTTATGAAATTCTTAACTGTAGACGATGAAGATGAAATAAAAAATACAAGAACAGGTGGAATAGGTTCTACCAATAAGGAGGAAAAATAATGACATTTTTTGAAGAATTAAAATGGAGAGGTGTAGTTAAAGACATCAGTTCTCCAGAATTAGAAAATAAACTTAATAACGAATCATTAACATTTTATTTAGGAACAGACCCAACAGCTGATTCCCTACATATTGGCCATTATGCTTCATTTGTAACAGCTAAAAGATTAGCAAGACATGGACATAAACCAATCATCTTAGTAGGTGGAGCAACTGGTTTAATTGGCGATCCTAGACCAACAGCCGAAAGAGAAATAATTTCTAAAGAAACCGTTGCTAAAAACATTGAAGGATTAAAAAAACAAGTTGAATTACTATTAGAAGGAAAAGCCCAAATAGTTAATAACTATGACTGGACTAAAGATGTAACATTCTTAGACTTCTTAAGAGATATTGGAAAATACATCAATGTAAATTATATGCTAGGTAAAGATATAATTGCTAGAAGATTAGAAACCGGTATTACATACGCTGAATTCTCTTATACATTATTACAAGGATTTGATTATCTACATCTATTTAATACTTATAATTGTACCTTACAAGCAGCAGGTTCAGATCAATGGGGAAATATTACAACTGGAATTGAACTTATTAGAAAAATCGAAAATAAAGAAGCATACGGTTTTACAATGCCACTTATTCTAGATTCTACTGGTAAAAAATTTGGTAAAAGTGAAGGCAATGCCCTATGGTTAGATAAAGAAAAAACTAGCCCATATAAAATTTACCAATACCTAGTAAATTCAGATGATTCTAAAGTAATTGAATACTTAAAAGTATTTACATTCCTTTCTAAAGAAGAAATAGATTCTCTAGAATTAGAAGTTAAAAATCATCCTGAAAATCGTGCTGCTCAAAAAGCTCTAGCATATGAAGTAGTTAAAGATCTTCATGGTAAAGAAGAAGCCGAAAAAGCTAAAGAAATAAGTGAAAAAATCTTTAGAGGAGAAGAAACTGAAGAAATGCCAACAGCTGAAGTAAGTTCAAAAAATATCTTAGATGTTATGGTTGAAAGTAAACAAGCTCCATCAAAAAGTGAAGCAAGAAGATTAATCATTCAAGGAGGCGTTTCCATCAATAATGAAAAAGTAACTGATCCAAACTTTGAATGTCCTCAAGAATTCATTTTAAGAAAAGGTAAGAAAAGTATTATCAAAGTAAAAATTAAGTAAATTAATTTTTACTTTTTTATTTGTTAAATTAATGTTATACTTTTTATAGTAGGTGATAGTATGAATATAATAGAAATTGATGGAAAACAACTTGAAGTTTTAACTGCCTTTGAAAATAATGGCAAAAATTATCTAGTATACAAAGTAGATGGTGAACTTTCTTGCTCTTCATATGAACTAACAAACGAACTAATCTTATCTAAAATTGAATCAGATGAAGAATGGGCAATGGTAGAAGCCAAAATAAAGGAATTAGTGGAGGTATAATATGGTAAAATATTTATTAGAATTTGATCCTAAAAATGAGCCAAATAGATTGAAATTCTATTCCTCAAAGTATCCTAATGGAATATATTTTACAGAAGAAAAAACAAAAAGTATCTTTGAAATGATTTTTAAAGAAGAATCAGTAGATGAACACAAAAAAGGAAACACAGTAACTATTAATTTTGATGATTACACGTTAAGAATTAAAAATTATAATGCGTTATCTAAATTAAGAGAACGTCAAAAGCCAAATAAAGCTAAAAGTGTAGCAGGTAAAAAAGAATTAATAGCCTTATCAATTTTTACTTTAGCTACTATAATATCTTTTAAATATGGTATGGGTACAACTCTAAATCAAGATATTGATCCAATACTACCAGATGATCCTAAAGATGGTTATGAAGAAACTTCTGAACCACAAAAAGATAACTTAGATTTAATATATGATAATGATCAAACTCTTGCTGCAACTGAAAAGTCTAAAGTAGATGAACCAGTTTCTGACTATACTCCACAAGATGCTAATAAAATTTATGAAATAAATTATAATATAACTCCTAGAACAGCTGAATATTTTTCCTATAAAGAACAAGCTCGTGAAAGATATGGAAAACTAATCGAAGAAGCTGCTGCTATTAATGGTTTGGACCCAGAATTATTATTAGATATGTGTACTGCTGAAAGTTTAGGTTTACATAGTACAACTTCTAATTCAACTGGAGATGTCGGTTTATTTCAAATCAATAAAGGCGTATGGCTTAACTATACTATGAGATATTATAACTACGTAACTAACCAATATGAAACTTTAACATTCACTGAAGAAAATATTAATAATGCCGACATGCAACCAATGTTAGGAGCCCTTGTTTATAGAGATTGCTTAAACAATATGGATAACAACATGTTAGCAGCTCTACTAGGATATAACTGGGGATGGCCTCAAGCTAAAAACCGTATAGGTGACCGTCTATATGATAAAACTGATCATTCTTATGAAGATTCATTTAAAATTAATAGTACCTATGATAACTATATGGAAGCAGTATTATCTTATCATCCAGCTGGTAAACCAATCGAAATAAAAACAGCTCCTGATGCTAATGGTAAATATGAAACATTAGAATTTCATATTAATAATGCTCTACAAAAAAATACAGACAAAACTTTAGGTTAATAAAAAAATACATAAGCTACTTCATTTCACTTATGTATTTTTTTAATGTTTTAGCATTAGGACCAAATATAATTTTTAATTGATTATCTATTTCCACAATACCCTTAGCACCTAATCTTTGAATTCCATCTTTATCAACTAAAGATATATCTTTTAAAGTAACCTTTAATCTAGACATATTAACTTCACTATCTAGAATATTATCTTTACCACCAAGACATTGAACTAATTTATTAATTTCAAAAGTAAAATTCTTTTTATTAAGCTTAACAATAACTAAAGATATTATAAATAATACAAAAAATATAATTAAATATTGCCACCACATATATTTATCACCCAATAATATTATACACTATCACTAACAAAAATAAAATCACTATTTTGATCATTATACATAAAATATATTGAGTAATAATGAAAGGGTGAATATTATGTGTAATAACAATAGAGAACAAGAAGGTAATTGCATTGCTGAAATATTAAAAGTAATTTGCATCTTACAACAAAATGCTTGTCCAGACAATAGTTTAGATTCATGTGATAGACCAATGTTAGGAGGAGGATCTAGTAATTGCTTAGTATGTAATACTAGACCAATCATGCTTTATACATGTTGTGGTAATGGAGTGCCAATTAGTATGCCAACAAGTAAAGATGTAACTTGTACTTGCTCAAATACTTCATTAGATAGTTCTTGTGCGGAATGTTCAAATGTATTTAGAGTAGAAAAACTAGAAGGAAACTGCTGTACATTTAGAGTATTAGTAGCTAATCCAGATCAAACATGCTGCAACAGTCAACCATATCTTTCAACAAATAGCTTCTTTACAATGAACTTAAATTGCTGCTGCATGATAAGATGCTTAAATGATTGCTATGTAGATTGTGTTTGTTAAATAAAAAACTTTTATGATCTTTCATAAAAGTTTTTTAAATATTCAAAATAAGCTTTATATAAATTAGTATCAGTATCATCATGATATTTTAAATTATTCTTTTCTAAAATATCTTTAACAATCATATCATTAAATTCTGGATTTCTAATAAGTAGGGGACCAATCACAAAAGTTCCAAAAAAATTAAATTCATGATATCCTTCAAATTCAGATTTAAAATTATCAGCATTTCCACTAATAACTGCAAATAAATGATTAAAATTATTTTGAACTACATACTTACGATTTTGAAAGCCTATAATAGGGTTTTCAAAATTTTTGTATGCCATAAAACATTCACCAGTAATTTTTTGAGAAGCCTTAGCATAATAATCAAAGATATCTAAACCTTCAATAGTTTTACCATCGTTTTCAATATACTTACCAAACATCAAATAAGAATTACCAGTCGCTATAATATATTTATTTTTCTTAATAAAGCCACTTAATTCCTTTTTATATTTTTTTATATCTTCTAAAGCAATATATAAATTCTCATCACTACCAGTACCCATATAAATTAAATCATATTTCTTAAAATCAATCTTATCACCACAAGATAATAAATCAATACTTACTTCAACATTTTGATTTCTAAAAGAATCTTTTAAAGCTAATATATTACCTTGCTCACCATATTGATTAAGTAAATCATAATATAAATGTAATATCTTAATCATTATTATCCTCCATAAAAATCTTCTTTAAAACTGCAGTCATATCAAAACATACCATTGTAAATATTGTTCCTTCAGTCTTATCTAAATCTTCACTAATATTCTTAATATTATCAACTATAACCAATTTATCTTCATCAATATTAGCAAGTCTTAATCTTGCATATACATCGTATCTAAATCTACCAATACATAATATTTTATCAATGTTCTTTAAATCTAATACTTCAAAATCAACATCATATAACCATGAAATATCATTATATTTATATCTTCTAGAAACATTATCAAAACCTAATATAATAGTTTTCTTACCCTTATAATTATTAATATAATTTAAAGATTGTAAATAACTTAAATTATTTTCATTTTTAGACTCTAACATATCAACTTCACGATTATGATATTTTAAAGATTTTAATCTCTTAGATTCTAAAACCTCATCATTTAAAGCATGAATAATTTTAACTTCTTCCATACCAATTACTTTACATAAAGAATAAGCTGCTAAAGTATAATAAACTGCAAAGAAAACATCCTTGTTTAAATGAATAATATTATCATTAATAACCATTTCTTGTTTTTCTAAATCAACTTTTTCTGCTTTAATATCAATATTATTTTTAAAATCACCATTCGGACAACTATAACTACCTAAATGACCATAATGATAAAATTTATAAACTAACTTTTCATGACAAATAGGGCAGTAAGCTGCATCAACATTATTACTAATAGGTTCTTTTAAACTATATTTAGTTTTACCAATACCATAAGTAGTAACTTCACCTTTATGTAAATACTTTAATCTATTAACAAAAGCATCATCACTATTAATAATTAAATGAGTTTTTTCATCAATAGAATTAAATATTTTATTTAAAATAAACATTGGTTCTCCATTACGAGCAGGTTGATCTCTAGTAATATTAGTAACAACTAAATGTGTTAAAGTACTCTTACTAAAAGTTTCTTTAATATAAGATTCATCCATCTCTAAAAGAAGAAAATCACAATCCATCTTATGACTAAAAACTTTAGTGTTATTTAAAATTAATGTAGTAGTACCATTAACAACATTAGAACCACTCTTATTCCAAACAACTTTATAACCATTAACTTCTAAAATATGAGCAATCATACTAGTAGTAGAACCCTTACCAGAAGAACCAGTAACACCTACAACATATTTAGGATATTTAATTTTTTCTAAAATATTTTTATCAAACTTTCTAACAATACTAGCGGGAAAAACACTTCCTTCAAATTTAAATAATTTACAAATAAATGTAATAGTCTTATTAAGCATAATAAGCAATGTTAATTTCATATAATCACCAATATTATTATATCATAATTTTATAAAATAAAATAAGAATACTAATTGATAAAAAAAAAAACAAATGTTATAATTATAACGTATAACATAAAGGAGGTATATAATGAAAAGAAATATCAGAATTTCTATGATGTTATTTTCTATATTATTTTTACTTATAGCCTCAATATCAATATCTTATAGTTATTTTGTTGCTCAAGGTGTTAAAGATGAAAGTGGATCAACTATTGAAGCTCATGGTGCAACCCTTACAATTACATATGAATCAGCCGATATAATATTTAAAGAAAAACTTTATCCAAGAGAAGAAGAATGGGCAACTAAAACCTTTACTGTAACTGGAAATAATACCTCTCCATTAAAAATGAATTATTATGTTGGAATGGATGTCGAAGCAAGTGACTTTCCAGATGGAGCCTTAACATATACATTAAGTGGAAGTAAAACTGATACTGGAAGTACTTTAGTTCCTGCTGTTACTGCTGGAACCATTCCTAATGGTAAAAGTAAAGTTTATTTTGGTGTTGGCCAATTTATAAATGGTTATGCTATCCACACATATACATTAAAAATCTTTTATCCTGATACCGAAGAAAATCAAAACAATGAACAAGGATCATCATATAAAGCTAAATTATTTATTGAAGAAGCTGGTACTGGAGAAATAGTTGATAAGAGATTAGATAGAATAGAATTAACTACCAACCCAACTAAGACAAAATATATTAAAGGTGAAAACTTCGATCCAACTGGTATGGTAATAACTGCATATTATACTGATGGTACACACCAAACAGTTACTAATTATGAATTAATAGACAATGTTAACTTACAAACAAATCAAAATGTCGTTAGACTTTCTTACACAGAAGATTTAATTACAAGAACAATTGCTATTCCTATTAGAGTAACAAACGATTTAATAAAATTAGACATAATAACTCCACCAACCAAAACAACATATGTTGCTGGAGAAGACTTTGATGCATCTAATATGGTAGTTCAAGCAACCTTTGAAGATGGTTCATTAATGGAAGTAAATAATTATACTTTAGCTAATAATTATAATTTAGTTAAAGGACAAACATATGTAACAGTTCAGTATACTCATGATGGAATAACTAAATCAGTCAAACAAACAATAACTGTTACTAATAAAGTTACGGGAATAATGGTAAGCGTTCCACCAACTAAAACAATGTATGTTCCAGGACAAACATTTGATTCAACAGGTATGGTAGTATCAGCTATCTATGAAAACGGTGCATCTCAAGCAATTACTGGATATACAATTACCGATGGAACAATTGCTGAAGGACAATCTAATGTAACAATATCTTATAAAGATCCAGAAACAAATAAAGTCTTTACTACAACTCAAAAAATTAAAATAGGTAGTGGGATAGAAAGTTTAGAAATAACTACACCACCAACAAAAACAATTTATGCCGTAGGAAGTGCTTTTGATCCAACTGGTATGGTAGTTAAAGTTCGTTACTCAAACGGTAAAAGTAAAGTTATAACCAATTATACAATTGTAAATGGTTCTTCACTAACGGCTGATCAAACTTCAGTAACAATTTCTTATACTGAGCTTGGTGAAACTGTCACTACAACTCAAGCCATAACCATAGATACCACAGGACCAACTGTAACATTACAAAATTCAGTAACAAGATCATCACAAGCAGTATCAGATTGGGCAAAAAGATTTGAAGTATATGGATCTGTTAATGATGTTTCAGGAGTAGAATCGATTTATTATTGTTCAACAACATCAACGACCTGTACTCCAACAACAAAATATTCAAGTACATCAGAATATTCACTTACTCTTTCAGATACCTCAACAACGACAAGATATTGTGTTCAAGCAGTCGATAAACTAGGAAATAAATCAGCTATTAAGTGTTCAGACGCTTATAAAGTTGACTCAACAGCACCAACGGTATCTTCTTCAGTATCATCATCAACTCAAAATGCTGCTAAAACATGGTATAAATCTATATCACTACAAGTAAATGCCACAGATAATATTCAATATATAAAATACTGTTTGACAACATCAGCATCATGTACACCATCAACAACATATTCATCAGCTGTTTCATTAAGTGATGGTTCATCAAGTAAAATTTGCTATCAAGCTACCGATAATGCTGGAAATAAATCATCAATATCTTGTTCTTCTGGATATAATGTAGATGGAACAGCACCAACAGTTACCAAAGCAACTCCAACTACAATTTCTGGAAGTAATGGATGGTACAAAGCTGTAACTACAAAATTTTCTTTAAGTGAAACAAACTCAGGAATTGCTTCATTAAAATATTGTACGACAACATCATCAACTTGTACGCCATCTACAGCTTACAGTGTGACATCTGGAACAACAACATTAACATCGTTTACGCAATCAATTATAAATACGTCAACTGCTAAAAGAGTATGTATTCAAGTAACAGATGTCGCAGATAATGCTTCAGGAGTAGTATGTTCAGATTCATATAAAGTTGATAATACAGTGCCAACTTTAAAAGGAACAGCAACTTTAGGTACAAGTGGTAATGGTTGGTATGCTTCAGCTAAATATAAATATACAATTTCAGATACATATAGTGGACTAGCATCGGCTAAATATTGTAAAACAACTTCAACATCTTGTACCCCATCAACATCGTATACATCTGCGACAAATATAAGTTTAGCTAATGCCACTAGATTATGCGTAAATGCTACTGATAATGCTGGAAATACATCTGATACAAAATGTTCATCAACATATAAAGTAGATTCTACTGCACCAACTGCTTCTTCACTTACAAAAAGTGGAAGCACATTATCTAGTACTGGTACTGATTCCCAAAGTGGTGTATATGCTAGTTGCTTAAGTACATCTAAAACAGATTGCTCATCAGGCGTATGGGTAGTGGCTAGTAGTGTAACATCATCATATAAAGCAAGTTATACAATATCATCAGCAGGAACATATTATATTCATTTTAAAGATTCCGTTGGAAATATAAAATATAATACCAATAGTGCCACATATTCTTGCTCAACAACTTTACACTCAGCAACGAGTATACAAAGTCGATATTTTGCAAATGGCTCGGTTTCTAGAGGCTGGGTAAGTGGAACAGGAACAAATAATTATGTCTTTGCTGGATATAATACAAATAATTATAATAACTACGTTGGTCAAGTTCAATATTCTATAAGTAGTGTTGCATGTTATTGGAAAATAAAATTTACTTTAGCAGGAACAGATAATACGAATGCTAATAAAAATATAGCTCTAATGTTAGATCCAGAAAATGATTCAAAATACTATAACTTAAAAGGAACTTATGGCTCAACCCATAAGCAATGGCAGCATGCTTCATTTAGAATTGACTCAAGTTCTTATGGATACAACGGATGTGAAAAAAACACAGTATGTTTTAATAAAATAATAAATTCAGAAATCGGTTATGGATACTTGTACCACAATTCAAATGGAACAAGTTATGATAATGCGATGTCATACTCGTCATTATACGTAGGTGGCGCTGGAGGTTCTTATATTCAATATGGAATTTTATCATAAAAGATTTGATTATTCAAATCTTTTTATATACATAAATATTTGAAATATAATCATCTTTATAGTATAATCTTTCTAGAGAATAAGGGATATTATGAGAAAAATATATACTGCTTTAGACATTGGGTCTAATTATATTAAATTAATAGTGGGAGAGTTTATTAATAATAAACTTAATATTTTATGTGCTAAAAAAGGCATCTCAAGAGGATTTTACTTCAATCAAATAACCGATGAAGATAAACTTGTTAAAAGCATTAATGCAGTTTTAGAAGAAGCTGAATTAGAATTAAATTTTAAAATTAAAAATGTTATTTTAAATATTCCTACTGATTATAATGAATTTACTGTAACCGATGCAACCAATGAAATAACTAATGAAGAAAAGATAGTTGAAAGTACTGATATCTTAAAAGTATTACAAGCAAGTAGTTATAATCGTATTAAACCTAATGATGAATTAATTGGAGCTATTCCAATCATGTTCAAAGTAGGAGATTATGAAACCGAATCACCACTAAATAAAAGAGGAAAAAATATCTCTGTTAAAAGTGTGTTAGTTTCTACGGATAAAAAGAAAGTATATGATTTAGTAAAATTAATTCAAAAATGTAATTTAGAAGTAGTAGATATAACAACTACGGGAATGACAGATTATTATAATTTTAAAACATCTGAATTAGACAGTAAAAATGTAATAATTGTAAATTTAGGTGATTCATCAACTAATATAAGTGTATATAGTAAAGGAATTTATATTAATAATGTTACTTTAGATCAAGGTGGATATGAAATAGATAAGTTAATATCTGAAACTTATAATGTTAGAAGAAAAGATGCCAACTATTTAAAAGAGAATCTATCACTAGCGTCTTTAAAGAATGCTGATGTTTCAGAAACCTTAACAGTTGTTAATAAATTAGGTGAAGAAATAACTGTAAATCAATATGAACTAACAACTTTAGTAGCTAAAAAGGTTGAAGATATACTAAAATTAGTCAAAAAGAACGTAAACCTCTTAACAAAAAAGGAAATTAGTTATATAATTATAACAGGAGGCTTGTCTGAAATTAGAGACCTTAGCATTCCTGTAAATAACATATTTGCAACAAAAGGTAGAATAGGAAAAATAAATAATGTAGGAGCAAGAGATAATGCTTATAGTGTATCTCTTGGAATGTTAACTTACTTTAATAGTAAATTAGTCTTAAGAAACAAAGATTATTCAACGATTAGTGAATCTGATCTCAATGATTTATGTTCTCATAACTCAAAGGTAGGAATTGCTAGTGATTCAATATTAGGTAAAGTATTTAGTTATTTTTTCGATAATTAAAAAGGAGAAAAGATTATGTTTGGATTAGAAATGGATCAAATCGCTAAAATAAAAGTAATTGGTGTCGGTGGGGGCGGATGTAATGCCGTTAACCGTATGATTGAATCAGGTGTTAAAGGCGTAGAATTTATAGTCGCAAATACTGATTTACAAGTATTAAATACATCAAAAGCCAGTAATAAATTACAAATAGGTGTAACAATTACAAATGGACTTGGTGCTGGTGCTAACCCTGAAGTAGGACGCGCTGCTGCTCAAGAAAGTAAAGAAGAAATTAAAGAAGCTCTTAAAGGAGCCGATATGATATTTGTTACCTGTGGAATGGGTGGTGGAACTGGTACTGGTGCTGCTCCAGTTATTGCTGAAATAGCTGAAGACTTAGGAGCTTTAACTGTTGGTATCGTTACAAAACCATTCAGATTCGAAGGTAAAAGAAGAATGGAACAAGCAATTTTAGGTATTGAAGAATTAAAAAAACATGTTGATACTTTAATTGTTATTCCAAATGATCGTTTAAGAGAAATAATTGATAAATCAACTCCAATGTTAGATGCATTCAAAGAAGTAGATAATGTTTTACATAGAGGAGTTCAATCAATCAGTGACCTTATTGCTGTATCAGGTTTAGTAAACTTAGACTTTGCTGATGTTAAAACTGTCATGGAAAAACGTGGTAGTGCCTTAATTGGTATTGGTTTAGGTGTTGGTGAAAACCGTGCTATTGATGCTGCTAAACAAGCTGTATCAAGCCCATTACTTGAAACAAGTATTGAAGGTGCAACAGATGCAATTATCAATGTTACTGGTGGTACAAGCTTAACATTATTTGAAGCAGAAGATGCTGCTGAAGTCGTAAGACAAAGTAGTAATACTGATATAAATATTATCTTCGGTGCTGTAATTAATGAAAACTTAAATGATGAAGTAATCGTTACTGTAATTGCTACCGGTTTTGAAGATGATAAAGAACCACAAACAAACGATGAAACACCACGTGGAAGATATAAAGAACAAACAGATGACAGTGACTTTGATATCCCACCATTCTTAAGAGATAGAGATAATTTTTAAGTCTAACTAAAGTTAGACTTTTTTTATGCAATAATCGACATAATTTACTTATCAGATTTTCTATAATATAAAAGGTGATTAAAATGACAATATATATAGATATAATCTTACTTATAAACTTTATTATAGATTTATTGTTACTTTTATCAGTTTCATTCTTACTTAAAAGAAGAGCATCCCTAACTAGAATAATTATTTCTTCATCTATTGCTTCCTTATCCACATTATTACTATTTGTTATCCACAATAATTTTCTTCTATTAATATATAAACTTTTAACAAGCATCATCATGATTATCATAACCTTTAAATATAATAACTTTCATTATTTTAAAGATAATCTTATATATCTTTATATAATCAGTATAGTTTTAGGTGGAACTATCTACTTAATAAATAATCAAATATCTTCAATTAATAATGGTCTCATTTTTACTTCAAATAATTTAAAAATAAATTTATTCTTACTTATAATAATTACTCCTATTATTATTTATAAATATCTTAAAACTACTAAAAACTATCAAATAACATATTCTAATTATTATGACATAGACATATATTATAATGATTTATGCATAAAAGGAACTGCCTTTTTAGATACTGGTAATAACCTCAAAGATCCATATTTTAAACGTCCTATTATCTTAATTAATAAAGAACTTATTAATGAGCCAGTTAAAACATTTTTAGTTCCCTATAGCGTCGTAAATAATCAAAAAGGCTTACTTGAAGTATTTAGTCCTAAAAAAATAATTGTTAATAATAAAAAATGTAAGAAAACCTTACTAGGACTTTCAGATATCAATATAAATGGTATAAAAATAATCTTAAACAAGGAGGCATTATGATTAGAAAAATAATCGATTATATCTTTAAATTATTAAAAATAGACAATACCTTATTATTTGTTGGAAGTACAGATGTCTTACCACCACCTTTATCAAAAGAAGAAGAACTAGACTATGTTTTAAAAGCCCGTAATGGTGATATAGAAGCTCGTAATAAATTAATTGAACATAACTTAAGATTAGTTGTATTCTTAGCCAAAAAATATGAAAGCACTGGTTATGATTTAGAAGATCTAGTAAGTATTGGCTCAATAGGTCTTATTAAAGGAATTGAAACCTATAAACCAGATAAAAATATTAAACTAGCTACATATTCATCAAGATGTATTGCCAACGAAATCTTAATGTATATTCGTAAAAATAAAAAAAGAAAAACTGAAGTTAGTCTAGAAGATGCTCTAAATTATGATGCTGAAGGTAATGAACTTCATTTAGAAGATATTCTCGGAACCGATGATAATATTATCTTTGATGAATTCTCATTTAAACTAGATAAAGAACTTTTAAAACAAGAACTAAAAAACTTAAATGACCGTGAAAAACAAATCATGACCTTAAGATATGGTTTAAATGAAACTGAAGAATATACTCAAAAAGAAGTAGCGGAAATGCTTGGTATTTCTCAATCTTATATATCCAGAATCGAAAAAAAGATTATTAAAAAATTAAAAACTCTCATGGAAATAAATTAATTTGAATAAAAAAAGCTTCATTTTCTCAATATATTTGAGAAAGGAGCTTTTTTATTTGGCTAAGTATAAAGTGGAAATAAACGGAATAGACACTAATAAATTAAAAGTATTAACTAATGATGAAATGATTACTTTATTTAAAGAATATCAAAAAGGAAATCAAGAAGCTAAAGAAGAAATAATTAATGGTAACTTAAAATTAGTTCTCAGTATCATTAATAAATATAATAATGGTAAACATGACATGAATGATTTATTTCAAATTGGTTGTGTCGGGTTAATTAAAGCGGTTGATAACTTTAGTTTAGAATATAATGTTCAATTCTCAACTTATGCAGTTCCCTTAATTATTGGTGAAGTAAAAAGATTTATTAGAGACTCTAGTACTGTAAGAATATCAAGAAGCATTAGAGATAATGCCTATCAAATTTTAAAATATAAAGATGAATATATGTTAAAACATGGCATTGAACCATCAAATCGTGAAATATGTGATAATTTAAATTTATCCGAATATGAACTTGCATCATCTCTAGAAAGTTTAATCGCACCCATGAGTTTATTTGATCCCATCTATAATGATGGTGGAGATACTATCTATTTAATGGATCAAGTAAAAGACCCTAAAGTTAAAGAGCAAGATGATATCATCAGTTTAAGACATGCTCTAAAAGAAATAAATGAAAGAGAAGCTAAAATATTATATTCAAGATATATCTATGGTAAAACTCAAATGGAACTAGCAGATGACTTAGGAGTTTCCCAAGCTCAAATATCTCGAATTGAAAAAAGTGCTATTAGAAATGTTAAAAGACTCATGAAATAACATATAATTAATTGGTGATACTATGCTTATGAGTGATTTACAACGTAAAGATATTATCAATATGACAACCGGCAGCCGCATCGGAAAAATAATTGATATAGATGTAAATGAAGATGGTCTTATTAATAGTTTAATTGTAGGTGAACTTAAAATGATGAAAAGATTTAATAATAGTAGTGAAACTAGAATATCCTTTAAACAAATAAAAACTATTGGTTCAGACGTAATACTTGTCGATTTACCATAAAATAAGTATAATATAAGTAGTTGGTGATAAAATGAAGAAAAAAATAATTTTAATAAGTATTATAGTTTTTATTTTAGATCAAATCTCAAAATACTTTATTCAAAATCTAATATCATTAAATGCAAGTATTAAAGTAATTAAAAATTTCTTTTATTTAACTTATGTTCACAATGAAGGAGCAGCTTGGAGTTTATTTTTTAGACAAAGAATTTTCTTAATAGTTATTAGTATCTTTGCTTTATATATAATTTTTAAATATCTCAAAAACTTTACTCAAAATAAAAGAAATACAATCGCATTTGGCTTACTTATTGGTGGAATAATAGGTAATTTCTTTGATAGAGTAGTATTTGGTTATGTTAAAGACTTTTTAGATTTTAGACTATTTAATTATAATTATCCCATTTTTAATTTAAGTGATATTGCTATATTTTTTGGTGTAATACTAGTTATATATGCAATTATAAAAGGAGAAGACCATGAAGATGTTAGTAACTGATGATAACATAAGAATTGATAAGTATTTGACAACACAAACAGAGTATTCAAGAAGTACTATTCAAAAAATGATTGAATCAAATAATATTTTAGTTAACAATAAACCTACTAAAAGTAATTATATTTTAAGAAATAATGATGAAATAACTATTGATGAAAATTTTAATGAAGAAACTGACATTGAACCGGAAAATATTAAATTAGATATTATCTATGAAGATAATGATTTAATGGTAATTAATAAACCATCAGGTATGGTAGTTCATCCTGGTAATGGTAATACATCTCATACATTAGTAAATGCTCTTATGGGATATACCAGTAATTTAAGTAATACTAATGGTGAATTTAGACCAGGCATCGTTCATCGTATTGATAAGGATACTAGTGGTATTATCATTGTTGCTAAAAATAATAAAGCTCATGAATTATTAGCAGAAGGCTTTAAAAATAAAACAATCAAAAGAGAGTATACCGCTCTTTTAATTGGTGAACTTCCAACTGAAACAGCAACCATTGATGCTCCCATTGGTAGAGATAAAGAAGAAAGAAAAAGAATGTGTGTTACCCCAGATAACTCTAAACATGCAGTAACCCACTTAAATGTCCTAAAAAGATATAAAGGTTATACCTTAGTAAATCTATCTTTAGAAACAGGTAGAACCCATCAAATAAGAGTTCATATGAAATATATTGGTTATCCAGTATATAATGATCCAGTGTACACCAATATGAAAACAACTCCATTTGGTCAATTCTTACATTCAAGAAGCGTTGATTTTATTCAGCCCATCACTAAAGAAAAACTTCACTTTGAAGCCCCATTACCAACCGAATTCCAAGAATTTATAGATAACCTGGAAAGTAGATAATTCTACTTTTTTATTCTCTTTACTAAAATAGTAAATTGTTATAAAATATATATATTAAGTAAAAAGGCAGGAGTATTATGAGCACATTAGTAGATAAGAAAGATGAAATAGTTATGCGACTTGTTCATTATTTTATTACAGAAGAAAACTATCAACCAATTATAGTAAACGGAGTAAAAAATGAAATATGGTTAGAAAACTTAAATGCAAATTATAAAGTTATAAGAATAAATTCTAATTATATCCATAATGAAGAACAATTAAAATTTGATAATTTTAAAATAAAAAATGTTACTAAACAAATCAAAAAGAAAACATTATCATTTAAATTAAAAACATTAAATATTTTATTAGATTTAAATGATAATATTCCTTTAAAAGAAGATAAGTTAATTGATAATTATAAAGTTGACTCACTAAAAGATATTAGACAAGATGATAATTTAGCTGGCTTATTCCCTAAATTAAAAACTATGACTTTAAAGAAAACTGATGATGTTGAAAACTTTATTAAATTAACTAACGATATTAATGAAAAAAGTGAAGCAGATAATAAAGAATATGAAAGAATATTTAAACCTAAAAGAATTGTTATAACTAATATTTTAGTAGTACTTAATATTATTATGTTTGCTTTAACTATGACAATCCCTAAATTAGCAAATATGTTTATTTTAGACCCGAATGCTGTTAGAAATGGAGAAGTATACAGATTATTAACTTCAACATTTATGCATGCTAGTATCTTACATTTAGTATTTAATATGTATGCTTTATCTATTATAGGTAAACAAGTTGAAACCTTCTTAGGTAAACCTAAATTCTTATTAGTATACTTATTTAGTGGCTTAACTGGTTCATTATTATCATGCGCTATTACCAATAGTTATAGTTTAGGAGCATCAGGAGCCATCTTTGGTTTAATGGGGTCACTTTTATATTTTGGTTATCATTATCGTTTATATTTAGGTAGTGTCTTATTAGGTCAAATAGTTCCCGTTATTGTTATTAACTTAGTTATAGGTTATATTACCCCAAGTATTGATAATGCTGCTCATATTGGTGGGTTAGTTGGTGGTTTATTCATATCAATGGCATTAGGAGTTAATAAAGATGATGAAAGAAGTTCTAAAGTAAATGGAATAATTACTAGCTTAATATTATTACTATTCTTAATTTATTTAGTATTTTTTACCAAATAAAATCACATATATATATGTGGTTTTTTTCTTATTAAAATGATATATTTATAATAGGAAGTGAGATAATGACAAAAAGTAGTGTGGCTGTTGACCATAAATGTCCATCTTGTAATGCACCATTAATATTTAATCCTAAAAGTCAAAAATGGAAATGTGATTATTGTGGTCAACAATTTGAGTTAAAAGATTTAAAAAATAATCAAGAAAAATATCAAAATAATGAATCAAAATCAGAAGAGAATAATAAGTATGATTTATATCGTTGTCCAGATTGTGGAGCAGAAATCATAACTGATACAAATACAACTGCAACATTCTGTGTATATTGTAAAAATACCGCCATTATAAAATCAAGATTAGAAGGTAAATTTGAACCAGAAGTAATGATTCCCTTTAATAAAACCATAGATGATGCCAAAGAAGCATTTAAAAAAGTTGGTAAAAACCACCCCTTAATGCCAAAAAGTTTTAGTAGTGAAAAAAATATTTCTGAAATAAGAGGAATCTATATTCCATTTTGGTTATTCTCATGTATTTCAAATGGTGGAATAACCGCAAAAGCAACAGATATAAAAGTTTGGCACAGTGGAAACTATCGTTATACCAAAACTGATGTTTATGAAATAATTAAAGAAGCAAATTGTAAAATAGATAGAGTACCAAATGATGGATCTTTAAAATTTGATGATGCTACCATGAATTCAATTGAACCATTTGATTATTCTAAGGCTGTCCCTTTTAATTATTCATATCTATCAGGTTTCTTAGCTGAAAAGTATGATGTCGAGTCATCTGATGCTCAAGCAATTGCTGTAGAAAGAATGAAAAATACTATTCAAGAAAAACTTAAAAATAAAATAGTTGGATACGATTCAGTTATCATAACAAGTGATAATATCAACTTTTCTGAATTAAAAAAAGAATATGCTTTATTACCAGTTTACTTATTAAATATTAAATACAAAGATAAAACATATACCTTTGCTATGAATGGCCAATCAGGAAAATTAATAGGTAACATGCCAGTATCTGTTTCTAAAGCTATTATTGCTTTCTTATCTATAGGTTTAATTGTATTTGCTATTAGCTATGCCATATTCTATTTCTTCATAAGGAGTAATGTATAATGAAAAAAATATTTGTTTTATTGATCTCACTCTTTCTTTTAGTATTACCAGTATATGCTTCAACTAATACATACTCAAGAACAACAACTGATTTAAAAGTACCTAAAAAAATAAAATATAAATCTTCAATGGAACATAATGTTCTTTTAACACCTTCAGTTAATGCCAATGAAAAAATATATGACTTTGCAGAACTTTTAACGGAAGAAGAAGAAAAACAATTATATGACAAAGTTAAAGAATTTATAGCTAATACTAACTTAGATTTAGCAATCGTAACCATTAATACAAATGTTAAAGATTCCACCCAAGAATATGCTGACGATTTTTATGATTATAATGACTTTTCCATTGATGGATTAGCATTTGTTATTGATATGCAAAATAGAATATTTTATATTTCTACTGCCGGTAAAGCAATGCTTTATTATGACGATTATCGTATTGAATATATCTTATCAGCATTAGATCAAGAAATGTACAATCATGAATACTTTAATGCTTGCAATACTTTAATATCACAATTAACCGAATATTATAATAATGGCTTTTCCGATAATGCTGATAAATATGTTGTAATAGGTACTCAAATATATCGTAAAACCCCATATTTATTATTATCAATAATTGCGGTAGTAAGTGCTACAATTGGAACTTTAATTTTAGCTTTACGTAATAAAAAAATTAAATTAGCAACCAACTCAAATGATTATTTTGATAACAAATCTTTTGAAATAACTAAAGACACTAAAGAGTTTATTTCATCAAATACTAGCAGAGTTTATATTCCTCCAGCAGATTCTGGTGGAGGAGGATCATCTGGCGGTGGTTTCCACTCTGGAAGTTCTGGTTCCAGCCATGGTGGTGGCGGCCATAGATTCTAAAAAAAGACATTCAAACGAATGTCTTTTTAAAATTTACGATATAAACCAATCGCTTTGCCTAAAATAGTACATGTAGGTAATATAATAGGGGCCATTGTATCATTTTCTGGTTGTAATCTAATATGATCTTCTTCTTTATAAAAAGTCTTTAAAGTAACTTCATTTTCCATTGTCATAGCTACAACAATATCACCATTTCTTGCAACTCTTTGTTTTTGAATAATAACAATGTCACCATCAAATATACCAGCATTAATCATACTTTCACCCGAAACCTTTAAAGTAAAAATGGTTTCTTTAGCTGGAATTAAACTAGCTGGTAAAGTAAAAAACTCATTGGGATTTTCTATTGCTTCAATTGGAGTACCAGCTGTAACTTTACCTAAAAGAGGAACCTTAACTAATTCTTCATTCTTAGGCATAAATTCATTTTCACCATTAACTTCAATAGTTCTAAATTTAGATTTAGTTTTAGAAATAGCACCTTTAAGTTCTAATTGTTTTAAATGAGTGTGAACAGTAGCCGGACTAGATAAACCTAAACCAGCACATATTTCTCTAACAGATGGTGGAAAACCATACTGTACAATATATTTTTTAATAAATGTTAATACTTCTTTTTGTTTTTTAGTTAGCTTTTCATTCATTTAACATGCCTCCTATATTGATATTAACACACGAACTGTAAAAAGTCAAACATTTGTTTCTAAAATATATTGACTGCGAATAATTGTTCGTGATATTATAAATGTGCAGTAAGGAGATGTTGTTATGATAACAAAATTAAATGATTATAAAGGAGTGATTATTTTCTATATCCTCCTTGCATTAATCTTAATGGGAATGGGCATGCGTAACAAACAAATTGATGCTCATTCTTCTAATCAATTTAGCCAAAATTATCAAATTAATTATTAATATTAATTATTTTATGTTATAATCAGTTACGTGGTGGTGATTGATATGCATTTACCTAATATGCTTGATGCTAAAAAAAGAAATCAAGAAAAAGTAAATTACATATATGAAACAAGAGAAAGTAATGATATTTTTGCTGGTAAAAAATATTATATTAAAACTTATGGATGTCAAATGAACGTTCATGATTCTGAAGAAATTAAAAGCTTAATTGAAAACTTAGGTTATACTGAAACTGATAATTATGAAGAAAGTGATTTAATTATTTTAAATACTTGTGCTATCAGAGAAAATGCTCATGATAAAGTATTTGGTTTTCTTGGTAGATGTAAACATTTAAAGAAAACAAATAAAAATTTAATTATTGGTTTATGCGGTTGTATGGCACAAGAAGAGAGCGTAGTATCAGAAATAAGAGAAAAACATCCATATATAGATATAGTATTTGGTACTCATAATATGAATGAATTACCTAAAATGTTAACTGAATTTACTGGAAAACAAGATATTGAAATCTATAGTAAAGAAGGCGACGTTATTGAATTTGGTAACCTATATAAAAGAGATTCAAAAATATCAGCTTGGGTAAACATTATGTATGGCTGTGATAAGTTTTGTACATACTGCATTGTTCCTTATACTAGAGGAAAACAAAGAAGCCGAAAAAGTGAAGATATCTTAAAAGAAGTAAAAGAATTAAAACAGCAAGGATATAAAGAAATAACTCTTTTAGGTCAAAATGTTAATGCATATGGTAAAGACTTAGATAATGAAATTGAATTTAGCAAATTATTAGAACAAGTAAGTGATATAGGCATTGAAAGAATTAGATTTGTCACATCACATCCTTGGGATTTTACCGATTCAATGATAGACGTTATTGCTGCAAGAGATAACATTATGCCATATATTCATTTACCTTTACAAAGTGGTTCAGATCGCATCTTAAAATTAATGGGTAGAAGATACACTAAAGAAGAATATTTAACCCTATTTAATAAAATTAGAACTAAAGTAAAAAATGCCAGTATTACAACCGATATTATCGTTGGATTCCCAGGCGAAACTGAAGAAGACTTTAAAGAAACCTTAGATGTAGTTGATAAATGTCACTATGATGGTGCCTTTACTTTTATCTTCTCACCAAGAGAAGGAACCCCAGCTTCTAAAATGACTGATGAAACACCTTTAAGTGAAAAAGAAGAAAGACTTCAAAGATTAAATGAAAAAATAAATGCATACTCAAAAGAAAGCAATGAAAGAATGCTTAATACAATTCAAAAAGTCCTTATAACTGGAGTAAGTGAAAAAGATCCAAACAAAGTATGTGGATATACTGAAAATATGAAATTAGTTAATGTTGAAGCAGATAAAAATACAATTGGTCAAATTATAGATGTTAAAATAACCGAAGCTAAAAGCTTTAGTTTAGATGGAATTATTTCAAAATAATTCCTTTTATTTTACCTGTAATTTTGTTATAATTAATTAGAATATGTGGAGGAATTTATATGAAAGATAATAATCAAAATAATAATAACTCACAACCAATAGTTTTAGGAGAATTAAAAAAAGAAAAATCAAGTAAACCGTTTCTAGCAATAATCATATTTGCTTTATTACTAGGAACTTGCTTTGGTTTACCATATATAAAAGAATATTTAAATACAGAAAATAATAGTGTTACTGATTTTTATCGAAAATACATCAGAAAATATTTTGAAAAAGATACAACCAATATCCCAAATACTCCAAGTGATAATCAAACAACTGAGCCAGTAATAAATAAATACACATGTACCATTGAAACAACAACAACATACAACGAAAAAATCGAATATACTTATATATTTACTGATAATAAATTAACAAGTATTAATGAAGTAAAAACATCTTCAAAAACAACTGATGAAACCATTAACACTCAAATAAAAACAACATATCAAAACTTATCAGATCAAATAAAAAATTTAACTAACTGTACATCAACATTAAATGAAACAGATACTTCAATTGAATTAACTAACATCTTAGATTTAAATAATGCCGATTTATCATTAGTAAATAATGAAAATTATTTTAATAATCAAACTGATGCTGAAACAATCAAATTAAATTTAACCAACAAAGGATATACTTGCTCATGAATATAGAAGTAAATGATTTTAATGGCCCACTAGATCTTTTATTACATTTGATAAAGACCAGCAAAATGGACATTTATGATATAGATATAAAAGTAATAACAAAAGAATATATAGATTATATTAACAATAATAAAGAATTAACTATTGATGCTTGCAGTGAATATTTAGTTATGGCATCCGAATTAATTCATTTAAAAAGCAAACAATTATTAAATAAAAATAATGAAGAAGAAGAAACTGAATATGAAATCAACAACGAAGAAGAATTAAGAAACCGTTTACTTGAATATCAAAAGATTAAAGAAATGGCTTCAGATTTTAGAGAACTTGAAACTAAAAGAGGTAATGTTTATACAAAATTACCAGAAAATCTAAACGAATTTAGAGAAAATAAAGAATTAAATAGTGACATTACATTAGATGATTTATTATCAGCTTTTGAAGAATTCTTAAAAAGGAAAAGATTAGAAGAACCACTTAATACTAAAGTAACCAAAAGAGAATTAAGCGTTGAAGAAAGAATTAAATCAATTAGACAAATAATTAAAGTAAAAGGTAAAGTAAATTTTCTAGATTTATTTGATGATATTTCAAAACCATATGTAATAATCACATTTTTAAGTATTTTAAACATGACAAAAAATAAAGAAATAAAATTAAGTCAAACAAACAACTTTGGTGAAATATATATAGAAGGAAGTACATTATGAAAAAATTAGGGATTTTGGAAGGATTATTATTTGTAGTAGGGGATGAAGGCTTAAGTTTAAATTCCATTTGTGAAATAATGGATATCGATGAACTAGAAGCCAAAAAACTACTTACCGGCTTAAAAGAAAAATATGAAAAAGAAGATAGTGGAATTAAAATAAGTTATTTAGGTGATGCTTTTAAATTAACTACTAAACCTGAACATAAAGAATTTTATCAAAAATTAGTAGAAACCCCTGAATCAAATACCTTAAGTCCAGTTGCACTAGAGACATTAGCAATTATTGCTTATAATGGACCATTAACTAGATTAGAAATAGATGAAATGAGAGGAGTTTCAACATCTTATACATTAAGAAAACTACTAGCAAGAGATTTAATTAAAGTATGTGGAAAATCAGATTTACCAGGTAAACCCAATCTTTATACTATTACCAACACATTCCTAGATTATTTTGGATTAGCAACTTTAAATGATTTACCCAAATTTGAATCACTTGCTCATGAAGACGAAGAAGAACTTTATACAACAATATTTAAAGAAAATGAATAGATTAATCTAAAAGTATGATATAATCTATTTATGCCCATGTGGTGGAATTGGTAGACACGTTGGACTCAAAATCCAATGAAGCAATTCGTGAGGGTTCGAGTCCCTCCATGGGCACCAATTTTGATAATAAACTCAAAGCTTTGAGTAAGGATTTAGCATCTGAAATCACGTAATTGTGAAATCAGATGTTTTTGCTATTTTAAGAGTAAAATTGAAATTAAACTAAAAAAATATTCCCTTAAATAAAATTGTGTTATAATTAATACATACACAAATTGCCCAATAGCCAAGCGGTAAGGCATCAGGCTCTGACCCTGACATTTCATAGGTTCGAATCCTATTTGGGCAGCCATTAAAAATTAAAGTTCCAGATGGAACTTTTTTTATGTCAACAAAAAGTTAATTTTAAAATAACTAAAATTATCACAATCCCACTATTTATAAGCAAATGTTTTTTTAAATAAAAAATAATTAAAATTAAAAAAATAAAAATTTATAAAAAATAAAAAATGTTATAAAAAAACATTGATTAATAATCTATCAAATGATATACTTGTCTTAGCGTAAGAAAAGTAGAGAGGTTAATATGTGGAATGAAGTACTTGAAGATTTAATTGTTGTTAAACGAAGTGGTCAAAGGGTAGATTTCAATGCCTCTAAGATTGCTATCGCTATTAAAAAATCGTATGAAAGTGTATATGAAAACGTTAACGAAAAAGATGTTTATAAAGTATTTGAAAAAGTACTAACTTATATAAATGATAATTATAAAGAACGTAAAACTATAAGTGTCGAAGATATCCAAGATATTATTGAAAACATTCTTCAAAAAGAAAATGAAGATGTTTATAATTCATTTAAAGAATACCGTCAAAAAAGAGCAGCATCTAGAAAAGTATTCACTGAAAAACAACAACATAAATTTGTTAAAGCCATTGAAAAAGTTCAAGAAGAAAACAATCTTCAAAAATATATAACACCATATAATGTTTTAAATAAATTTGGTCGTATTATTTCTGGTGAGTATACCAAGTCATATGTTTTAGATAATAAATACGTCAGAGCTTATGAAGAAGGTTTAATTTATATTCATGATTTAGATCATTTTATTTTAGGTTCTATTCCTCATTTAAATATGAAGTTATCCATCAAAGAAGATGACTACTACTTAGATAATTTCTTAAATGAATTAATTAATGTTCAAAATGAAGTTAACTATGAAATAGGTATTAATGATTTAGATAACATTCTAGAGCCTTTCTTCATTAAAAAACATAATTATATTTTAAGAAATAATTTATATAAATATTTTAACTTATATGGTTATCTAGACTTACTTAGTTTTAAAAAATACGAAGACACTATTAATAAAATAACTGACATTTCTAAAACTCAAGATATCTTAAAAGATTTCATGATAAATATTCCTTTAAGAAATATTATCAATGCGGCTATTAATGATACAAAAATTGAACTAAATAATAATATTAAAAGAATTGTTGAAAGAATCTTTAATACTTTAACTAATAATAAAAAAAGAAATACTATTTTTAATATTAGCTTAGGTAAATATAATAGTTATTTAAACATCATTATAAGAGAAGAAATCATCAATTATCTAAGTGATAATAACTATTTAGAAAACGTTCATATAATCTTTAAAATAACCAATAATAATGAATTAGAATATTTAAATAGAATTGTAAGTTTAATAATCAATCATAAAAATATATCTTTAGAATTCTTAAACGAAACAAATACTTCAAATGATGAAACTGCTGAATACTTTAGTAACGGAATCAGAGTTTTTGAAAGTAATGATGAACATAATAAATTTGCCACTGGAAAAATGATTGTGGGTTGTACATCAATTAATCTAGCAAGACTAGGTTTAAAATATAGCAATAAAGATTTAAAAGATTTTTATCAAGAATTAGATGAAATATTAGACCTAGCTAAAAATGAATTAATCTTAACCTTTGAAACAATAGGTAACAAGACCAAAGAAAACTATCAAACATTATTTACTGGAAATGTTTACAGTGATGAAAAATTAGAACCAAATCAAAAAATCCGAAAAGTTATTAAAAGTGGAAATTTAAATATTGGTATTATTGGTTTAAAAGAATGTATTGAATCTTTAGAACCGACTGAAGATAAACAATATGACATAATAATTAAAATTTTAAAATATTTAAATGATAAAATAAAACTTTATAGTGAAGAAACAAAATTAAACTTTGCAATATATGAACCAAGCAATATAAGTTGCCGTAAAGAATTAATTGCTATCGATAAATCAATATATGGTTTCAATAAAAAAATATCAAATCTTCAAAGCTATACCTTAATTGAAGATTTAAAATCAATAAAAGATGATTATCATAAATTATCAAATATACAAAAAGAATTTAAAGGTGGTCAATTAATAACAGTATCTTTGCCAAGTAATGCATCAAATAAAAAAGTTTTAGATTTAATTAAAACTTTACAAGCAGCAGATATTAGTTATGCCAAGATCGAGGTGGGAAAGAAATGATAATAAGTGGTTTTCAAAAATTAACATTATTAGATTATCCTAATAAATTAGCCTGTATTGTTTTTACTCAAGGTTGTAATTTCAAATGTGCATATTGTCAAAATTCAGACTTACTTAGTATTAAAACTGAAGGTCTAATTGATGAAAAAGAAATCTTTGATTATTTAGAAAAAAGAAAAAAAGTCTTAGATGGTGTAGTAATAACGGGTGGGGAGCCAACAATTCAACCAAACTTAACTTTATTTATTCAAAGAGTAAAAGATCTAGGATTAAAAGTAAAATTAGATACCAACGGAAGTAATCCAGAAATAATTAAAAAATTATTAAAAGAAGATTTAGTTGATTATATCGCCATGGATATTAAAACTGACTTTGATAAATATGGAGAGATTATTAAAATAAATTGGAATATGGATAATATTAAAAAAAGTATTAAATTAATTAAAGAAAGTACTATTGAACACGAATTTCGAACAACAATAAATAAAAATGATCATACAATCGAAGATTTAAGAAGAATTTGTGAATACTTAGGTCCAGATGAAAATTACTATATTCAAAATTTTGAACAAAGTGATTATGTTTTAGATAAAAGTTTAAAGTCGTTTAGTAAAGATGAACTTATCAGAATTGAAAAAAAATTAAAAAAGGAATTTCCTAACGTTAAAGTTAGAGGATTATAAATTTATACAAGTGGGAGGAATGTTTTATGTATAAAGTTAGAAAAAGAGATGGAAAAATAGTTCCATTCGACATCAAAAAAATTTCAGGGGCAATTATTAAAGCTTTCGTAGCTGAAAATTCAAACTATGATGAAGGAGTAATTGATTTCTTAGCCTTAAAAGTAACTGCTGATTTTGCGGGAAAAGTAAAAAATAATATCATCGGTGTAGAAGATATTCAAGATAGTGTTGAAGCTATTCTTTCACAAGCTGGATACACAGATATTGCTAAAGCTTATATTTTATATCGTAAATTACATGAAAAACAAAGAGCTATGCAATCAACTGTTTTAGATTATAAACAAGTCGTAAATAGCTATATCAATGTCACTGACTGGAGAGTAAAAGAAAACTCAACTGTAACATATTCAGTAGGTGGTTTAATTTTAAGTAACTCAGGAGCAATCACTGCTAATTACTGGTTATCTGAAGTTTATGATGAAGAAATTGCCAAAGCTCATAAATCTTGTGATATGCATATTCATGATTTATCAATGCTAACAGGTTATTGTGCTGGTTGGAGTTTAAAACAATTAATTAAAGAAGGATTAGGTGGAGTACCTGGGAAGATTACAAGTAGCCCTGCTAAACACTTATCAACATTATGCAATCAAATGGTTAACTTCTTAGGAATTATGCAAAATGAATGGGCTGGAGCACAAGCATTCTCATCATTCGATACATATCTAGCACCATTTGTAAAAAAAGATAAATTATCATATAAACAAGTAAAACAATGCATTCAATCATTCGTTTATGGCGTAAATACACCATCAAGATGGGGAACCCAAGCACCATTTACTAATGTAACATTAGACTGGACAGTTCCAAATGATTTAGCTGAATTAAATGCTATAATTGGTGGTGAAGAACAAGACTTTAAATATAAAGATTGCCAAGCTGAAATGGATTTGATTAATAAAGCCTTCATTGAAATTATGATTGAAGGAGATGCTAATGGTAGAGGATTCCAATATCCAATTCCAACATATTCAATTACTAAAGATTTTGATTGGTCAGAAACAGAAAATAATAAATTATTATTTGAAATGACTGCTAAATACGGAACACCATATTTTTCAAATTACGTAAATAGTGATATGGAACCATCAGATGTTAGAAGTATGTGCTGCCGTTTACGTTTAGACTTAAGAGAATTAAGAAAAAAATCAGGTGGATACTTTGGTTCTGGAGAATCAACTGGATCAGTAGGCGTAGTAACAATTAATATGCCAAGAATCGCATACCTAGCTGAAAATGAAAAAGATTTCTATGAGAAACTAGAAAACCTAATGAACATAGCTGCTAGAAGTTTAAAAATTAAAAGAAACGTTATTACTAAATTATTAGATGAAGGATTATATCCTTATACTAAGAGATATCTAGGAACATTTAATAACCACTTCTCAACAATCGGTTTAGTAGGTATGAATGAAGCTTGCTTAAATGCCAAATGGATTAAAGAAGATTTAACTCATGAAAAAGCTCAAAAATTTACTAAAGAAGTATTAAATTACATGAGAGAAAAGCTATCTGATTATCAAGAAGAATATGGAGATCTATATAACTTAGAAGCTACTCCAGCTGAAAGTACTTCATATCGTTTAGCTAAAAAAGATAAAGAATTATATCCAGATATTATTACTGCATCAGATGATGAAACTCCATACTATACAAATAGTTCTCACTTACCAGTAGGTTACACTGATGATATCTTTGAAGCTTTAGATATTCAAGATGAATTACAAACTCTATATACATCAGGAACTGTATTCCATGCCTTCTTAGGTGAAAGATTAGAAAACTGGCAAGCAGCTGCAAATCTAGTTAAAAAGATTGCTGATAATTATCGTTTACCATACTATACCTTAAGTCCTACATATTCAGTATGTAAAAAACATGGTTATATCGCTGGTGAAGTATGGAAATGTCCTACATGTGGTGAAGAAACAGAAGTGTATTCAAGAATAACTGGTTATTATCGTCCTGTTAAAAACTGGAATGATGGTAAGAGTAAAGAATATCAAATGCGTAAAGAATACGATTTAGGAAAATCACATTTAACACATGAAGCAAAGTGTGAATGTGCTGATGATACTTGCAATTGTGAAAACACTAGTGAATTAAAAGATGGTATATATCTATTTGGAACTAAAACATGTCCAAATTGTTCAATGGCTAAAAAATTATTAGAAAAAAATAATATCGATTATAAATTAATTGACGCTGAAGAAGAGGCAGATTTAACTAAAGAATTAGAAGTTAAACAAGCTCCAACTTTAGTAGTAATAAAAAAAGATAAAGCTCAAACAATAGCTAATTTATCTAATATCAAAAAATACATCGAAGAAATAAAATAACATGTATGATGCAATTATAATTGGGGGAGGGCCTGCAGGATTAACTGCAGGCATTTACCTCGCTAGAGCTAATAAAAAAACTCTAATTATTGAAAAAGAAAGCATTGGTGGTCAAATTGCATCAAGCCCTTTAGTCCAAAACTATCCCGGTTTTGTTTCAATAAGTGGATCCGAATTAGCTAATAATTTATATGAACAAGTAGATAAATTAGGAGTAACCATTGAATTAGAAGAAGTATTAAAAATCGAACCAGGTGAAATAAACAAAGTAATAACTGATTATAATACTTATGAAACCAAAACAATCATAATTGCCACTGGTGCAAAATATAAACTATTAGGTTTAAATAATGAAGTTGATCTAATAGGAAAAGGTATTCATTTTTGTGTCAGTTGTGATGGAGCATTTTATAAAAATAAAGATGTAGCAGTCATCGGTGGTGGAAATACCGCTGTAACAAATGCCATCTATCTATCAAATCTATGCCGTAAAGTATATTTGATTTGTCGCAAGGATAAATTTAAATGTGAAGAAGAATTAATTAAAGATTTAAACCAAAAGGAAAATATCGAAATTCTTTACAATTCTAATGTTACTAAAATTAATGGTGATAAAGAATTAGAAAGCATTGACGTTACCAATGAAAAAGAAACAGCAAATCTTAAAGTTGCTGGAATGTTTATATCAATTGGTTTAAATGCCCAAAGTGAAATATTTAAAGATATCTTAAATTTAAATGATAATCATTATGTTGTAACTGATGAATGTCACACAAATTATCAAAATATATTTGTGGCCGGAGATGTTAGAGAAAAGTCAGTTAGACAATTAGCAACCGCTGTTAATGATGGTGCTATTGCTGCAACTCTAGCTATAAATTACTTAAAAAAATAACTACTCAAAAGAGTAGTTTATTTTACTATGGTGTCCCCACCGAGACTCGAACTCGGCCAAAACCAGACTTAGGAGGTCTGTGCTCTATCCATCTGAGCTATGGAGACTCAACAAACTAATTATATCACAATTGAACATTACATGATATAATTATAATATGAAAAGAGGAAGTATGAAAAAAGAAACAGAAAAAGCAAAAGGATTAATCAAAGAATTTAAAGAATTTATCTCAAAAGGTAATGTTGTAGATATGGCAGTAGGTGTCATCATAGGTTCAGCTTTTGGTAAAATAGTATCAAGCCTAGTAAACGATATATTCATGCCATTAATCGGAGTCATAATTGGGGGAATTGATTTTACAAACCTTACCTTAAAAGTTAAAGACGCAAGTATAAATTATGGAATGTTTATTCAAAATATTATCGATTTCCTAATTGTTGCTCTATGCGTATTTATCTTTGTTAAAATAATTAACAAATTACATTTCAAGAAAAAAGAAGAAACAGTTAAAGAAGAACCTAAAAAAGATGAAAAAACTCTTCTTTTAGAAGAAATAAGAGATTTATTAAAGAAAAATAATAAATAATGAATATCCAAAAGTTGATATTCTTTTTTTTTACAATCAATTATGATAAAATAATTATGTTAAAGGAGATTTCAAAATGAAAGAACCATTTTTTTATAAATTAATAAGACCAATTTTATACGTATGGTTTACTTTAAAATACAAACCAGAATTAATAAATAAAGAAAACATTCCTAAAAAAGGAAGATGTGTCTTAGCAGGTAATCATACCAATAATTTAGATTGTATGTCATTAGGTTATGGTACTAAAAGATGTATTAGATATGTTGCTAAAATCGAATTAACTACTGGTTTAAAAGGAATATTCTTTAAATGGATGGGCATAGTTCCAGTTAATCGTCAAATTCATGATAAAAGCGTAATTCCTACTTGTACTAAATTATTAAATCAAGAATCTTTAGTCGCAATATTTCCAGAAGGAACCATAAATCGTACTAAAGATATTATTATGCCGTTTAAAAAAGGTGCAGTAGTAATGGCTTTTAAAACTGGAAGCCCAATAGTGCCATTTGCTATCAATGGTCAATATAAAAAAGGTAAACTAAAAATTATTTTTGGAAAACCTTACATACCAAAAACTGAAGATGCTGAAAAAGAAATTGAAATATTAGAAGATAAAGTAATTGATCTAATTAAAAAGATTGGAGATAAATAAAATGAATTTTATAAAGAGTTTATTTAATAACAAAAAAAATGATGAAAAACCATATTATGATATGTATGGAGATGTTCCTACTCATTTAGAATATTCTAAATTATCTATGGCTGATGTCGTAAGAGAAACAGCTAAAAAATATCCTCATCATTTTGCTCTAGGATACTTTGGTAAGAACATGACATACCGAAAATTAGTTGAAAAAATTGATATAGCGGCTAAATCTTTAAGAAAAATTGGTGTTAAAGAAAATGATCGTGTAACAATCTGTATGCCAAATACACCTGAAGCAATTATATTAATTTACGCAATAAATACCGTAGGAGCAACTGCTTCAATGATCCATCCTTTATCAAGTATTAATGAAATTGAATTCTATTTAGATGCTGCAGGAAGTAAATATATTCTTACCTTAAGCATGTTTGCTGATAAAGTAGTAGAAGCTGCTCGTAATGTTAAAGCAAATAAAATAATTATATCTGAAGTAACCGATGGTATGTTTACATTTGTTAAAAAAGCTTTAAGCATTTATGATCAAATTAGTAGCATTATTAAACCAACTGATAAAACTAATTATGAAGGCGAAGATATTATTTCTTGGAGCGACTTTATTGCTCTAGGACAATCATATAAAGGAGAATATAAAGTCAAAAGAGAAGCTAATGATGAAGCAATTATTTTATATAGCGGTGGAACAACCGGTAAACCAAAAGGAGTAAGACTATCAAATTATAATTTAAATGCTTTAGCTCTTCAAAGTTTTAAAATGACTAATGCTTCAGTTGGTGATTCAATCCTAGTTATCTTACCAATCTTCCATGGCTTTGGTTTAGGAGTAAGCGTTCATACCGCTTTAGCTAATGGTATGAAAAGTATTTTAATTCCTCAATTCAAAATAAATGAACTTGGTAAATTAATTAAAAGACATAAACCAGCATTCTTAACTGGAGTTCCAACTATGTACGAAGCTCTAACTCAAATAAATGATAATTCTAAATATTTAAAATGTGTTAAAAATGTTATAAGTGGTGGTGATTTACTTCAACCAGCCCTAAGAGAAAAAGTTAATGCATACTTAACTGCCCATGGTTCAACTGCTCAAATCAGAGTAGGTTATGGTTTGAGTGAAAGTACTGCAGCTTGCATTTTAACTCCAAAATATTTTTATAAAGAAGGAGTTATTGGTATTCCATTCCCAGATACAGAAATTAAAATTATAAAACCAGGAACAACTAAAGAATTAAGAGCAAATCATACTGGTGAAATATGCGTCTGTGGGCCAACAGTAATGCTTGGATATCTAAATGAACCAGAAGAAACAGCTCACACTCTAATTCTTCATGAAGATGGTAAAGTATGGCTTCATACTGGCGATTTAGGATATAAAGATAAAGATGGTTTAATCTTCTTTAAATCAAGATTAAAGAGAATGATAATTACAAGCGGATATAACGTTTATCCATCATTTATGGAAAAAATAATTGATTCACATCCTGCTGTTGAAGCTTCAGTCGTAGTTGGAATCCCACATCCATATAAGAAACAAGTTCCCGTAGCTTGCATAGTCTTAAAAGATAATATAGAACCAAGTGATGAATTAACTAACGATATTAAAGCATATTGCTCACAATCAATTGCTAAATACTCAATGCCATATCGTTATGAATATATTAAATCAGTACCTAAAACCTTAATTGGTAAAATAAACTATAAAAAATTAGAAGAAGAATGTACTAGAAAGTATGGTAAAAAATAATGAAAGAAGAACATGTACATGGATATCGATTTTTCAGAACCGTTGTTGGCTTTTTCTATAAATTATATTATAAACCAACAATAATCAATAAAGAAGCAATTCCTAAAGAAGGCCCAATAATTATTTGTGGCAATCATATCCATTTATTTGATCAGAATACAGCCTGCATATCAACCGATAGAATGATTCACTATATGGCTAAAAAAGAACACTTAGAAGGCCCATTCGGATGGTTCTTTAAACTATCTGGTTGTATTAGTGTTAATCGTGAAATACATGATGAGAACGCTAAAAATCACGCTTTAGACTTATTAAATCATGGATATGCCCTTGGATTATTTCCAGAAGGAACTCGAAACCAAGTATGGGGAAAAGAAGAAGTTAATAAAAAATTATATGAACTTTATAATAATGAAATCCCTTATAAAAAATATATAAAAATATTAAAATCAAACCAAGTATGTGTATCCGAAATAACACTTTTAGACAAATTATTAGATCAAAATAAAATAACTAAAGAAGAATATAAAGACAATGCTTTAAACGCTTCAATATTTATTGAAAAATTATTAGAAGAAAAACGAATCACTGAAGAAGAATATGATGAATCGTTACTACTACCATTAAAATTTGGTGCAGTATCAATGGCTCAAAAAACTGGAGCAACAATCATTCCCGTAGTTACCACTGGAAAATATGTTTTCAAAAACAATCATTTAAACTCAAGATTCGGCAATCCAATTAAAGTACCAGCTGATATGAATCTAGAAGAAGCTAAAGAATTATTAAGAAAAGAAATGGTCAGATTAAAAAAAGAAGGCCTAAAAGATATAAAAAAAGGAAAAATTTAAAACTTAGTCTATAAAACTAAGTTTTTTTATAGTATAATAAGAATGTAATTGCTGATTTAGTTTAGTGGTAGAACAGAAGCATGGTAAGCTTCAGAGGACTGTTCAATTCAGTCATTCAGCACCATTAGAGTTTCACTTGAACTGTCAAAAGGTCAAGTTTTATAAAGGAAAATCACTTGTTTTATAAAGTGATTTTTTGTTTGTTTGAATTTTTGTAGTGAAATGAGTGAGTAACATTTATAAATTAGAAATGTTTAATATACATGAATCGGAATAAATCAGAAATTAATCGTAAATCAATCGTAAATGAAACGGAAATTATTCGGAAATAAAACGGAAAATAATCGGAAACTTATGATACAATGTAACTGACAGATAAATAGTAATTTGAAAAGGTGTTGTTGTATGAAATATAAAAAAATTCGCAGAAGAAGATTAACAAAATTTGGAAAAATATTTTTTAGTTTGATTACAGTCTTGATGATTGGAATTTTTAGCTTATGCTTTATTAACTCTAAAAATAAATTATATGAA
>JALFTB010000002.1:0-3776 GCA_022779465.1 bacterium
TATATGGTCAAGATCATCTTATCGGTAAAGACAAAGTCCTAACTAATTTAGTAAAAAATAAAGTAATTTTTAGTATGATTTTATATGGTCCTCCCGGAACTGGAAAGACTAGTATCGCTAATGCTATTGTTAATGAACTTAAAATGCCTTATCGTATGTTAAATGCAGTTATTAATAATAAGAGTGATTTTGATATTGTTATTGAAGAAGCTAAGATGCATGGATCTATGATTTTAATTATTGATGAAATTCATCGTATGAATAAAGATAAACAAGATCTTTTACTTCCTTATCTAGAAAATGGTTTAATTAAAATGATAGGTTTAACTACATCTAATCCTTATCATGCTATTAATCCTGCTATTCGTAGTAGATGCCAAATCTTTGAAGTTAAAATGCCTACATCTGAAGACATTAAAAAAGTCTTAAAGAAAGCTTCTAAATCATTAGAAAGAATTAAAGTATCAGATAAATGTTTAACTCAAATAATTACTGCTTCTAATAAAGATGTTAGAAGTGCATTAAACTTATTAGAAATTGCTTATTATAGTAGTAGTGATCATATTATAACTGAAGAATTACTTAAATCAATTAATTCTAAACCAGTTATTTATATTGATAAAAACGATACAAATTATTATGACTCAATAAGTGCTCTTCAAAAATCAATAAGAGGCTCTGATGCTGATGCTGCTATTTATTATCTAGGAGTTCTTTTAGAAGGTGGCGATTTAGATATTATCTTTAGAAGATTATCTGTTATTGCCTATGAAGACATTGGTTTAGCTAATCCAAGTATTGGTCCTAAACTTCATGCTGCTATTGAAGCAGCTAAATTAGTTGGTTACCCCGAATGTATTATTCCCTTATCAGCAATCGTTTTAGAAATGGCTTTATCACCCAAAAGTAATTCAGCTTATGCTGCTATTGATAATGCCTTAAAAATTATCAGAAGTGGTAATACTGGAAAAGTTCCTGATCACATAAAAACTAATAGTCCTTACTATAAATATCCTCATAACTATCCAAGATATTATGTCAAACAACAATATTTACCAGATGAAATAAAAGATAAAAAATTCTATTATCCCAAAAATAATTCATATGAAAATAATTTAAATAAAATAAATAAAGAAATGAAAGGTGAAAAATAATGAACATAACCGTAATGGGTTCAGGAGTTTTTGGTTTTGCTATCGCCCTAAAAATCTTACAAAATGGTCACAATGTCACATTATGGACATCAAACAAAGAGAAAGAAGAAGAATTAAAAAAAGGTAAACAAATAATTGAAGGAATAAAAATACCAAAAAATATGAAAATAACCTCTTCATATGAAAAAGCTATTAAAAATGCTGATATTATTTTTTTAATGACATCCGCTAAACATATTGCAGCAGTTTGTCAAAATATCAAACCATACTATAATAAAAAACAAATATTTTGTATTGGTAGTAAAGGTATTGAACAAGGAACATCTAAATTTGTTCATGAAGTATTTAAAGATAATTTAAAAAGTTCTAACTACTCAGTTTTATCTGGTCCATCATTTGCCGTTGATTTAGCAAGTAATGATCCAATAGCTTTCTCTCTAGCATCATCAAACTCAAAGACTGATAAAATGGTTAAAAAAGCTCTAGCAAGTGATACAGTTAAATTAAGAACTAGTAAAGATATGATTGGTACTGAATTATGTGGTTCCATTAAAAACGTTATTGCCATTGCAGCTGGGATAATCACCGGTCTAGGCTATAACGAATCCACTAGAAGCTTTCTTTTAGTTGAATCCATGCATGATATCAAAGAATTAATAAAAGGCCTAGGTGGCCGTAAAAAGTCTATATTAAGCTATGCTGGAATTGGAGATCTAATCCTAACATGTACCTCAACCAAATCACGTAATTATAGTTATGGTATTCTTCTAGGTCAAAAAGACTATGTCAAAGCTAAAAAATATACCGAAGAAAATACTGTTGAAGGTTACTATACCTTAAAATCAATCAATGCCCTACTCCATAAAAAGAAAATTAAAATGCCAATTATCGATCTTATTTATCGTATTGTCATGAAAAATGAAAACCCCGAAATATTAGTTAACTTTCTAATAAATAAAAAATAAACTTATTACAAGTTTATTTTTTATTTATTATATCTAATTATTGAAGTTCAAATTAAGAAACTATTTTTTTATAACATCATTAAATACATAACTAGCACATAATAATCCAGAAATGCCTGGAATAAAACTATTAGTACCTAGTATTCCTTTATTAGGAATGGGAGTTTCTGTACTACTAACAACTTTAAATTTTCGATTAATTTTTGCATCTTTAACTCTTTTTCTTAAAATTCTTGCAATCGGATCATTACTAGTCTTATCTAAAGTAGTAATTGAAAATAATGATGGATTAACCTTATTTGCCGTACCCATACTACTTATTAACTTATATCTATTACTATTTTTAATTAAAAGAAATTTTAAATCAAGATCATCACAAGCATCAATTACATAATCATAATTATCCTTCATTAAAAGTTCTTCAAAATTATTTAAATTAATAAACTCAGCAATGGTATTAATATTAATATTTGGATTAATTTCTAAAGCTCGTGTTTTAGCAGCTTCCACCTTTTTCATTCCCACTAGTTTAGAGGAAGTAATAATTTGTCTATTTAAATTAGACTCTTCAATCACATCTCCATCAACAATAGTAATATTAGTAAAACCGCTTCTAACTAACGCTTCAAAAGCATAACCGCCAACACCACCAATGCCAACTACTAGAACTTTGATACCTTGTAACTTGCTAAATTTGTCTTTTCCAACTAAAGAAATTAATCTTTCAAACATAATTACTCCTTAATAAGTTTAATACCAAATGTTAAATCTTTTATTCTTGCATCTTTATTATTTAAAAAAGCATCTTCTAATTTTTTAAATCCTGGATATTTCTTAGTTAAATTACCAACAATAGTTAAAATTTCTTGTTCAGATAAAGTCATTGCATAATAAGCAGCTTGAATCATGCCCTTAACTCTTGTAATAATTCTAGAAATTTTCTTATAAGAAACAATTGTTTCTCCATCAGTACTTAAAGTTAATACATCATAATATCTTTCAGTACTTTGCTTAGCATTACCATAATCCCAAGTAATATCATCGCTTTCATCAATTTCATTATAACTAGCACTAACATTACATTCTCTAAGTAAAATTTCTAAATATTTAAAGAAATCTTTAAAATAAATTTCACCATCAACACTTAAGTCACTTAAAGCAATTTCTGAAGGATTTAATATGCTTTTAACTATGAAACCATAACTTGCATTAGTATCATTATATTTCTCTAAGCAAGAGATAAAATAATATAAATTAGGTATACCAATAATCTTATTATCAATAAAATCATCTAAACGTGCAAGTTCATCACTAGAAGTAAAAGAGGAACTAAAAACAAAATCATTTTCTTCATTAAAGAAACTGTAATGACAAACCTTTCCATCAAATCTCCAAGAATAAAAAACATCAAATCCATAAGATTGACTTAAAAACTCTGCGATAACTGCAAGAAAATTATCGACTTTAAAATACACATTATTCTTAATTTTAACAAAAAATCTTTCCATAAACCACCACACCTTTATTATAAGCCTATATTTAATAATATGTCAAATTGGGTATAAAAAAACCCAGAAGATCTCGCAGTGATAAAAACCCGCTCTAAACAGGTGGGCATCACATAAATGGTTTTAGGAGCCAAGTTCAATGAACAAGT
>JALFTB010000024.1:0-9229 GCA_022779465.1 bacterium
GCATATTAAAAGGACGATAAGTCCTTTAAGTTTGATATTTTAATATATAGATAAGTTTTTCATTCTAGATATTAGATTTGTTTATTTATTTCATAGTTATATAAGTTAGAATAATAGATAATATGATTAAAATAAATAGCAAGATAAGTGATTTAATTTTCTTCATCTCCTAGTTGTTCATTTTGAAGATATGAATAAATACCAGTAAATTCTTCTTGATATAGAGTGATGAATTCTTGAGCTTTTGATTCAATAGTTTCATTAGTGATAACTTTATCTTTGCTGCCATAAAGAATATTATTTTTCATATCATAAGCATAGGGATTTAGTAAATATCCTTTTTTTCTGATTCATTTTTTATTTTTCTTTTATAAGATGAGTATAACAATTCTTAATATTATTTTAAACATACTTGTGGTTTACTTCAATAAAAAAAGCACTTATGTGCTTATTTGATTATTTGTTGTTCAAGGATTAAATCAATATTATAGTGTTTTTTTACTTCTTTAGTGATATGTTTGATTAATGATTTAATATCTTTGCTGGTGGCATTACCAGTATTAATGATGAAATTAGCATGTTTAGTTGATATTTGAGCACCACCTATTTTGTAACCTTTCAAACCTAAATCTTCGATTAATTTACCAGCAAATAAACCTTCAGGGTTTCTAAAGACAGAGCCAGCGGAGGGATATTCTAGAGGCTGAGTTGCTAATCTTTTTTCTAAACGTTCTTTAACTAGGTTTATAGATTCTTCTTTAGTTCCTGGTTTTAGAGTTAAAGTTGCTTTTAAAATAATTATATCTCTAGTTTTTAAATTTGAGCAGCGATAAGAAAATGATAAGTCATTCTTTTTTAGGAGTTTAACTTTATTATTTTCAAGAACTTCTAGTTCAGTGATATAGTTTGATATTTCATCTTTATAAGCACCAGCATTACCAATAATTGATGCACCTAAGGATCCAGGAATTCCACTAGCCCATTCTAATCCGGTTAAATTATGATTAATTGCTTCTTTTGATAAGTTTATTAATAAGTTAGATGAACCTGAGATTATTTTATTTTTATCGATAGTTAATTCATTAAATTCAGGCTTAATTACGACTCCTTTATAGTGATCAGGCAAAATTATATTAGAACCATTACCAAGTATAAAATATTTTTTATTATTATCTTTTAAATATTTAATTAAATTAGTTAGTTTAACAACATTATTAACTATTATAAGATAATCACATATTGAATGAATTTTATAAGTATTATAGTCATATAAATCTTGTTTTTTATATACTTTTCCATAGTTAGAGTACATATTATCACCTAAATTAATTATATTCTATTTTATAAAAAAAAGCATCTAATTGATGCTTTTAGGTTTGTTTTGTTTAATTTTAGGAATTAATTCTTGAAATTCAATAATAAAGTCTGCAACTAAATCTTTATTAGCTAGAATTAATGTTTTTTCTTCTTCTGTAAAGCCTTGGTCATCGTCTTTAAACAAATCTTCATTATTTAAAGGTTTTAAGGTAAGAAGAAGCATTAACTTGGTACCAATAATTGAATTTAATTTTGAGAATGAAGGAAGTTTTGTTAATTCTAACATAGGTATGTCTTGTCTAGTGTATTGCTTTTTTGATTTAGAATTATACATTGTTAAAGCTTCACTTCTAACATAAGGAATAATAGTTTTTAACATTTCTTTTTCAATAGGAAGTAATTCTTCAAGATGGTCTTCATTAAATTTAGGACCATAGGCTTTTTTTAATAAGGTTTTATCTTCAGATGGAAGAAATGTAAATATAACATTTACTACTAGATGTTTGGGAATGTCTGACATTTCTTGGAAAAGCCCAGTTGTTTCATTTTTAGGTACCTGATCCGAAGTAACTCTTAATTGTCTTAAAGTCCTTGGTAATACCCTATATATCAATCTTGTTAGATGATGTTGATCTGCTTCAGTAATGATATTTTCTTTTTTAAATACATATTCATCATTATAATATTTTTTTATTATATTTTGACTAGCTTTATCTAGATGTTCAATCGCTAAAGTTAATTCTGATTTTGAATATGCTGGAAAATATTTAGTTAAACGACATGTTCTTATTAAACGATTTAAAAAGATTGGATCATATTCTTCTAAATTATCATCATTTATATTTTTTAAGGCTATAAAGTCACGATTATGTTGTAATCGACGTAAAGCTTTAACTTCTTGTTGTCTAATTCTTTCACGATTTACATTAAACATTTTACCGACTTCAACTAAGGTTTTTTTACGATGTCCAAGAAGTCCAAAGCGGTGAATAATGATTTGTCTTTCTCTTTCTGGCATTTTTGTATTAAATAAAGCTGTAATAATAGCTTCTTTAAAATCTTCATTTATAAATTCTTCTTCTATTGCGGGAGCTTCATCGGCAATAAAATCTGATAATTTACTTTCAGAATCTTCTGACGTTACTGGTGAATCTAGACTTGCATCGACTCTAGCAATGGTTTCTAAATCTTTAATTTGGTTTTCAGTTAAACCGGATACTTTTGCCAGTTCAGAAATACTTGGATTATGTCCGGTTTCATCTTGAATCATTTTTCTAGCTCTATCTAATTTACGAAAGTTTCCTCTAACATTTTCTGAATATCTAATGGTTGAAGTGGAAGTACTTAAAAACCTTTTAATTGATTGTTTAATCCACCATATTGCATAAGTTGAAAACATATATCCTTTATTAATGTCAAATTTTTCAATAGCTTTACTTAAACCGAAAACTCCTTCTTGAATTAAATCACCGATAGTTATTTGATTGGTTTGTAAGTTAAATTTTTTAGCAACAGAAATAATTAATCTAATATTATGATTGATTAAGTCATCACGAGCAGTCATATTTCCATTTTGAGCTTTTATAATTAAGTCTCTGGTCTCTTCAGGAGTTAATAGACGATACTGTCTAATTTCATTAAAAAACATAGTTTGAGATTCACCAACATAGCTTTTAACACTTTGAGAAGTACTTTCAGATAAATCTAATTTATTGACATCAATATTATTTTTATCACAATATATTTCAACTACTTGGCATGTTATCTCATCGGTAAATAATTCTTCTAAAGAGTTTCCTTCGATGTATGGTAAGTATTTATTCATAATAGATGTTAGTAAAGTATTTACTACGTCGTTTTCTAAAAGAATTTCATCGATTAATTCATAAGTAATATTATCTTGAGTACTTCTTAATAAATCAGAAAAATAATTTGTGATTTTAGTTAGACTTTTTAAGTTTTCACTTGGTCTAGAACTTACTTTAATGTTATCTTTTATATACTTTTTGATAATTGATTTGATTTGTTCCATATTATTATTCCTCTCTGCTTATTGGTTTAATTTGATTTCCTTTTAATTCTTTAATTTGTGATTTATATAGTGATGACATGATTAGGTCATATATTTCGTCAAAGTTATCTTTAAATTTTGACATAACTTTTTGAGTTATAGTTTGAATTTGCTCTGCGGTAAGGTCAAAGAATAAACATATTTTTTCTATACTATATGGGCCATCTTCTACTATACCTACTCTTAATGCAAAGATTATTAGTTCTTTATTAGTAAATGTATTATTTAAATTCTTGGCAGCTAGAATTTGAGCTAAATTAAGTAATTCATTTAAATCTAATTTTTTTTCTTCTGGTTTTTTAACTAGTTCAGGATTTTGAAGTAAAGAACTTATTCTTGGATAAATGATATTTATGACTGTTTTCTTCATGGTATTTGGTAATTTAACATAAACTGGATTTTCTAAATCGTAACCATGATAAGCATAAACTAATTCTCTTGTTTCTGGAGCTAATGATAATAAGGCTTTATCAATTTCTTCTTTAGTGAAACTATTAAATGTTACATAAATAGATTCATTTGGTTCTGGTAGTTTACTGCCATTTTTCATTTTATTAACAATGTAATAAAATTGATGTTTAGTTTTTTCATCGGCATTGCTTATGTCATATCTTGATAAATCTTCACCAAATAATGTTTTGATTATTTCTTTTTCTTTTGGTTTTAAATCATTATATCTTTTCATTACTTCTTCAGTAGGTATACCTTTTCTTCTTAGATATAATTCAAATGAGACAGCTGGTTTACTTCTTTTAGGTTTTGGTGGTTCTTCTTCTTTTTTAGCTTCACGCTTTGCTAAATCTTTTTTTATTCTACTAAGAAAATTATTTATTCTAGATTCATCGATATAGTCTAAACGATTCCACTCGGTTAGATCTTCACCAAATTTTTGATGAAGTAAATCTTGACACTCTTTTGAATAGGTACTAATAATTTCATTGACAATATCAAGAGTTGTTTCTGGTAAACGTTCTAGTAATGTTTTATGAGGAGTAGTTTTTCTTTTACCAGTTTGAGGATCTATTCCATATGCATCTTTAATTGCAGCACGAATACTAACTTGATAGTTACGATTTATACTTTGTAAAGTGCAGAAATCTTCACCATATAATTTTTTAATTTGATTTTGAAGATCTTTTGAAAGATATGGATATTTGCGATCAATTTCTGCTTCAGTTAGACCGAAAAATCCTAAGAATGAATATAAGGTTTCAACCTTTGGTTCACGATGTTTGAATTCACCTTTTTCTTTATCAAAACTTTTTACCATTTTAGCTACGATACTATAGATGGCTTGTTCAGATTGTTTATCTAATCTATTTTGTTGTCTTAGGTTTTTACCGAACTTTTCATAAATTAATTTTCTTTGTTTTAATGGAAGGGTTTCAACATAAGCTTTGATTTGTTCATAAGTTGCAAATGATAAACGTTCTTCTAAGGATTTAATTCTAGGTTGATATTTTTCTTTACCAGTCATTTTGAAAACAAATATTTTACGTATTTCGGATTTAAGATAAGATTTTTCACTAGATGAAACTGATTGAAGGGTACAGAAGTCTTCACCATATAATCTTTTGATTAAATTGATTTTACCATCGTTACATTGATCTAAAAGGATATCAGTATCTTTTCTGGAATAACCTAATTGAGCAGCATGTTCATATATTGTTGTTGGCTCTGTTATTATATTATTTTTAGTTGGCGTAATGGTTGGTGCAATATTTTTTGAAACATCTTTTTCTCTTAATGTTTCGCTTTTAATTGCTTGTGGTGATATTTCTAATCTAGCAGCATATTTTATGATTTGAGATTTATATTTCATAACAACTGCAATAACTTCAGAGATTTCTATTTTTAATTTTTCAGCAATTTGATATTCAAGATATGGTCTTTCATAAAAACCATATCTTAATTTTAATATTTCTTTAGTCTGTTTACTTGAATATAATTCGAATTGATCAATTATGTAGTTTGTTAATCTAGGCGATTGATCAGGGATTACATTTAGATTTAATTCATTAATAACCGTTTGGGCAAATCTTTGTCCTTCTGCTTTTAGAGATGTTTGAGGAAACTCTTTTAAGAAATCATTTATATTTACAATAATACATTCTGATGCATATGAAGTAAATGAACCTTTCTCTTTATCATATGTGTCGATTGCATTACTTAAACCTGTTAAACCTAAAGAAAAGATGACATTATAAGTGTATGGTGTATTATTAAAGTTATCCTTAATAATTTGATCTATTAATTTAAAATTATGTTTTGCTAAAGTATTTTTAGCTCCTTTTTTACCTTCTTTTATATCTTGTAAATATTTTCTTGTTTGTTCTTCACTTAAAAATTCTAAATATTCTTTCATATCACAAAACCCCTTTCGTTTGGGTCATATAGTACAACAAAATGCCTAAAAAATCAAGAAAAAACTACTAATCTATTGAGTTAGTAGTTCTAATAATTTTTCATCATTTTCTAATTTAGCCTTTTCTTCAGCTACTAATTTTTCTGGAGCTTTTTTAACAAAGTTTTCATTAGCTAATAATTGTTTTCTTTTATTAATACTTTGTTTTAAACTTTCTATTTGTTTTTCTTTTTGAAGGATATCTTCTTCAGTTATTTCTTTTTCATAGTAGATTGAAGCACTAAATGGGCCAAAGTTTACTTTATATTCGGTAATATCTAATGGTTTATCAATGATATTTTCAGTTATTTTTAACATTTTAGTAATTAATGTATAATCTTCTTTATTATTAAATTTAACTGATAAGTCTTTAGTTATGTTATTTTCTTGTTTAACGTTTCTAAATGTTTTGATAAATCCAATGGTATTTTCAATTAATTCTTCTTCAGTTGGAAAATTAAATTCTTTATTTACAGTTGGATAATCACTTATCATGATGCTTTCATGGGTTTTGATTGGTAACATACTATAAATTTCTTCGGTTACGAATGGCATGATTGGATGCATCATTTTTAAGATATTAGTTATTACATAACAAAGAGTACTTTGAGTTGATGGGTTATCTAGAGTAAATTTACACATTTCAATGTATGAATCACAGAAGTCACTCCAGATAAAGTCATAAAGCATGGTTCCTACATTGTTAAATTCATATTTTTCCATAGATTTAGTAACGTCTTTAATTATTTTATTTAACTTAGATAAGATCCATTTGTCTTTAGCATCTATTTCTTTAAAGTCATATTCTTTTAAGGATTCAATATTCATTAAACAGAAACGACTAGCATTCCATAATTTATTAATGAAGTTCCAAGTTGATTTAACTTTTTCTTCATCATATCTTAGATCTTGGCCGGCAGCTGATGAAGATGCTAGGAAGTATCTTAAGGCATCACAACCGTATTCTTCAATAACATCCATTGGGTCTACTCCGTTGCCTAAGCTTTTTGACATTTTTCTTCCTTGATTATCACGAATTAGACCATGAATTAAGCAATCTTTAAATGGTCTTTGTCCAGTAAAATGTAGGCCTTGGAAGGTCATTCTATTTACCCAGAATGGGATAATGTCATAACCAGTTACTAATACACTGTTAGGATAATATCTTTCTAAAAGGTTGGTTTTTTCGGGGAATCCTAAGGTACTAAATGGCCATAAGGCACTTGAGAACCATGTATCTAAAACATCTGGGTCTTGTGTCCATCCTTCTTCTTTAGGTGCTTCTACGCCAACATATACTTCATCGCCTTTATACCAAGCAGGAATACGATGTCCCCACCATAATTGTCTGGAAATACACCAATCGTAAGTGATTTCCATCCAGTGATTCATGATTTTTTCAAATCTTTCAGGGACAAAATTTACTTTAGTATCTTTATTTTTTTGATTTTCTAAAACACGATCAGCAAGTGGTCTCATTTTAACAAACCATTGTTTTGATAAATATGGTTCTACCATTACTCCACTTCTTTGAGAATGTCCTACTGAGTGAGTTATTTCTTCAATTTTAATTAGTAAGCCTTCGGTTTTTAAATCTTCGATAAGGGCTTTACGACATTCAAAACGGTCCATTCCTTCGTATTTTAAGGCATTTTTATTCATGGTGCCATCTGGATTAATAACGATAATTCTTTCTAAATTATGTCTATTTCCTACTTCAAAGTCATTTGGATCATGAGCTGGAGTTATTTTTACGACACCAGTACCAAATTCAGGATCAGCATGTTCATCACCAATAATAGGTATTAGTTTATTTACAACTGGTAAGATACAATTTTTACCAATTAGATGTTTGTATCTTTTATCATTTGGATTAACAGCTACAGCCGTATCACCAAATAAAGTTTCTGGTCTTGTTGTTGCTACTTCTAGGTAGTCATGAGTTCCTTCAATAAAATATTTAATGTGATAAAAGGCTCCTGGGACATCTTTATATTCTACTTCTTCATTAGAAAGAGCTGTCATAGCGTATGGATCCCAGTTAATAATTCTTTCTCCACGATAGATTAATCCTTCGTTATAAAGGGTAACAAAAACGTGTTTTACAGCGTCACTTAAGCCTTCATCTAAAGTAAATCTTTCTTTAGTATAATCTAGACTTAAACCTAATTTTGCCCATTGTTTGCGAATATTTTCTGAATATTCTTGTTTCCAATCCCAAGCATATTTAAGCCACTCTTCTCTACTAATTCCACGGGGATTAATACCCATTTCTCTTAATTTAGCATCTACTTTAGCTTGAGTTGCGATTCCGGCATGATCCATACCAGGAACCCATAAGGCATCAAAGCCTTGCATTCTTTTGAATCTAATAATTATGTCTTGTAAAGTAGTATCCCAAGCATGACCTAAGTGTAATTTACCAGTTACATTAGGAGGTGGAATTACAATTGAATATGGTTTTTTAGAAACATCGCCACTTTCAAAGTATTTATGATCTAACCAATATTCATATTTACCTTCTTCAACTTGTTTATGTTCATATTTTTTATCTAACATTTTAATCAATCCTCTTTTTCTATTTTTTGATTTATTACTCGATTTATAATTTCAAAGTATGGTTTTAAATTCTCCGGTTTACCTAAATTATTAAACATTTCTTCAATATAATTATTTTCTTTAATTATTTTTAGTGAATAAGTATAATTTATATCATAGATAAATGATAAGATATTTAGGATTTTATCACCTTTAGTTTTAACATCTTTTTCTTTAATACATTTTCCTTTATTAAAATCTTTATATACTTTAGGAGATACTGTATAGTTTTCGATAGATGCTGTTATCATGTTTTGATGAATAGATACTAAATAAATAATATCTATTTTATCGGCATCTCTAATAATTTTACAAAATTTATTATTTTGATATTTTCTTGATATTGCATATTTATTGTGATAATAAATAGCAGCATATAAATCATCTAAATCTTCTTCACTTACGTTATATTTTTTTATGTAGTCATCTTCTTTTAATAATTTAACTCCATATTTGGCATGATCAAAGTGTTGGGAATTAAACTTACCAAATAAGTCGTATTCAAAGAATCTAGCAATGTCATGAAGTAAACCGATGGTTGTAGCTAATTTAACATCATGAAGACTTAAATTTAAGTTTTCAGCTATCTTTTTAGATAAGATGGCGACTCGTTTTGAATGATAATACTTTCTATTGATACCTAATAATTTAATATCATAATTATTAAAAATATATTCTTCAAATTCTCGATACATTTTAACAACTCCTTTTTAAATAAAAAAAGTTATAAATTAAAGGACGACTTATGGCCGTGGTACCACCTTAATTTATAACTTATTAGTTATCTTTATATATTTAACGCATATAAACGATTTTTCTCATTTTGCAACCTTCATATA
>JALFTB010000018.1:0-94912 GCA_022779465.1 bacterium
TCGTCAAAAATAGAAAAATTTGTAAATTCTAGTGGATTTCCGCCTGAAAAATAAAATTTGTTTTTTTCTAAGTATTCTTTGATTTCTTTAGGGGTTAAATTTTCGGTATTTGTTTCATATTTTAAGGTTATGTCACCATTAGCGTGCATATCATGGTAGTTTTTATAAAAACAGTAACTAAGAATAGTAATAGTTATTATTATAACAGTTATTCTAACTCTTCTGTTAGTAAAAAAACTATATAATGCTGGTAAAGTACAGTAATTTTCAAACCATTTCATAAATGAATCTCCTATTATATCAATATATTTATTAGTTTTATAATTGCATGTTATAATAATTTAAATAAGTGAAGTGATTTTATGTATAAAAAAGTTTATGTTGAAATAACTAATAATTGTAATTTATCTTGTGAATTTTGCCCTCATAATAAAAGAATAAATGAATTTATTACATTAGATAATTTTAATACTATATTAGATAAATCAAATGGTTACACTGAATACTTGTATCTTCATGTGTTAGGAGAACCTTTGTTACATCCTGATATTAATAGGTTAATTGATGAAGCTTCTAATAGATATAAGATTAATATAACTACTAATGGTTATTTGATTAATAGAATTAAATATAATAAAAATATTAGACAGATTAATATTTCTTTGCATAGTTATAATGGTAATATTGACTTAAATAAGTATATGAATAACATTTTAGATAGTATTAATGAACTATCTAAATATACTTATATTTCTTTAAGATTTTGGACTAAAAATAAATATAGTAATAAGATGCTTAAATATATAAATGATTATTTTAATGTTAATATTGAGAAAATAGAAAAATGTAAGGTTAAAGATAATATTTTTTTAGATACTGATGAAGAATTTATTTGGCCAGATTTAAATAATAACATTTATAATGAAGTAGGTACATGTTATGCTTTAAGAGATCATATTGGGATACTTGTTGATGGTACTGTTGTTCCTTGTTGCTTGGATAGTAATGGGGTAATTAAGCTTGGCAATATATATAAAGATAATATTGATGATATTATTAATTCTGAAAGATATGTGAATATGATTAATAGTTTTAAGGATAACAAAAAATGTGAAGAGTTATGTAAACATTGTAATTTTAATAAAATAAGAAAAGGTAAAAATTAATTATATTTATTAATATTTAAGATTTAAAAATACAGTTATGTATAAATAACAATAATAATCAAAATATTTGCTATGCAAGTATTTTTTTTGTATAATTAACCTAGGGAGGCTATGGTTATGAATTATTTATTTGTTTATTTAATGCCTAGTTTAATTGGTTTAAAAATATATGATACCTTAGTTGAAGAGAAGAGTAATAAGTCTTTATGGTTTTCTTATTTAACTATGGTATTTTTTTCTAATTTTATGTTGATGATTATTTTAGCAATCAAGAATAAGTTCGCATTAAGTTTAAGTGATTATATTGAAGGAAATATGATGTTTTCTATTAAATATATTTTAATGTCTTTAGTTATAAATACATTGCTTGGTTATGTCTATAGTTTACTAAATAAAAATCTATCTTTTAAACTTGAAAGGGTAAATAATGAAAAAGAAGAAAAGTAATGTAGTGTGGATAATTGTTCTTTTATTAACATTAATTATTTTTTATACTTGTCATTATTTTAATATTAATTTTGGAGGAGTATATTTTGAACAACTTCTTTATAATGTGGTAAATAGTGAGGGAACTAGTATTAATGCACTTATTGACGGTATTAAGTATGTTAGTATTTATTCTTTAATTAGCTTTATTATTTTACTAGTTATTATTTTTCTTGATCGCAAATATTTAGTTAATAAATATATTTTAACTGTTAAATATAAAGATAAAGAGCATAGTTATGATGGATTGTATTTAAGTAATAAATTAATTATATGGAGTTCTTTGTTTGTAATTGTTATTAGTGTATTTAATTGTTTAAAAACTTTAGGGGTTAAAGAATATTTAGTAATGCAGAACACTAAATCAACTTTTATTGAAGATAATTATGTTGATGGAAGTAATGTATCTTTAACTTTTCCTAAGAATAAAAGAAATTTAATTTATATTTATGTTGAATCCTTAGAAAATAGTGCGATGACTAAAAAGAATAATGGGATGGAAGATGAGTCTTATATACCTAATTTAGAGAAGTTAGCGATTAATAATCTTAATTTTAGTAATAATAATGGGGTTGGTGGTAGTATTCAGGTATCTAATACAAGTTGGACTATTGCGGCTATGGTAGCTCAAACTTCTGGAGTTCCTTTAAAAGTTATTTCACTTAATGCATATTATGATTATGGAGATTCTTTACCTGGAGTTTATGCTTTAGGTGATGTTTTAAAAGATAATGGATATAAGAATTATTTAATGTTAGGTAGTGATGCATCTTTTGGTGGCAGACGAGATTATTTTACTACTCATGGTAATTATGAAATATATGATTATTTATATGCTTTAGATAATAATTGGATAGATAGTGATTATTATGTTTGGTGGGGTTATGAAGATAAGAAGTTATTTGAATTTGCTAAGAAAGAATTAACTAAAATATCTAAACAAGATGAACCATTTAATTTTACGTTGCTTACAGCTGATACTCATTTTACGGATGGCTATGTTGATGAAGATTGTGAAAAGAACTTTGATACTAAATATCCAAATGCTTATCATTGCTCTGATTATATGATTAATGAATTTATTAAATGGATTAAGAAACAATCTTTTTATAAAGATACTACTATTGTTATTGCTGGAGATCATTTAACAATGCAGGGGAATGTTTTTGATTTAGATAATTATAATCGAACAATATATAATACTTTTATAAATTCTAAAGTTAAAACTAAAAACAATAAAAATAGATTATTTAGTTCATTTGATTTGTATCCAACTACTTTGGCTTCTTTAGGTGTTAAAATAGATGGAGATAAACTTGGATTAGGAGTAAATCTATTTTCTGATCAAAAAACTATTTTAGAGGAATATGGTCTTACTTATGTAAATAATGAAATAAAGAAAAAGTCTTTCTTTTATGATAATGTTTTACTGGGAGATTCATATTATTTAATGTATTCTGCAAATGATAATTAAATTGACTAGTAAAAAAAACAGTGTTATAATAGCGCTTGTAAAACGTTGATGAAGAGAAGTAGGGTTTTTGAATCTTAAAGAGAGTCATTGTTGGTGGAAGATGATAGGGGATAAAACTTGAATAACACTTTTGAGTGTTGTATTGAAATAATAGTAAATACAAACGTATAGATGCGTTAAATCTAATAAGGTGATCTATTTATAGATAAACTGGGTGGTACCGCGGAATTTACAGTATTTCGTCCCTTTTTGGGACTTAATACTGTTTTTTATTTTAGAAAGGATGATTTATATGGATTATGTATTTTTAAGCGATTTATATGCTTGTAAAGATGAATTTTTTGGAAAAGAAGTAAAGGTTAAAGGTTGGATTAGAAATCATAGACCACAAAAAGAATTTGGTTTTATTGATTTTTCTGATGGAACTAGTTTTAAACATCTACAAATTGTTTATACTAATGAACTTGGTGATTTTGATAAAATAACAAAATTACATAATGGTTCTAGTATTGAAGTAACTGGTTTATTTACTACTTCTGAAGGTAAGGGTCAAGATTATGAATTAAAAGCTACTTCTGTGGTTTTATTAGGTGATTGTTCTGAAGATTATCCATTACAACCTAAGAAACATAGTATGGAGTTTTTAAGAAGTATTGCTTATTTAAGACCTAGAAGTAATACTTTTCAAGCCGTATTTAGAGTTAGAAGTGTAGCTGCTTACGCAATTCATAAATATTTTCAAGAAAGAAATTATATTTATGTTCATACACCTTTATTAACTACTGCAGATTGTGAAGGTTCTGATCAAATGTTTAAAGTATCTACTTTTGATTTTGATAATTTACCTAAAACTGAAGATGGAAAAGTTGATTTTAGTAAAGATTTATTTAATAAGAAAACATTTATTACTGGCTCTGGACAATTACATGGGGAAACATTTGCTTTAGCATTTAGCAAAATTTATACTTTCGGACCAACATTTAGAACAGAAAACTCTAATACTAAGACTCATGCTAATGAATTCTGGATGATTGAGCCAGAAATTGCATTTGCAGATATTAATGATTTAATGGATATTGAAGAGGATTTCTTAAAATATATTGTTAAATATGTATTAGAGAACTGTCCAGATGAAATAAATTTCTTTGATAAGTTTGTTGAACCAGGTTTGAAAGAAAAATTAGAGAAGGTTATTAATAGTAAATTTGTTAGAATTGATCATAAGGATGTAATTGATTTACTTAAGAATAGTGGAGAAAAATGGGAATTTACTCCTGACTATGATGATGATATAGCTAAAGAACATGAAAAATGGTTAACTGCTCATTTTAATGGTCCAGTAGTTGTTAAGAATTGGCCTAAAGATATTAAAGCATATTATATGAAACTTAATGAAGATGGTAAAACAGTTGCAGGGGTTGATTTAGAGGTTCCTGGAGCTGGTGAATTAATTGGTGGTTCTCAAAGAGAAGAAAAGTTAGATATTCTTTTAGAAAGAATGAAAGAAACTGGTACAGATGAATCTTTAATTGATTGGTATATTAATTTAAGAAGATTTGGTGGATGTGTACATTCTGGATTTGGTATGGGATTTGAAAGATTAATTATGTACTTAACAGGTATTGAAAATATTAGAGATGTTATCCCTTATCCTAGAACACCAGGCAACTGTTTATATTAGAAAAGTAAAGTATTATTGCTTTACTTTTTTTATGTCATTAATTTTATTTATTGACAACTTTAAATTTACTTAATATAATGATGGTGACATTTTGCAATTAATCTTATTTTTTAAAATAGGGTACTACATATTTTATATGTGGTTTTTTGCGTTGTTTAGAAAGGAGTTATAAATGTCGTTCATTAATGTAGATTGCATTAGTAAAACTTTTAAAGTTGCGAAACGTAATAGTGGATTAAAAGCAGCTTTAAAATCTTTTTTCAAGAGAGAATATACATATATAGATGCTGTTAAGAATGTATCATTTTCAATTGAGAAAGGCGAAATTGTTGGTTATATTGGTCCGAATGGGGCAGGAAAAAGTACTACTATAAAGATGCTTAGTGGTATATTGTTACCAACCGCTGGAAACATTAGAGTTAATGGTTTAGATCCTTTTAAGGATAGAAAAAAATATGTTTCTAATATAGGTGTTGTCTTTGGTCAAAGAAGTCAATTATCCTGGGATATTCCTGCTGAAGATACTTTTGATTTACTTAAAGATATATATGATTTAAGTGATAAAGAGTATCAGAAAACTAAGACCGAACTTGTAAATCTTTTAAACATACAAGAAGTAATGAAACAACCAGTAAGAAGTTTAAGTTTAGGTCAACGTATGAGGTGTGAAATAGCAGCTTCCTTACTTCATAAACCTAAAATATTATTTCTAGATGAACCAACAATTGGGTTAGATGCAGAAAGTAAGAAGATAGTTAGAGATTTTATTAAGAAATTAAATAAAAATCATAAAACTACTGTTATTTTAACTACTCATGATATGACAGATATAGAAGCGCTTGCAAAAAGAATTATTCTTATAGGTAAGGGTGAATTATTGTATGATGGAACCCTTAGTAATTTAAAAAAGAAATATGGAAGTTATAAAGAAGTTCTTGTAAGTACTAATGAGAAAATTGATAAGATTAGATTAAAGGGTATTATTAAGAAGAGTAAGAATATTAATGGATATAGTTTTATTATTGATTCTAATGTATTATCGTTATCTAAATTGTTAAATAATTTATCTTTAAAATATGTAATTAATGATATTGATATTAAGAATGAAAGTATAGATGATGTAATATTAAAGTTATATCATGATTATGAAATATGAGAGCTTATGTAAATTATTTTAGATTAAGAGTTATTACTGCTTTACAATATAGAGCAGCAGCTATTTCTGGATTTTTTACTCAATTATTTTTTGGTTTTATTTATTTAATGGTTTATTTAGCTTTTTATGAATCTAATAGTAGTTCTTCATTACCAATGAATTTTCAAAATTTAGTTAATTATTTGTGGATATCTCAAGCTTTTTTTGCTTTAACTTATCCTTATGAAAAAGATCAAAGTTTGATGAAAATGATTAAGAATGGTAATTTAGCTTATGAACTAGTTAGGCCTCAAAATTTTTATTTAAAGTTTTATATTAAGATGATAGCTAAAAAGATAGTTAATGCTGGTTTAAGGTGTGGCCCATTAATAATAGTAGCTTCTTTGCTTCCAGATCCTTTAAGGCTTACTTTTCCTAGTATTAAGGTTATTTTAGTATTTATTATTAGTTTATTACTTTCTTGTTTATTAGTTAGTGCTCTTAGTATGTTTATTCATATTGTTATGATGTTTACAATTGATTCTAAGGGTATTGTTAATATTTATGGAGTTATTGCTGAAACGTTTATGGGAATGATTGTTCCTTTACCTTTCTTTCCTTCTTTTTTACGTAAGATAGCTAATGTTTTACCTTTTAGGTTTATTAGTGATTTTCCTTTTAGATTGTTTTCTGGTGATATTGCTTTTAATGGTGTTTTTAAGCTTATATGTTTATCTTTAATGTGGATTGTGATAACTAATGTTATTAATGTCTTTTTATCTAATTTAGCGCTTAAAAAGGCGGTGATTCAGGGTGGTTAAGTTATTTATAACTAACTTAAAGAATACGATTAAATCTGAATTATCTTATAAAGTATCTTTTATATTAGCTTTTATTAGTTATATATTTATCTTTTTTTCTTACTATTTTATAATACTAGCTTTATTTAGTAAGTTTAATAATATTAGAGGATTTTCTTTATATGAAGTAATGCTTTGTTTTGGAATTATTCAATTTGGATTTTCTTTTAATGAAACTTTTTTTAGAGGAATTGATACTTTTGAAGACTATATTATAAGTGGTTCTTTAGATAGATTTTTGTTAAGACCTAGAGGTGTATTGGAACAAGTTATGGTTTCAAAAATGGATATTGGAAGAACTAGTAAAATTATTCAATCTTTATTTATAGTAGGATTATCATTAGTTAAAATTAATATTAGCTGGGATATTTATAAAGTTATAGTTTTGATTTTAATGATGATTAGTTCAATTGTTATTTTCTTTTCAATTTTTTTACTTACTGATTCTTATTGTTTTGTGACTGTTCAGAATTTAGAAATTAAAAATATTTTTACGAATGGTGGTAAGCATGTAGCTCAGTATCCGATTGGAATTTATAAAAGAGGTTTTGTAATATTTTTTACTTATATTATACCTTTTGGTTTTGTAAATTATTATCCTTTGTTATATTTAACTTCTAAAAGTGATAATTTATTTTATGTATTTTCTCCTTTAATTGTGGTTTTATACCTAATTCCAGCAATATTTCTTTTTAAATTAGGACTTAAGCATTATAGTAGTGTTGGTTCATAGATGGATTTTATATCCATCTTTTTTATGCTATTATATAATAAGTGAAGTGATTTTTATGAGATGTAGAACCCATTTAGTTTTTAGTAATGTTGTAGCTTTAGGATTAATTCAACCTAATAATAATGTTAAGGATTTAGTTGTTTGTATGACTGCTGCGACTGTTGGTGGAATTGTTAGTGATTTAGATATAAGAACTAGTGATAAACATAAAGCTGTAGATTTAATGGTAATTTTATTTTTTAGTTTATTAATATTAGGTTATTATTTTGATAATAAATATAATTATGGTTTATTTAATATGATAGGAAATAGTAAATATTATTTAAATGTTATAGGTATGTTTGTATTTTTAGGAATATGTTTTTATGGTATGCATCAACCACATAGATCTTTTTTACATTCTTTTTTAGGAATATTTTTACTTACTGGGACATTATATTATTGTTTTAATGTTATTTGGTTTCCTTTTTTATTAGGGATGTTATCTCATATATTTTTAGATATATTTAATAAAAGACCTTTAAGATTATTGTATCCTTTGAAGTATGGATTTTCATTAAAATTATGTAACTATAATAGTCCAGTTGATACTTGGGTATTTATTATAAGTATTATTTGTTTGGGATTAGAATTATATATTTTATAACTTTTCATTATGATTTGCATATTATTAATAAATGTGGTATTATTGTTGCTCATGCGTAAAAAAAGGGTGATGTAAATGAAAGCATTTATTATTAATTTAATTGTAGTTTTTGTAATTAAAGTTGTAGATAATATTTTAGGAACTAGTAAGACTTTGCTTATTCAAAAGAATAAGTCTATTTTAGCATCTTTAAGTGTAGTTATTAGTCAGGTTATTTTTTATAAATTAATTGATGCTGTTAGTAGTGGTGATGGTGACTTAATGATTTATGTTATTGCGATTGCTAGTGGTATTGGAACTTATTTAGCGTTATTTATAAGTAATAAATTTTCTAAGGATAGAACTTATGTTAATGTTATTTTAAATGATAATAAAGAAGCTATGATTGAACTTAGAGAGTGGCTTAAAGAACATAAAATTACTAATTTAACTACTGATGGATATACAAAAGATTGGCAAAAAACTTTAGCTATTACAGCCTATGCAGAAACTAAAGAGCAAAGTAAATTAATAGATAATTATTTAAAAGAAAGTGAATATAAGTTTAAGAGAATTATTGGTAAACAGTAGTTCTTTTTTTTATTTGACAGGTATGATTTGTTATTGATGTTTAAAAATACTTTAATTCATGATACAATTAATATACATAGATAAGGAAGGATATAAAATTATGGGTATTGTAAATGATTATATATCTAAGTTAATGAGTTTTATTAAAAATGAAAAATATGATAAATCTAAACCATGGTTAAAATATTATGGTGATATGCCAGAACATTTAAGTTATTTTAGTGGTAGTTTGTATGATGCATTAAAGATATCTGCTCTTACTAATGAAAGAAGAATAGCTTATCGTTATTTTGGCTTAGAGGTATCTTATAGAAGTTTTTTAAAGAAAATTGATAGGATTGCTAGTGCTTTAAAACAATTTAATATCGTAGAAAATGAATGTGTAACTATGTGTTTACCTAATTCTCCAGAGAGTTTTGCACTTTTTTATGCGATAAATAAAATTGGAGCGATAGCTAATATTGTTCATCCATTATCTTCAACTGCTGATATTGAAAGAGCTTTAAGTGAAACTAATAGTGAAATATTATTTTGTGGGGATGTTTCTATGCCTAAGGCTAGAGATATTAAAGTAAAACATTTTATAATGATTCCTACAAGTAATAGTTTTGGTAAAGTTATGCAATTAATGTACAGTATTAAAGCTGGAGATAATATGAAACTTGATGAAGGAATGCTTAGTTGGCATGATTTTCTAAGTAATGGTAACAGTGGAATTGATTGTTATGTTAAAAGAGGTTCTAATGATCCAGCTGCTATAATTTATAGTGGTGGTACAACTGGTAAACCTAAGGGAATTATTATTTCTAATGGTAATTTTAATGCAATGGCTTTACAGACTAAAACGGTTTGTAATGAAATTAAACCAGGTAATTCAGTATTATCGGCGTTGCCAATTTTCCATGTTTTTGGGTTAGCTTTATGTTGTCATACATGTTTATGTGCAGGAATGACTTGTATTATTGTTCCTAAGATTAATACTAAAAAGATAAATAGTGAAATAAAGAAATATAAACCTAATGTTTATCCAGCAGTACCATCTTTACTTAAAATGAGTGTTGATGGTATGAAGCCTGGCAAAAATGCTTTAAAAGATATTAAGGTAGTTGTTGTTGGTGGAGATTATTTACCTCAAGACTTAAAGATTCAGTTTGAAAAGTTTTTAAGAGAATGTGGTAGTGATGCGGTTGTTAAATCAGGTTATGGATTAAGTGAAGCAACTGGATTTAGTTGTTGTACTGCTACTATGAATGAGAGTGATGTTATTAATGGTACTTTAGGTATTCCTAATCCAGATATGGATATTAGAATATTTGAACCAAATAGTGATGTTGAAAAAGAAACTGGTGAAATAGGTGAAATCTGTATTAATGGACCAACTATTATGATGGGGTATATTAATGAAGATGAAGAGACTGCTAAAACATTAGTAAATCATAGTGATGGTAAAATCTGGTTACATACTGGAGATTTAGGTTATAGAAATGAAGATGGATTATTATTCTATTCTTCTAGATTAAAGAGAATGATTATAACTAATGGTTATAATGTATATCCAATTGAATTAGAAGAAATTATTTCTAAATGTGAGTGCGTATCTTCTTGTACAGTTGTAGGTATTCCTCATAAAACTAAAGGGCAAACTCCTAAAGCGGTTATTGTTTTAAAAGATGGTTATGAAGATACTTTAGAAACTAAAGCTAAAGTAAGAGCTTACTGTAAAGAACATTTAGCTGCTTATGCAGTTCCTAGTGAGATTGAATATCGTAAATCTGTGCCGGTTACAGCTATAGGTAAAGTAGCTTACCGAGAACTTGAGAAAAAGCATAAGAAAAAATAGCAATATCTTTTGATATTGTTTTCTTTTGTGTTAAAATATGCTAAATGCAACTATAAGTTAACAAAAAACAACTAAAAATTGGTAGAATGCAACCAGTAGAAATTATATGATTTAGTTGTTAGGAGGAGATATTATGAATTTATCTGACAATTTAAAAAGGATTAGAAAGGAAAATAATTTATCACAAGAACAACTTGCGGATAAACTAGGAGTGTCAAGACAATCTGTATCTAAATGGGAATCTGGACAAGCTTATCCAGAGATGGATAAAGTTTTACAATTATGTCAATTATTTAATTTAAATATTGATGAGTTATTAAATCAGAATATTAAAGACGTTAATAATAAAAAACAAGCAAAGAATACTTTTAATAAATTTTTAGAAAGTGCTTTAGATTATCTTACAAGAGTATATAAAATGCTTAGTGCAATGACTTTTAGGCAAAGAGTAAAATGTTTTTTAGAAATGTTTATATTTGGCTTTTTTATTGTTTTATGTTTAATGTTATTAGGTAGTTTCTTATCTTATATATATTATGGATTATTTGGATTCTTACCTTCATCTTTTTATTATGGTATACATAGAATATTATCTACTTTATATACATTAGCTATTAGCATTGTTACTATTATGATTTTACTTCATATATTTAAAATAAGATTTTTAGATTATTATGAAAAGTCAGTAATTGAAGAAAAAACAAGTGAAAAAGATGATAATGAGCAGGTTAAAGAAGAAAAGAAGTCTGAAAAGAAAAAAGATAATGTTAAAGAAACTAAAATTATTATTAGAGATCCAGAACATTCTGATTTTAGATTATTTTCGGGATTAGCTAAGATTGTATTATTTTTTGTAGATTGTTTTGTAATATTTTGTGGATTTTGTTTTTGCACTATACTTATTGCTTTATTAGCATGTTTAGTTATTAGTTTTTTAATAGCTAAATCAGGATTTGTATTTTGGGGAATCTTACTTATAATTCTTTCTTTAATTGCATGTGATATTATTATATTGATTAAGATATATTCTTTCTTAAAAAATCGTAGAACTAAAGAAGGAATGTGTGCTTTAGTGTTTTTATTATCATTAGTATGTTGTGGTATTGGTTGTGGATTATTTTCTTTAGGAATGTCTAATTTTAAGAGCTATTCTAATTATAGTGATAAGACAACTTTTAGTACATTTAGTGAAACTGTTAAATATGATAAAGATTTAGTAATTCATAACTTTAATAAATATAATTTTGTTGAAAGTGATAATGATTCAATAGTTTTAGAGGTAGTAACTAATTACGGTAATACGGCGGAGTTAGAGGTTTATAAAAATACTATTGATTATCATGTTTATTATGGTGCTGATTTTAATTTCTTTGATGAAGTACGTATGGTAATTAATGATGTTAATAGAAATAGATTAGTTGATTATAATTATAATAATTATACAATTTATACTAGTAAAGAAAATTATGAACAATTGATGAAGAATTATGAAGACTACTATTATTTTAGTTAATAATAATTAAATTAAAGTTGCTTATAATATAATAAAGGTGTTTTATGAAAAAATTTATTATATTGTTGATAGCAACTTTTTTGATTGGAGTTGTTCCATCTTTATTAACTGGTAGTAGTGTTGAAGGTTTAACTTTACCGGCTTTATATCCACCAAAAATAGTTTTTCCAATAGTGTGGACAATCTTATTTATATTAATGACAATAAGTATTTATTTAGCTACTAAGTATGATGATATGCCGTATATTGTTTATTTTATTCAGTTATTAATTAATGCATGTTGGACATTTATCTTTTTTGGATTAAAGATGAGATTGTTTGCCTTTATTTGGCTTTTAATATTATTAGTAATAGTTGGATATATGACTTATTCTTTCTTTAAATATAATAAAGTTTCAGGATATTTATTAATTCCTTATATTGTATGGTTATTAATAGCTGGATATTTAAATTTTGCAATATATTTATTAAATAAGTAAATAATTAATTATAAAATGGTAATAATAATAACAGGTGTTAGATGTGAAGAAGTACTGTGTTATATTACTATTTTTTTTATTTGTTTTAATTATATCTTTAAATAATAATAGTTATGCTTATGTTGATTGTAATAATTATATTATAGAACCTAAAGAGGTTAATACTTTAAATTTAAGTAAATATTTAAATAATATTAGATATAATGAATTAATTAGTTTTTGTTCGAATGAAAGATGTTATGAAGTTAGAGAAGGTAAAATTAAAGCTTCTATTAATAATTTTAATAATATTTATAATAAGACTTTAAGTAATGAAGAATATGAAGTGATTAGAGTTAAGGGATATCCGATAAGTAGAATAGTTATTAATAATTGTGAATAATTTCAATATCTTTTTTATTATCTTTAATTAATTCTTTTATAAATATACTTGGGTTGTTTTTAGGTACTAATAAATATATATAGTTTCTAGTTCTAGTTAAGGCGACATAAAATAGTCGTCTTTCTTCTTCATAAGGATATTCATTTTGATTAAGAATTTCAGATATTATTTGATGATCTTTAGTTTTAGTTGGCATTGAATGATTTGAGTTTTCTAAGTTTATTAAGATAACATTATCTTCTTCTAATCCTTTAGATTTATGAATTGTTAGATATTTTATTTTATCTGATAAAGTGATATTCCAAGATAAAATATCTTTATTGTTACGTCCAAGTATTAGGATATTAGTATCGATATTATTGATTAATTTGTTTATAACTTTTGATTTATTAACATAATAAATTATTTTTATAGGTTTATTTAAATCTTTGGGACATTTAGAATTTTTTAATAGTTGATTTTTATTTTTGGCGATAAAGTTATTGGATATTGTGATAAGGGTTTGACTATTTCGATAGTTATATTTTAATTTTATTATTTTAAGGTTGTCTATATATTTATCTAAATGAATAAATACATTTAAATTACACCCACTAAATCGATATATTGATTGATAATCATCACCAACTGCAAATATGGTTCCGTTATTTTGATTTAAGATTGCTTTTATTAGGTTTAATCTTATTAGTGATGTATCTTGGAATTCATCAATCATAATAAATTTATATTTTGTTTTGACTTCGTTATTATTAATTTTATTTGTGGCCATGAGGATCATGTCGTTAAAATCTACATATCCAGAAGATTTTAATTCATTATTATATATTAGGTATATTTCTAGAATAGTTAGGTAATAATCTTTTTTTATATATTTACTTTGTTTTACTAAATTTATTAGTTTATCAATATCGTTATTATTGCATTTATAGAGGTTTATAAAGGTCATGATAAGTTTTTTTAGATTGTCTTTGGTATTTTCAAGTAAAAGTCTTTTTATTCTTATTTTGGCTTTAAAATGGTCTTTTAAATAAGAATTAAAGTATTCATCTATAATATAACTTAGCATGTTATCTTTAGCTATTTTTAAATTGTCAGTATGTATTAAATCTAATGATAATTTATGGAAAGTTTTAATATCAATATTATAATTAATTTTTCTTTTTAAATCATTAACTGATTCATTAGTAAAAGAGATGATTAATAATTCATCTTCTTTGTAAATATTATTATCTAATAAGTAGTTTATTTTATTAATAATTGTAAATGTTTTACCAGAACCAGCACCAGCAATAAGTAGGGTGTTAGATAGTGATAAAACAGCTTCTTGTTGTTCTTCATTCATAAGTAGAATATAGTATGTTTATAAATTTAAGTCAAGAAAAAACAAGAAATTAATTCTTGTTTAAATCGATAAGTTCTTTGTTTAATAGTGAATATAAATAAATATAAGTTGGTTTATTATTTTTATTTTCAATATATTCTTTGTAACCGTTTAATTGTTTTAAGTAAGCGGGATCATTAGTATTCTTTAGTTTGTAATCTATGATGTCAATATGATCTGGGTATTCTAACATTAGATCAATGATACCAGTTTTAATTTGTTTATTATTTTCATAAATAAATTCATATTCGTGATAAATATTTGCATCTTTAATGTTAGACATAATTTGATTGTTTAATAATCCTTGGGTTATTTCTTGTTCTTCATTGGTTAACAGAGAATAATCTGGATTTTTAAAATCTGTATTTTCCAGGATGTAGTGCATGTGAGTTCCATATTCCATGTTAGACACTTCTGTAGGTGTTATTAATTTATTTTCACTTTTAGAATAATGTTCTTCGTTAATAAGTTCGGAAATATATTCTTTTTCATTAACTATAATTTTATGGTTATCTTCAGTATCGATGTTAATGTTATTTTTTTGTGAATACTTATAACCAATGTTTATTTCTGGTAAATCTATATTTTCAATATATTTATGTATATATGGATAAACTGATTCTAAAATATCTTTGTAAGAACGATAATTTATTCTAGTTAGGTAATCAATAATACCATTTTCATCAGTAGTACAATTATCGTTTTGAATTAAATTTGTAACCATAATCATTTTTTCTTTTGCCCTGGTTAAAGCAACATAGAACAATCTAATTCTTTCAGATATTTCATCTTTAATATAGGTTTCTTTGTTTAAGAAGTTGACAAAAGTACTTTTAAAGCCATTGTCATAATTTGGTAAAATTAATCCGAATTTTGTATTAAAGATAATTCTATTATTTAAATCCATTAAATTAAATTCTTTATGTAAACTTGGAAAATAACAAATTTTATATTCTAGTCCTTTTGATTTATGAATATTAGTAATTGTTACTGAATCGTTTTTATTTAATAGAGCTGGTATTTTAATACTTTCTTCGTCATTAATTAGAGAATCTAAATAATCATTTACTTCATAGATAGTCATATTAACCTTATTTAATTCTTTAAATTTATTAATTAAGTTATCTAGAATTATTGAACGGTAATTAAGATTACCAGCAATAATCATTTTGTCATAAAATTTATAATCATAAATTATTTTTTTAATTATTTCTTCATTACTTAAACTATCCAAATTTTTTGAAATATTATAAGCAATTTCATATATTTCAGATTCATTAATTTTGTTTTGGCTGATTGTGTCATAAATAGTTTGATCATCTAATTGATAAAGATAACTTCTAGCAATACTTGCAAAACAGAATCTAGATGTTTCATTAAATTTGTTATTTTTTATGTTGATAATAAATTTAATTATATTATTTATTAGTGATGTTTCATCAGAAATCATGATATTGTCATCTTTATAGATATTGATTGGAACATTAAGAAAGTCAAATATTTTTTTGTAGGTGTCAAATGCAGTTGTACGATCAATTAAAATACAGAAATCACTATATTTGCATGGTCTTAAAGTTTTATCAAAAACTTCATAATTACTTGTTACTTTTTTCTTAATGTCATTAGCGATGATAAATGCTTCCATTTCTTCTTTAGTAAAATTAGGATCTGGCAAATAATTATATATTTCTAAATTATTATTATAGTTATTATTTCCTTCTTCAATAAAGGTATTATTACCAAAGATTAATTGATGTTCTTTTATATAATTAGCATTACCAATATTATCATCCATAATATGATTAAATATTTGATTAATACTATCTAGTACTTCACCACGTGATCTGAAATTTTTATTTAAATCTATTTTAAAACCATTGTTTCCTTCTTTATATGCATCATATTTTATTTTGAAGATATCGGGATTAGCGTTTCTAAATCGATAAATTGATTGTTTAATATCACCAACCATATAAACATTATTGTTTTCAATGTATTTAATGAATTGTTCTTGAACATCACTAGTGTCTTGATATTCATCAATCATGATTTCTTTGTAATAATTTTTTAATTCATTTCTAATATCTTCATTTTTATCTAATATTTCAAGAGCAAATTTACTTATGTCATTAAATTCAAATACTTGATACTCAAATTTATAAGCATTTACTTTTTGAGTTAATTTTAATAGTATTTCGATAATTACTTCAGCATATTCTTTGGTTTTTAATAAATCATCTTTTAATACTTGTTCATGAAATTCAGTTAATGATTTTAAGTCTTTAATTATTTTAGATATTTGTTCTTTATAATATTTTGCTTTATCAGAAGCATTTCTTAAAGGTGATAATTTAAAATCTAAGTTGCTTCTTATTTCTTGATAATTAGAACTTTTAAGTAGTGGTTCTAAAGTTTTATAAATTTTGTCATAATAATCGCTGTCTACTTCAAAAGATAAGTTTAGTAGTAGGTTCTTGATAGATTCAACTCTTTTTAAAAGGATATTTTCAAACTGATGGAAAAGATTATCTAAATTATTTTTATTATAGTATGATTCTATATAATTATTTAAATAATCTTCTTTTTTAGTTATTAGATCAAAAGAATAGTCTAAATTTAAAATTGTTTTTTTGGTTTGTCTAGCATTTTTAGTTCCGAAGTCAGTAACGAACTTGATAAATTTTTCATTCTTTTGAGTAAATAATTCCTCAAATATTTCTTCAATAAAATCTTTCTTTTTCTTTTTAATGATAGATGAATCAATTAATGTAATATCTGAATCTAAATTTAATAAATAGTGATATTTTTTTACTAGTGACAAGACATAGGCATCAAAGGTTGTAATATCAGCTGAATCGGTGAGTTTAGCTTCATTTTTGATTTCTTCATCTTCTAGAATTGCTTTTTTAATTCTGGTTTTCATTTCCATAGCAGCATTATTAGTAAATGTTAGAATTAGTAATTCATTGATGTGCATACCTTTTTTTAAATTGGTTATAACTCTTTGGGTTAAAACGGCGGTTTTACCAGAACCAGCACCGGCAGAAACAATGATGTTGGTGTTTCCTTTAACGATTGCAAGCATTTGTTCTTCGGTCCATTTAGTCATTGTTTTCACCTCCTAGAAATGTTAAATCATTATCAAGGGTAACAAATTCCTTATCATCTTCTTTAACGTAACATATAGATTTATATGGGCAAAATTCACAACTTAAATTTTTAAATCCATTAATTTTAGGTTTGATTTGAAAATTTCCTTGATTGATTTCTTTAATACATTCTTTTATTTTTTCTTCAGTTATATCTTTTAATTTTTCAAAATTGTCTTTATTTAATAGTTTGGCAGTACGGGCAAATCCATTTGAGGTCATTTTCATACCTTTTATATAATCGCTGTTTAGATAAGTTGGATCTAACTCGGAAATTAAGTCTTCATTATCGATTGAGTAACCTTGTAGTTTTAAATGATTTTCATATTGATTTTGTTCTGATTTATTTAAGTCATAATTAATATTTGGTTTTAAGATATGCTCTAGATATATTCCAACAATATTGGAGTTTGGATATAATGTTTTGATTAAATAAGCATAAGTTGGTAATTGAAGATTTAAACCATATTTAGCTAGTCTTAAGTCAACATCTGGAGTACCAGTTTTATAATCGATGATGACTATATTGTTTTTATAATGCATTATTTTATCTACGATTCCAACAAAAGGAATGTCTTCTACTGTTGTTTGAATTAATTTTTCACATTCAACTTCTTGATATTTAGAAATGTTATTTAAACTTTTAATATGTGGTATAGCGTCTTTTAATTCATTTAAAACTTTATCTAAAAAGACTTTATTTTCTTCAGTTAAAGTTATAGGGTTGTTATTAATAAACTCTTCTTTTGATTTGTTAAAATCAAATCCTTCTTTATACATTTCTGATAAAATATAATGACATATTGAACCTAACCAGGTGTCGTAAGTATCTTCATATGGTGTAAGTTTTAAAACATTATCACAATAATATTTAAATGGACATTCAAAGAAGGTATTCATTTTTGAGTATGATAATTTATAGCTATAATTACTTAATTTAATAATATTAAATTTATTATTGTATGTCAGATAATTATTTTCTGGATAAGTTAAATATAGGTGTTCTAGAGACTTTGTTTTAAGGTGTGATTTACTGTAATTGTCTAGAAGAATTCCTAAGTTATAGATATTACTTTTATTTGAATATATTGATTCATTGTATTCTTTATTAATTACTTTTAAATTTAAATCATCTATTAGAGAAGATGGATTTAAAATTCCACTTAAGTTTTGATTAGAATAAGTAATTGTTAGATTTTTAATATTTTTAATAATTGTTTGCCAACTACTAACTTCATTAATATTTTTTTCATTTGTAGTTTCTAAATATTTTGGTTTTTCTTTATCATTAATAAAATCAGTATCTTTGTATATTTTAGGAATATACTCACGATTAAAATTTAAAAGATAAATATATTCATCATCATCTATTATATTATCTTTTAGATCAATTATATTAATGGCATTATTATATTTCTGAGATGGCAATTTAGCTGCTTTAAATTCTTCTATGATGATATTTTTAATTTCTGTTATATTAGTCCAGTAATACTTGTTTAAAATATTAATTATGATATTTTTTATTTCTTGATCTTTGATATTATTAAGTTCTTTTTGATAATTGAAAATATTATTTAAAAATGATTTGCCTATTTCTGTGTCAAATAAGGTACTTGAATTTTTAAAGTTGACTTTTATATTATAGTTATTAAATACTCTAAGGATTGTATTTTCATTATCTTTGTTAACATTAGCTAGGTAAACTTTATTTAAATCTAAGTCTTTAGAAATAATATCATTTACAATAAATTCAATTTCATCATTTAAACTATTAAAAGAGATTACTTCATGTTCATAGTTATTATCATTATTTAATATAATTGAAACATTGAAGTTTTCTTCCCTTAAATCATTAATTATTTTTGATAAGTATTTGTCAATGTAAGTGAAACCATAAAAATAGATTTTTTTTCTTTTTAGAGTTTCTTTAAAATAAATATCTTTGATAATTAAATTGTTTATTTCTAAGTTTTCTTTAATTTGTAATAAGTAATTAATTTTTTTTGTTTTTGATGGTTCTAAAACATTATAGATATTATCTATATATTCTTTAGCTGTTTTAAAATTTAAGTTATAGTTATCCATTAAATATTTTATTGTTTTTTTGTTGTAGTCAAAAAAGTATGATTTTTTAAATTCATTTAATGTTAGAATTTTAATATCATACATTTTACTTTTATTATTTATATATTTAATTAATTTCTTTTTTATGTTATTAGGTATTATAAATATTATGTTGTTTTCTAAGTATTTGTCTATGTTCATTTAATCACCACATTAATTATATCATTAAAAAAAATAACCTTATAGTTATTTTTTCTCTTTTTTCTCTTTTTGTTTTAACATTTTTTTAGAATTTTGGACTCTTAAATACATTGATAAACTTTTATCAAATGAAACAGCAAGATTTTCTGGTGATATTTCATATCTTTGTGCCATGTTTATAATAGCATCGGCAACTTCATCTTTTTCATTTGTATTTAATTTATGTAATGCCCAATCATCTTTATTTGTAAATCCTTGTGCTAGAGCATCTTCTGTATCTTTTTTCTGTAATACTTTTAATTCTAATTCTAAATCTTTGATGTCAATTTGTTTCATAAACCCTCCTAATTTGGATATTCTGATTTTAATCCGAAGTATTCTTCCATGGTTATCCAATTACCATTATTATATAATTTTTTAGCTAAATCTTTACCGACATATCTTATATGCCATGGTTCAAAGATGTATCCAGTTTTATCTGTTGAGTTTTCTGGATATCTTAAAATATATCCGTATAGATAACAATTATTTTTTACCCATTTACCTTCAGCAGTATCTTTAAAAGCGGTTGTTATTGTGTTTAAATCAAATGCTAAACCAGTTTGATGTTCTGAATTTCCTGGTCTTGCTGATGATTTGTCAGCTGCTGCTTTACCTTTTCTTTTAACATAACTGTTATATAAATCTTTTTGATAATCATATGAGCGATATCCACTTTGAGCCCATAAGTTTAATCCGACAGCTTTAGAATCACTTAACATATCTTTCCATGCATTATATGCATCTTTATCTAATGGTTCTTTAGCAAAGCCAGAAGAAGGAACTGATTTCCAGACATTTTTAGGTTTCCAGGTGCTTGGCAAATCATATGTTTTATTAACAATTAAATAGCCGTCAACGTAGTAAGCACCATCTTTATACGTTATTTGATAACCTTTACTAGAAGTACCAACATACTTTCCATTTGAACTTGTATTGTCACTTTTTTTAGTTGTCTTAGTTGTTTGATTTGATGTCGTTGTAGTAGTTGTAGTGTTACTTGATGTCGTTGTACTTGTAGTGGTTGTTAATGTTGTAGTTGATGGTTTTTTATATTCATTTTTTTTATCATCACATTTTTTTATCATTCCAAATAATAATATGTAAATAATTAATAAAATAATTATAGTAAATAATAATCTTATATTAAATTTTTTCTTTCTGATATGTTTTAATTTTAAGATAGTTAAATAGATTATTCCGAGTAAAACAAATCCTATAAATAAATATATTTGTAAATTACTTTCTAGACACATATTAACCTCTATATTCTATGTTTTCTTCCTTTAATACAGGAATTGAATTAATTAATTTGTCGTAAGCTTTTTTATAATCATCGGTTGCTATTTTAATTTTATGAATTGATTTATATTTTATGTTGTCAATAAGTTTTAAATATTCTTCTTGTTGTTTAACACTACTTTCAATACTAAATTTTTGATATTGATGATGCTGTCTTACTAAACGTTTTTCATATAATGATGTGTCTTTTAAGTATAAAACTACAAAATAAATATTAAAATCTAATTCTGAAAGTTTTCTTACTAATCTTTCATATACATCATCGAAACTATAATCTTTATAACCTAATTTTGTATAAACTTCTTCGGTAAAAAATGTACGATCAAATAATAAATTTAATTCAGTTTCTTCTAATGTTTCCATATAATTTAATAGACTTAAATACATAGTTTTATTTTTTTGATATCCGGTTTTAGTTTTGTCTTTTATTCCGGTTAATCTGTATAAATTAGAAGATGATAGATTATCTCTTAAGAAGTTAGCCATAGTACTTTTTCCAACTCCTTGTGGACCTTCTATTATTATGATGTTTCCTCTTGAATTTTTCATTTTACCTCCTCAAATTCGATATCGTTATCTTTTAAAAATTTTATAATTGTTTGACTATTAATTGATATACCTAAACTCATATTAAAGTCATCTCCTGGTATAGTACTTTTAATGATATTAGTGCCTGCTAGCATTCCTAAAACATTACCATCTTTATTTAATAGAACACCACCTTGGGTACCAGTTATTACTTCATTAGATGTTTCAATCATTGAAAGGTTATCTTGTTTATCAATAATGTTTCTTGTAATCATTCCTTCAGTAGGAAACACAGGAAAATTCATAACTTCATTGGTAGATATTATTCTTTTGCTTTCTTGATCATATTCAAAGGTTTTATATTCTGGAAAAGCAAATCCTAAATTACATACTGATGTTCCTATATCGATTGGTTTGTTAACAAATTTAGGAAATTCATCAACTAAAATATTTTTTTTATTTTCGATTTTAACGATTGCTAAATCTAAATATGGATGTTTGATAATATTTAGTTTTCCTGGATTTTTAGCAATATCTATAATGACATTGTGAATTCCAACTATTGAATTATCTTTAATACCATATTTTTCTTCAATTTTTTTCTTTTGTCTTTCTTTTGGAGCATTATCTATTTCATTTAAAATATTAGGAAATACTTCATTATTATCATCTTCAATTAAAAATAATTCAGCATTTGTTAATGTTGTTAAGATATCACCATTTTTATTTAATACTATTAATGTAGATAAGCTATTAACAATACTTTTATCTTTATAAATTAGTTTACCTGTTATCAGGGGTCTTATATATTGTAATCCTTTTTTGATTGCATTTCTGAACATAGTCTCACCATATTAATTATATCACAGGGCATAAAAAAAGACACTATTTTGCAGTATCTTTGATGATTTTGATTAATCCAATTACTTCTATAATTAAAGACATTAAAATAATTGATATATTAAGATTATCGCTTGTATCCATATTATGATTTATTATAATAGAAACTATTAATAATAATAGTCCTGAAATTAAAATTATTAAACCTAAATTACTACTTTTTTCCATTACATTCACTATCCAAATAAAGTATATCACTTTAAAATATAATGTCTATTCTTATTTTTAATTTAAATGTAAAGTTTTTGTTGAACTTTATAAATGTGAATGTTATAATGGGTTTCAGGCTTTAGCCGGAGAATATAGATGGGTGGAGATGGTTATATGAAAACTTTTTATGCTTTAGGTTATGAAACTGAAACTGGTGTTAAATACTATAAATTAAGACTTGCTAAAGATAAGGAAGTAGGTATTTATTGCCAAAGATGTGATGATTTAACATTAGAATTAATGACAAAAAGAGATATAAATGAAATCGTGAGAGGAATAAGAAGTGATAGTCCTTTAGGATTAGTTCCTATAACTAGCGTTTCTCAAAAAAAGATGATGAAAGAAGATCTTGAAACTATTTTAGAAAATTCTGAACAATATGTGGGAACTATAATTGATAACATTGCATTTGGCAAAAAGCGTGGATTTTCTGTTTAATACTCTTTAGGAGTATTTTTTATTTTATTATTTTAGCACTTAGTGTTGACAAGTGCTAAAAAAGGAGTATAATTTAAATTGTTATAGAAAAGAGGATATTATGAAGAAAAAAGAATTTAAATCTTCTTCTAAAAGAGTTTTAGATTTAATGATTAATTCTATTTATACAAATAAAGAAATATTTTTGAGAGAGTTATTATCAAATGCAAGTGATGCTTTAGATAAGTTGTCATATAAAGCTTTAACTGATAATTCTATTAATATTAATAAGGCTGATTTAGAAATTAATATTATTAGAGATAGTGATAATAGAATTCTTACTATTAAAGATAATGGTATTGGTATGGATGCATCTGAATTAGAAAATAATTTAGGTACTATTGCTGAATCTGGTTCTTTAAGATTTAAGGAAGAAAATAAGGAACAAAAGGATACTGAAATTATTGGTCAATTTGGTGTTGGATTTTATTCTGCTTTTATGGTAGCTAAAAAGATTGAAGTTGTTTCTAGAAAATATGGTGAAGATAAAGGTCATATTTGGACTAGTGAAGGTGCTGATGGTTATACTATTAGTGAGTGCAATACTGATGATTATGGAACTACTATTAAGTTATATTTAAAAGATAATACTGATGATGATAATTATGATACATATTTAGATGAATATACTATTAGATCTTTAGTAACTAAATATAGTGATTATTTAAGATATCCAATTAAAATGGAAGTACAAAATAGTAGATTAAAGGAGGGCTCAGATAAGGAATATGAAACTTATACTGAAGTTGTTACTTTAAATACTATGGTACCACTATGGAAAAAAGATAAAAAAGATATAACTGAAGATGATTACAATAATTTTTATAGTGATAAATTTATGGATTATGAAAAACCTTTAAGAGTAATTCATAGTAGTGTAGAGGGATTGGAATCATATAAATCATTAATGTTTATTCCTTCTCATGCTCCTTATGATTTTTATTTAAAAGATTATAAGAAAGGTTTAGAGCTATATACTAATGGAGTTTTAATTATGGAAAAGTGTGAAAAACTTTTACCTGATTATTATAGTTTTGTTAAGGGTGTTGTTGATTCAGCTGACTTATCTTTAAATATTTCTAGAGAGACTTTACAAAATGATAAACATGTTTTAGGTATTGCTAAAACTTTAGAAACTAAAATTCATAATGAACTAGCTGATATGCTTAAAAATGATTTTGATAATTATAAGAAATTCTTTGAAGCATTTGGCTCTCAAATTAAATATGGTGTATATGATATGTATGGTGCCAATAAGGATAAGTTAAAAGATTTACTTATTTTCTACTCTTCTAAAAATGAGAAGATGATAACATTAGATGAATATGTTAATAACATAGAAAAAGAACAAAAGAATATTTACTATGCTTGTGGAGAAACCATTGATAAAATAAATATGCTTCCTCAAGTTGAACAAGTTAAGAATAAAAATTATGATGTATTATATTTTACTGATTATTTAGATGAATTTGTTGCTCAAGTATTAGGAAGTTATAATGATTTAACATTTAAAAATGTTTCTGATGGTGATTTAAATCTTGATACTGAAGAAGAAAAAGAAGAATTAAAGAAAGTAAATGAAGATAATAAAGAAGCTTTAGATTATATTAAAACTGCTTTAAATGATGAGGTAGTTGAAGTTAGATTTACAAATAAATTAACAAATCATCCAGTATGTTTAACTACTGAAGGAAATTTAAGTGTAGAGATGCAAAAAGTTATTAATGCAATGCCAACCGATGAAAAAGTTAAAGCTAAAATGATTTTAGAAATAAATGAAAAACATCCAATTGCTAATAAAATCAAAGAACTTTATAAAAATAATAAAGAAGAACTTAGTGGCTATGCTAAAATATTGTATTCTGAAGCTAGATTAATTGAAGGATTACCAATCGAAAATCCAACAGAAATATCTAATTTAATATGCGAATTAATATCCAAGTAATTGGATATTTTTTCTTTACAGCATATTCTAATTTAAAGCTTTTTGTGTTATATATAATGTAGGTGAAATTATGAGTTTGTTTTTTTTAGTAATGGGAATTTTTTTACTAGGAATAGGGTGCTATTTTTTTATTAAAAAGCAGTTCAATATTTATATTAGATTGTTGATAGTGATTCTAGGATTATCTTTTATTTTTTTATCTATTTATAAATATGTAAGTGATAAGAAATTATTAGAAAAATATCCAGCAAGTATTAAACTTAATAAGGATACTTTTGAATATTATGATAAGGTTTATATAAATGATATATTAAATGTTAAAAATGCAGAAATAATAACTAAAAATAAAAAGATAGATACTTTAAAATTAGGTAAACAATTAATTGAAATTAGGTATAGGGATAAAGCAAATAATATTAATTCAATTGGATTAAATATTAATGTAGTCGATACGACACCACCAAAAATTTATCATTCTTCATCTTATACGATTAAAAAGGGTAATGATTTTAATTATATGAGTAAAATAATATGTGGAGATAATTATGATCCAAATATTGAGTGTTTAATTGAAGGAGATTATGATGTTAATACCTCGGGAACTTATAATTTAAATTTTGTAAGTACGGATATGAATGGTAACAAGACTGTTAGCCCTTTTAAACTTTATGTTAAAGATAGATTAACGTCTTCATCTGGTGGTGGAGGAAGCTATACTCCAAGAACTAAACCTATTGAAGAGTTTATTACTAATTATAAAAATGATAAAAATTTAATTGGAATAGATGTATCTTCTTGGCAAGGTGATGTTGATTATGAAAAGGTTAAGAGCAGTGGGGTATCTTTTGTAATTGTTAGAGTTGGTTTTGCTAATTCTGATGGAATATGTAAAATTGATAGTAAATTTAAACAAAACTTAGAAAATGCTAAAAAAGCAGGTTTAAAAGTTGGTGCATATTTTTATTCTAAAGCTAAGTCAGTTAAAATGGCTAAAGAACATGCTAAATGGGTTGTAGAACAGCTTGATGGAGCAAAGTTAGATCTTCCAATATCATTTGATTGGGAATGTTGGAGTAATTTTAATGAATATCATATTAGTTATGTAGGATTAAATTTAATTGCTCAAAGTTTCATGAATGAAGTTGAAAAACATGGGTATGTGGGAATGAATTATGGTAGTGCTTCATATTTAGAAAAAATGTGGGATACTAGTGCATCACTTATTTGGATGGCTCATTACACGAAAAAAACAGATTATGAAAAAGAGTATTATATATGGCAGGTAACAGATAGAGGTATAGTTCCGGGTATTGATGCATATGTTGATTTAAATGTATTATATTTAAGTGAGGACGGTAAATTATGATTGAATTATATGGTTTTATTTTTATAGTTGTGTTAGGCACTTTGGCTCATTTTATTTATGATTGGTCTAACCATAACAAATATTTAGCTTTATTAGTTGCTGTTAATGAGAGTGTATGGGAACATATGAAGTTAATTGTTTTTCCATCTTTGATATGGCTTCTTGTGGAGATTCCTTTTATAGGAAGTAATCCTAATTTTATGATGGCTAAATTAGTTTCATTACTAACAATGCTTGTTCTTATACCGGTTGTATTTTATATTTATCAAGCTATATTTAAGAAAACATCATTAATTTTTGATATTGTTGAATTTGTTGTTGCGATAGGATTAGGTCAGTATTTTTCATATTTAGTACTTAATACTTATGCATTACCTAAAGTATTATCTTTTGTAAGTTTAGTAGTTTATATTTTTATTGATGGATACTTTTTAATTGCAACGTTAATGCCAGGCAAAAGTGAAATATATAAAGATCCTCGAAATAATAAAAGTGGCTTAGCAGGACATATTCATAATAAACATTAGTAAATGAGAAAATCATTTACTTTTTTTTTACTTTTTTATATAATATATTTTATCTTTATAGGTGAGAAGTATGAAATTAGTAGAAAGAGCACTTAGTTTTACAATTAGAGCACATGATGGACAATATCGTAAACATGATAAGGATACACCTTATGTTTTTCATCCAATGGTTGTTAGTTTAATTTTAAAAACTGCTGACTTTGATGAAAAGGTTATTGCTGCGGGATTACTTCATGATGTAGTTGAAGATACAAGATATAATATTGATGATATATCTAAACTTTTTGGTGGAGAAATTGCTAGTTTAGTGATGACTGCTACTGAACCTGATAAATCTTTACCTTGGAAAGAAAGAAAAAAACAACAAATTAAAGTAATAAAAGATTTACCAGTAGCTAATAAAGCAATTGTATGTGCTGATAAAATAGCTAATTTAGAAGATTTAAGAATTCAATTAAGAAAAAATGGATATATAGATTTTTCGGTTTTTAAAGCAGATCGTAATGAACAAGAATGGTTCTTTAGAAATGTTTATAATGCTTTAAGTGAAAATAATAATGATGAAAGAATAAGTATTTTGTTAGAAAGATATTTAAATGTTTTTTATGATGTGTTTTATGGTCTTAGTATAGTTGATCCTGATTATTATGATAATAGAAATAGAATATATGATAATCTTAGAACTAAGGGATATCTTGAAGAATTAACTAAATTAAAAGATGTTATTCAAGATAATAAACCTTATGTTATTGAGTTTACAGGAAGTCCTAGTGTTAGAGGTTCTTCAATAAGAATGTTGGAAGATTTCTTTGAAGATGCTAAATTTAGAGTTAAAGTTACTGATGAAGAAGAAAAAATTGGTAGATATACGACAGAGTTTTTATCTAATCCTAAAAGTTTATCTTTAGTAGAAAAGAATTTACTTATAGCATCTGCTATAAAAGAAGATTTAATGAAAGATATTGTTGGAGATCAAAGTATTATTATGGCTAATGGGGCTTTATTTGAAATATTAAGTTATGTTAAATTATTAGCAAATAAAGGCGTTATTAGTGACAGAGATTTTATGATATTCTTTGCTGAATATGCTGAAGATTTAGATAAGATGATTAATCATGTTGTTGTTTGTTATAACAATCCAATAAATTTAAAGAGTAATAGAAGTGAAATATTAACAAAATCAGATAGTATGGTTGATTATAGTGAAGCTATTTCTCAGTGTGAAGCATTAATTAGTGGTTCTACAGTTGTTGATATGACTAAAATTAATCCTAATGATGCAACTTTAATGGTAGCAAGCTCACTTTTACCTATTATGCGCAATGAATACGTACTTAGATTAAAATCATTTTTAGAACAAAAAAAGAATCAATTTTAGATTCTTTTTATTTGTTAGTATTTTCGTAATAATTTCTTTCGGATAGTTCATCTAATACTTGTTCAAGTTCTTCATCAAGTGTATCTTCATAAACCTCTTCAGCTTCATATATAATATCGTGAAGAGATGCGACTGTCTGTAAATCTATGCCATTTCTTGTTAATACATCTATTTGATATTTAGTTAAAACTAGATTATCATTTACTTTTTGAAGTTTATTACTTTCAAAATCTAGTTGAGAGACTAATTCATTTATATCATATTTTTCCATTAAATAAACTTAAAGATATCAATGTATCCTTTACTTTCTAGTAAATAGATAATACCAGCGATTATTAAAACAAATAACATAACAAATAAGAAACCAACGAATGCATTTCCTTTCTTTTGTTTTGGCATAGCTTCTTCTACAACAATTCTTCTTTTTAATTTATTATCATCTGCCATAATTATTCTCCTTTTATTTCATTATTTTTTTTACTTCTTTTTTAAATTTTTTAGGGTTTACTTTATATAATAAAACAGCTCCGACTAAAACAATTGCAATTTCTGTCCAACTTATTTTTTTGTTATATTTAGCTGTTAGAGTAAGATTTGAAGTTATCTTAGTATCAAAATCAAATTCTTTATCATTTAAATACCAACCTTCAAAATTGTATCCTTCTTTGGAAACACTAAGGGGAGTTACTAATTCGTTTTCGTTAACTTTAACTTTAGTTTCATCATTGTCATCTATAAAGGTAACAATGTATGTTTTAGCAGTATAATCTTTCCATAATCCCTTTTTTTCATTTTTAGCTTCTTCTTCAATTTTTTCTAATTCATCTAAATAAGAATATTTGCCATAAACATATTTGATTTGGGCATAACCTATTTCTAATAATTCTTTTTGAAGAAGTGAATTATCAACCCATACCCAGGCAAGGGTTCTTCCATACTTATCTAATTTTGTGCTTTTTGGATCGTATTCTAATTCGATTTTTTTAGCATTAGTAATTTTTTTACATGTATATTCACTAGCGTTTTTTCCATAAGGTTGTTCTTTTTTAGTAGGATGAACTGTTTCTGGTGTATCGATAGCTAGAAATCTTACTTTGATATCTTCATTATTAACTGTAAATACAGCAGTATCACCATCAACACATTTTTTAAATTTAACAGTTTCTTTTTCATTTGCATATACATTTGCAGTAAATGTTAAAAAAGCACATATTATCAACATTATTTTTTTCATAAAAACCTCTATAATAATAATAACCTTAAAAAGTATTTGATATCAAGTGTATTTACATTTTTTATTATTTCATAGATATAGATTTTATGATACAATATTTTAGAATAGTGGGTGTATATAAATGGCTGTGATAGATACATTTTTAAATAAATTACAAAGACTTATAAATGTTGCCGATAGTGTTAAAACTAATAAAGCAATAAATCGTAATGCTAGTTTAGAAATAGAGAATGTTTTATATGCTAATGGAATTACTGGTGAGGTTTCATATGATGATTTACTTACTTTAAAGAAAAATGATTTAAGAACTATTTTTAAAGCTATGTATAGTGAAAAGTTTGAGTCTGAATATAATAGATTTATGTCTAAAAGAGCAATAATTGATGAATTTAGAAATATTTCTTTATCCCATGTTGGTGCTTTTGAACCAAAAGAATATAGTGGAGCAATGGATTATATTAGTGATTTTGCTAATAAATTAAATGAATTTTTAAGTAGCAATAAAGCTAATGATGTTTCTATTGGAAATGATTTATATAAAAAATATTTAAATATGTTTAGAGGAAATAAGTTAGTTGTTCCAGTTACTGATTTTGATGAATTTGATAGCTTACTTGATTCAATGAAATTTTCTGATAAAGAATCTGGAGATATTAAAATGTTTGTTGGACTTGGCAATATTGAATTACTTCTACCGGATGATAAAGATGAATTAACTGTTCTTAATAAGTATGAAATTATTTTAAAAAATAAATATAGTAAGTATAAAGACACTATTGTTTTGCTTAAGGGCGAAAGTTTTTCATTGGATACTTTTGATGAATCTTTAGATAAAATTAAAGGTAGATTGAATGTTAATTCTGATGATGTTAGACAAGCTATGTGTTGTGTTTTACTTGGTAAAAAAATATCTGAATACAAGGATGTTTCAGCTAAAAAGGATATGCCTGCAAATATTAAAGAAGAGTATTTAAGTTCTTTAGAAGAAGAATTAGATAAAATTACAATTAAGTCTAGAGAACAATCATCTAAAAAGGAAGAAACTAAAGATGAGGTTAAACCTGAAATAAGTAGAGATCCAGTTTTAGATGAAGTGGAAAATATAATTAGTTCGGAAAAGGCTTTAATTGATAGTGTTAATTTTGATGATTTAAATATGTATCTTTTTGAAGGAATTAAAGAACAAAGTGAAGAAACGATTGGATATAGAATTGTTTCAGTAATAACTGCTTTATATAGTGAGATGGAAAAACTTAATAATTTTACAGATACACCATCAGTGTATAATGCTTGTTTAAATAATATTAAAGAATATGTTGATGCTTATCATAAGTTAAAAGAAGAACAAAAAGGTTACTTGGTTAAGAAACAAAGTATAAAGAAATAGAAAGGGTTATGTTATGGATTATTTATTACATTTAATTGATGAAACTACATCTCATTATGATGATAAAGATAATGAATATATGCAAAATGATGTTAATTTAACTAATATAAAAAATGTTATTAAATTAGCCGATAGTGATCCTTTATATAAATATGAATTTATAACTCTTTTAGGGGATGACTTTTTATCTTTAATGGTTGATCAAGTACAAGAGGAAAGTGAAAGAGAATCTTTTTTAGCATCATTATTGTATTTAAAGAAATTAATGAAAATTAATAAAGAAATGGCAGATAAGATTACTTTAAATGATAATCAACAGGAAGAAATATTAAAATTACTTGAAATAATGAAGCAATATGTAAATGAAAAGGAATACTCTAATTCTGAGCAGAGAAGTTTAAATGAAGTTTATAAAAAAAATATTCTTAAATTAAAACGTAAATTAGAAGAAAAAGAGGTTCTTAATAAAACTGATTATGAATCAGTTGGATATTTGTTATCTAAAGAATCTGATGATAAATATAGTGAGTTAATGAGTGCAGTTAATAGATATAATTTAATACTTTTACAAGGTAATAATGTAAGTGTTAGTCAAGTAAATTATGTAGAACAAAATGATGATGATATTAACCATAATGATAGATTATTGAGTAAATTTGATGTTAATGTTGAAAAATTTAAGAAAGAATATCCAGTTTTCTTTTTAGAAAGTTACCAAGTAAATAATCGTAAGATGGATTTATTAGAAGATAATGGGATTGATATAAATGAAGTTTTAAAACATGCTCCTAAATTATTACTTAGTCCATATTATTTATTAGAAAAGAATATGACTATTATGAAGTCTTATGGATTTGATTTATCTTGTGAGGAAGATAAGTCCAATTATGTTGTTTTGGGAACAGGTAATTTGGATTTAGCTTTAGATTATTTTATTGAACTTGGATATAATGATTTTATTCATAAAGATGTAAAGAACTGTTTAAAAAATTTAAGAGCTTTAATAATTAAACGTATATATTATGCATATAAGAATAAAATAAATATTTGGAGAATTGACGGTACAAATGTAGAAATGTTAAGTAATCGTGAAAAAAATAAGGATTATGATAAATTAATCAGAGAACAGGCTACCGCACTTGATGAAGAAACTATTGATGTATTAATATCTAAATATCCGATATTAGAAGGTATAGATGCTTCTCATCGTGCTTATATATTTAAAGATAGTTATAATGCAGCGATTAAAAGAAAGACTGAACTTATTTTTGGAAATAAGATTATTTCTAGAATTAAGACTTATAGTTTATTTAAAGTATTAGTTGAAAATAATGTTAATGTTCAAGAAGCTTTGCTATATGCTTTATCTTATAATACGATTTTAGATCAAAGTGAATATGATAATTTAAAATCTGTTGTTTATTTTAAGGAGGCTAGGTAATGGAATATTTAAAAGATTATGTTTCATCTGAAGTGTATGAAAAGTTAATTAGTTTACTTAGTTTAGATGTGCAAAGTTCTTTATCTAAAAATAAAGATAATATTATAAAAATATTTAAATATTTTAAGAGTATTGGTATTAATAAGTTTGATGATTTATTATTATTTAGATGTGATTTGTTGTTTGAAGATGTTGAATCTTTAAAAGATAAAATTAATAAAATGGATACTTCTTTTGTGAGTTTTATTATACAAAATGATGTGGGAAACTTAATAAATTTGGGTATATAATTTAAAATTTTACATAAAATAAAAATAATTAGCACTTATACTTGACAAGTGCTAATTAAAGTAGTATAACTATAATTGTGAAAGGAAGTGTGAGGATTATGAATATAATCCCAAAAAGTTTTTTATTTGATGATGATTTCGACAATTTCTTCTTACCAGCAGTAAAAAGAAATAATGAAATGAAGTGTGATATTTATGAAAAGGATAATAAATATCATATTGAAATGGATGTACCTGGTTATGATAAGAAAGATATTAACATTGAAGTAAAAGATGGATACCTTACTGTAAGTGCTTCAAAAGAGCAAGAAGAAAAAGATGAAAAGAAAAATTATATTAGAAGAGAAAGAGTTTATGGATCATTTAGTAGATCATTTGCTTTAGGTGATGTTGATATTGAAAATATTGATGCTAAATTTGATAAAGGTTTACTAACCATTATTATTCCTAAACAAGAAGTTGTCGAAAATAAGAAAAAAATTGAAATTAAAGGATAAGACTAATGACTATTCATTAGTCTTTTTTGTTGAACTTAATGATTAGATGTGTTAAAATTACAATTGTTAAATTGATTGGCCCATTGGTGAAATGGTTAACACATAACCCTCTCAAGGTTACATTCATGAGTTCGAACCTCATATGGGTCACCAATATGTTTATAAATCCCTGTAAACAGGGATTTTTTTGTTAATTAGATATCTTGAAAATAGATATTAAGTATAATATAATAAGTTTGTCTTAAGTGTTTATGCATTTAGATAAGAGGAAAAAATGGAAAATATTAGATTATTATTAATAAGAATTTCAGAAAGATTATTTAAATCTTTTTCGTTATTTGGTGGAGTTAAGAATGTTAGTGATTTAACTGATAGAATTAAGGAAGCACCTAAAGAAGAATTATATCGTATAGCTGTTTATATGTTAGATTTCGCAGTTACTAATAATAAATTTTATTCTTGTAAGGACTTCTTTAATGTTTTATATGATGAAACGGTTAGAATGCTTAGTGAAAGCGAACAGTATAATGAATATTTTGTAAGTAGTATTCTTGGATATTTTAAACAAATGAATTATCCAGTGTATTTAGATGGTTCGATGAATACTAAAGATATTAGTAAAGGTTTATGTTCTAATAAAATTAAAGTTATGATTCCTGAAGAACTAACTGAAAATGTTTTAGTTGTTATGTATGGTAAAGGTGCTAGTATTTACGAATGTGGGACACCAGTATCAATAAGTGATAATATTATTTTTGATGATTTTGATGCTTTACTTTATTTTGGAAATGGTTTTGAAATGGATATTTCTTATTATAATAAAGATAATAGTGGTAATTTGGTTACTAGAAAATATTTTAAAGATGAAAATGGCCAAATGGTTATAAATCATGATGTTTTTAATGAGGTTAGACAATCACTTTGTTATAGTTCGGTTAGTGGAACTAATATGTTTATTGAAACTCCTGAGTTAGAATATGTTAGAGCTAGTAAAGGTGGAACGGACTATGATTTTGTTAGAATGATGCGAATAAAAGATAAGGTAAATAGGAAGAAAATAGCTGCTATTAGAAGTTTTGAAGATAATAGTACAGTAAAGAAGGAGGATAAGACATATGGACTATAAAAAATTAGCGGATTTATTATATCCAAATGTAACTGAAACAATAGGGGATTTAGAAAAGAAATATCCAGAAAGAACTTTGCCTGCAAGTGCTGAAGTGTGTAGATTTGCACCATCTCCAACTGGTAGAATGCATATGGGTAATTTATTTGCTTCTTTTATTCCAGAAGTTATTGCTCATCAAACTAATGGAGTATTTATTTTAAGAATAGAAGATACTGATGAAAAAAGAGCAATTGAAAATGGAGTTCAACTTATTTTAGATGATTTAAAAGCTTATAATTATATAGTAGATGAAGATCCTATTCAAGGTGGGGCATATGGTCCTTATGTACAAACTCAAAGAGCTGATATTTATCATATTGTAGCTAAGTATTTAGTTTCAATTGGAAGAGCTTATCCTTGCTTTTGTTCAGAAGAAGATTTAGCTTCTATGAGAGAAAAACAAGAGCATAGAAAAGACAGAATAGGATATTATGGCAGTTATGCTAAATGTCGTAATTTATCTTATGAAGAAGTTAAAGCTCATATAGATAATGGAGATAAATGGGTTTTAAGATTAAAATCTATGGGTAACTTTAATAAGAAGTTTGTATTTAAAGATTTAGTTAAGGGAACAATAGAGTTACCAGAAAATGATATGGATCAAGTTATTGTTAAATCTGATGGTATTCCTCCATATGCATTTGCTCATGTTTGTGATGATCATTTTATGAGAGTAACTACTGTTACAAGAGATGATTCTTATATTTCTTCTGTTCCTTATCATTTAGAATTATGGAATGCTTGTGGATTTAAAGCACCTAAATTTGCTCATTTATTACCATTAAATAAAAAAGATGGAGATACAATTAGAAAGATAAGTAAGAGAAAAGATCCGGAAGCAGCAGTAGCGTTCTATCATGAAAGAGGAATTCCGGTTGAAGCAATAAAATTATATTTTGCAACTGTAATGAATTCAAATTTTGAAGGTTGGTTCTTACAAAACCAAGATAAAAGTTATAGAGAATTTACTTTTGCTTTTAATAAAATGAGTACAAGTGGTTCATTATTTGATTTAGAAAAGTTAATTAATATTTCTAAAAATTATTTAAGTAAACTAAAAGCTAGTGAAGTGTTTAATGGTTTAGATGAATGGTCAAAAGATTTTGATCCTGAATTCAACGATTTAATTAATCAATATAAAGAATACACAATTAGTGTTTTAAATATTGAAAGAGAACAAAAGAAGCCAAGAAAAGATTTTGCTGCTTATAATGAAATAAAGGGTCAAATATGGTATATGTTTGATGAATTATTTACAGATGTTAATTATGAGTTTGGAGAAAATGATTTGAATTCTGTTAAAGAAATCATTAATAAATATAAAGAAATGTTTGATATTAATGATGATAAGGAAACTTGGTTTAATAAAATTAAGGATTTATCTGAAGAATTAGGATATGCTTCTGATATGAAAGCATATAAAGAGAATCCTGATAATTATAAAGGTAGTGTAGCTGATGTATCTAATATTATTAGAGTATCTTTAACTACTAAAACTACTACTCCGGATTTATATGAAATAATGAAACTTTTAGGTAAAGAAAGAATTTTAAAACGTTTTGAAAATATAGCAAATATGTAAAGTATTTGCTTTTTTTTGCGTTTTGTGGTATAGTAACACGCAATAAAAAAGGGGGGGTTGAATAATGTCAAGAGTGAATACTTTGTCTTCAGCCAAAAATAGAGAATTATTTACAAAACTTAAAAACGGTGATACCAGTGTAAGAGAAACTATTATAAAAGGAAATATTAATCTTGTTTATTATACTTTTTCTAGATATTTTAAAAATCTTGAAGTAAAAGAATATGAAGATTTGGGATTAATCGGTTTAATTAAAGCTGTGGACAGCTATGATGTCGAAAAAAATGCTGATTTTGCAACTTTTTCCATTATTTGTATTAAAAATGAAATTTTAGGTGAATTAAAAAAAATTAGTAAAACTAAAGGAGATGTTAGTTTATACGATGGTATACCATGGTTAATTGAAGATGATGAAGATATGCAACTTATTAATTGTATACCTGATTCAAAAGATTTGATAGATGATTTTATCTCTTCAGTATCTTATGAGAAAATTACTAGTGAATTATTTGCAACTCTAACTGATAAAGAAAAGGAACTTTTAAAATTATTTTTTGGATTTTATGAAAAAAAGTATACTCAGAAAGAAATCGCAAGTATTTATGGCGTACATCAATCGCAAATTAGTAGAACAATTACTAGAATTTGTTATAAATTAAAAGAAGTGGCATTAAGTAACTGCCCTGAAATTAAAAATGACTTTGAAATATAAGTCATTTTTGCTTTATTTAGTAGTTTTTTATTGACTTTTAAGGTGGTTTCACATATAATTCATATTGGTACATTTTTATTTGTTCGAATCTGGATGAAATGGGTAATCGGAAGGAAGAGAATAAAATGAAAGGATTTATTTATGAAAACATTTATGCAAACAAAAGAAACTGTTGATCGTAAGTGGTATGTAATTGATGCTGAAAATTTACCTTTAGGACGTGTAGCTACTAAAGCTGCAACTGTTTTAAGAGGAAAACATAAAGCAACTTTTACACCTCATATTGATTGTGGAGATTATGTTATTATCATTAATGCTGATAAAGTTAAATTAACTGGAAACAAAGTAAATGATAAAATGTATTATAATCATTCTGGATTCCCAGGAGGATTAAGAGAACGTAACGCTAAGACTATGTTAGAAAAGTACCCTGAAGAAATGGTAGAAAGAGCTATTAAAGGAATGTTACCTAATGGACCTTTAGGAAGACAAATGTATAGAAAATTATTTGTTTATGCTGGTAGCGAACATAACCATGCAGCTCAAAAACCAACAGAGTTAAAGATTGATTAGGAGGATAACTAATGAAGAAAACTGAAATTACTGCTACTGGTAGAAGAAAACGTTCTGTTGCTCAAATCAGAATGGTTACTGGTAAAGGAAAAATTACTGTTAATGGAAAAGATGTAAATGAATACATGCCATTTCCTACATTAGTAATGGATTTAAAACAACCTTTAGTTTTAACTAATAATGAAAATACTTTTGATATTACTGTTAAAGTTAATGGTGGTGGATTCTCAGGTCAAGCTGGTGCTATCAGATTAGCTATTGCTAAAGCTTTAGTTGAATATGATGCTGGTACTGATCAAACTAGAGATGATGCTTATCATAAAGTATTAAAAGTAAATGGATTTTTAACTCGTGATCCACGTGTTAAAGAACGTAAAAAATATGGTCTTAAAAAAGCTCGTAGAGCACCACAATTCTCAAAACGTTAATTTTTTCAAATGTTGCCAATCCCAAAAGATATTCTTTTGGGATTTCTTTTGTTTATAAGACAATTTTTTTACTTGCTTTATATAGTTAAATAATGTAAACTATTCTATGATTTGGAGGTCTATATGGATAATGTTAATGAATTTATTAAATTACTTAATATTAGTGAAGATGAATATGTAGTTTTAGCCTGTTCATATGGTCCTGATTCAATGTGTTTACTTGATATATTAATTAAAAATGGAATTAATGTTATAGTTGCACATGTAAATCATAAATTGAGAGAAGAATCTGATCAAGAATATGTTGATTTAGAAGAGTATTGTCATAAAAATAATATTATATTTGAAGGAAGTATTATTGATAAATATCCTAAAGGAAATATTGAAGCATATGGCAGAAGTTTTAGATATAATTTTTTTGAAAGTATTGTAAAAAAGTATAAATCTAAATATTTATTTACTGCTCATCATGGTGATGATTTAATTGAAACTATTTTAATGAGAATAGCAAGAGGTGCATCTTTAAGAGGATATGCTGGTTTTAAAAAAATTACAAAGCTAGATAGTTATAATTTAGTTAGACCATTAGTATATTTAACTAAAGAAGATATTTTAAATTATGTTGATAAATTAGATATTCCATATGCGATAGATAATACTAATTTAGAATTAATTCATACAAGAAATGTTTATAGACATAAAATATTACCTGTTTTAAAAGAAATTAATCCAAAAATTCACATGAAATTCATTAAATTTAGTGATACTATTAATGAATGCAATGATTATTTAGAAAATGAAATAGATATACTTTTAGATGAATTATATAAAAATAATCGATTGGATTTAAATGAATTTAATTTATTGCCTTACTTGTTAAAAAAATATTTATTAAATAGAATATTACTTTCAATATATAACAATAATATTAATAGGATTACTGATGAACATATTAATTTAATATTTAATTTAATTGATGGTGATAAAGTAAATGGTAGTATTAATTTACCTTGTAATTATGTTGTTACTAAATATTATAATATTTTGGAATTTAAAGTGCGTGATGATGTAAGTGATTATGATTATATTTTAGATGATAAGTTAAATATTAATGAGGGATTAATTACTTTTATAGATGAAACTGATATTAAGAAGAGTAATTATTTGATTAGGTTAAGTAGTAATGATATAAAGATGCCTCTTCATGTTAGAAATAGAAGAGTTGGTGATAAGATTACTTTGAAGAAGGTTGGAACTAAAAAAGTTGGCGAAATTTTAAGTGAAAGTAAGATTCCTAGTGATGTGAGAAAAAGTATGCCAATTGTAACTGATGATAATGGTAAAATTTTATGGATTCCAGGCGTAAAGAAGAGTAATTTTGATAAACAATATGATGAAGAATATGATATAATAATTAAGTACATTAAAAAGGAGAACGAAGATGAAAAATAAAAATAATTATGCAAAACAATCAATGCCATATGTAATTTTATTATTAGTTATTGTTGGCTCATTGGTGTTTTTTAGATTATCTCAATATGAGGTTCATGACTTAAGTTATGATAAATTTATGACTGAACTACAAAATGGTGAGGTTAAAAAAATAGAAATAACTCCTAAAAATGGTGCAGGAGTGTATTATATTACTGGTAGTTTAGATGGTTATAAGTCGACTGAAACTTTTACTGTTAATATTCCTTTAAGTGAAGGTGTATTAGACAAAGTAATGAAATATGTTGATGAAGATAATATTGAAGTTAAAACTAATACTAATCCAGAAAACAATGGTTTATTAACTGTTGTAGTTAATGTTGTTCCAATTGTTTTACTTGGAATAATGGCATTATGGTTATTTTCAAGAATTAATGGAAGTAATAAAAATAGTATGGATTTTGGTAGAAGTAAAGCTAAACTTAATGAAGAAGCTAAGGCTCATTTTAAAGATGTGGCTGGTTTAGTTGAAGAAAAAGAAGAAGTTGCTGAATTAATTGACTTCTTAAAGAATCCTAAAAAGTTCCAAAAATTAGGTGCTAGAATTCCTAAAGGTGTTTTGCTTGTAGGGCCTCCAGGAACTGGTAAAACTTTACTTGCTAAAGCTGTAGCTGGTGAAGCTAATGTACCATTTTATTATATAAGTGGTTCTGATTTTGTAGAATTATTTGTTGGTGTAGGTGCTTCAAGAGTTCGTGATATGTTTAAACAAGCTAAACAATCTGCACCATGTTTAATATTTATTGATGAAATTGATGCAGTTGGTCGTCAAAGAGGTACTGGTTTAGGTGGTGGACATGATGAAAGAGAACAAACATTAAACCAATTACTTACTGAAATGGATGGCTTTGGTGCTAATGAGGGTATTATAATTATTGCTGCAACAAATAGACCTGATGTTTTAGATCCAGCTTTACTTAGACCTGGTAGATTTGATAGACAAGTTACAGTTAGTTTACCTGACCAAAAAGAACGTGTGGAAATATTAAAGGTTCATGCACGTAATAAGACTTTTACTAAAGATGTTAATTTAGAAAATTTATCTAAGAGAACTCCTGGATTTAGTGGAGCTGATTTAGAAAATTTACTTAATGAAGCAGCACTACTTGCTGTTAGAAGAAATTTATCTGCTATTGGAATGGCGGAAATTGATGAAGCTACTGACCGTGTATTAATGGGACCTGCTAAAACTTCTAGAAGATATACAGAAAATGATCGTAAGTTAGTTGCTTATCATGAAGCAGGGCATGCAGTTATTGGCTTAAAACTTGCACATGCTAATGATGTTCAAAAAGTAACTATTATTCCTAGGGGTGCAGCCGGTGGATATAACATGATGGTTCCTAGTGAAGAAAAGATTTGTTCTACTAAGACTGATTTATTAGAAGAAATTACTGGTTTATTAGGTGGTAGATCTGCTGAAGAAATCGTTTTTGGAGAAATTACTACTGGTGCTCATAATGACTTTGAAAAAGCTACTAAAATAGCTAGAGCTATGGTAACTGAATATGGTATGAGTGAACTTGGACCTCTACAATTAGAGCAACAAGAAGGTAGTGTATTCTTAGGAAGAGATTATAATAAGTCACAACATTTCTCTAATGAAGTAGCGAATGAAATTGATATGGAAATGAGAAAGATTATTAATACTTGTCATGATAATGCTAAAAAGATTATTAATGATAATAAGAAATTATTGACTTTAATTGCTGAAGCTTTATTAGAAAAAGAAACATTAACTAAAGAAGAAATTGATTATTTAGTTGAAAATGGAAAACTTCCAGAAGAACCAAAAGAAGAAGTCAAGGAAGAAAATCCTAAAAAAGAAACTAAAAAAGTAAATATAAATAAAAAAGATTCTGAATAAGAATCTTTTTATTTGCTTTTTAATGAACTGATATTTAATTTGATAAAACCAATACAAGTACCTATTATTAAAATAAATGGAATAGATATTAGTGATGTTGTAATCCAGAATTTATTTTCTTCCATATCTATCTGATTATATATATTTTCTCTAACAAAATTCATTACATTGGGATTAAGTAATAATAAAATTACAATGCATATACATAGGGTTTTAAATAATGATACTAACACTATTTCTTTTCCACTTTTTTCACTTACGTATTCTTTTTTTAGTAAACTATTCTTTTTCATAAACCTCTCCTTACTAAGTTTATTATATCATAATTTTGAGTAATGGCTATTTTTATTTTATAATGATTCTTTTTGTGATAAAATTATGTTTGTCTAAATAGTAAATAAGGTAGAATTGAAAATACTTTTTTTTAGACAATTATATTTATATATGATAAAATATTTAGTAGTAGAAAGCAGTGGTTAAAATGACAAAAGTAATTTCTTTAGTAAATCAAAAGGGTGGAGTTGGTAAAACAACAACTAGTATTAATCTAGCTGCTTCTTTAGGTAAATTAGGTAAAAAATCTTTATTAGTAGACTTAGATCCTCAGGGTAATTGTACTACAGGATTAGGTGTTAATAAGGGTAATATTAAGTATAGTATTTATGATGTTTTAAATGGAACAGTTGAAGCTAAAAAAGCTATTGTTAAAACTGGTTTTACTTTATTATCTATTATTCCAGCAACTATTAACTTAGCTGGATTAGATATTGAATTATTAGAAAAAGGTTATCAAAATGCTGCTTTTAAGAAAAATGAACAATTAAGAAATGCACTTGAACCTATTAAGGATAATTATGACTTTATTATTATAGATTGTCCCCCTTCTTTAGGATTATTAACTACTAATGCTTTAGTTGCTAGTGATTCTGTTATAATTCCAGTACAATGTGAATTCTTTGCTTTAGAAGGTATTACTCAATTATTAAATACTATAATTATGACTCAAACTAGATTAAATCCTAATTTAAAGATAGAAGGAGTTTTATTAACTTTATTAGATTCAAGAACTAATCTAGGGTTAGAAGTTGTTGAAGAAGTAAGAAAGTTCTTTAAGGATAAAGTATTTAATACTATTATTCCTAGATTAATAAGATTAGTAGAAGCACCAAGTCATGGTGAACCTATAAATGAATATGATCCGACAAGTCGTGCAGCTGAGGCTTATATGAATCTAGCCAAGGAGGTTATAGATAGAGATGGAAACGAATAACAAAAGAAAAGCATTAGGAAAGGGTTTAGAACAATTATTTAATAGTGAACAATTAAATTTTGAAACTTTTGAACAAGAAATAGTTGATAATACTCCTCATGGAGATATTATGGAAATTCCAATTAGTGAGATTAGAAGTAATCCATATCAACCAAGGGTTCATTTTGATCCGCTTGCTTTACAAGAATTAGCTGAATCTATAAAGCAACATGGGGTACTTGAACCAATTATTGTTAAAAAGAGTATTCATGGTTATGAATTAGTTGCTGGTGAAAGAAGAACTAAAGCTTCTAAGATTGCAGGTAAGGAAACTATTCCTGCTATTGTAAAAGATTTTAGTGATCAAGAAATGATGGATATTGCTATTTTAGAAAATATTCAAAGAGAAGATTTATCACCAATTGAATTAGCTGAAGGATTTCAAAAGTATATTAATTCTACTGGTTTAACTCAAGAAGAAATGGCTGTTAAGTTTGGTAAAAGTAGAAGTTATATTACTAATCTTTTAGGTTTATTAAATTTACCTAAGAGTGTTAGAGATAAGATTACTAGTAAAGAGTTAAGTGCTTCTCATGCTAGAGTATTATCTAAGCTAGATGATGAAGAATTAATTAATGCTTTAGCTAATAGAGTAATTAGAGAAGATTTATCTGTTAGAGAACTAGAAAATTTATGTAGAGAAGAAACGATTGTTAAAAAGAAACCTATTAATAGAACAGTTAAAATTAGACCTTTAAAATATAATGCTTATGAAAATATTTTAAGAGATAAACTAGGATGTAAGGCTCAAGTTATGAAAGATAAGGTTATAATACCTTTTGATAGTGATGGCGATTTAGCTAGAATATTCGAAGTTTTAAATATAGAATTGGATGAGGAATAATGGAGGCTTTAGATAAGATTATTTTGTTTATTAAATCTGTTAAATTTTATGGACCAATAATAACTGTTGCTGGCTGTATTATTCTATATAATTTTATTATTGGATTACTTGATAAAGCGGTTATTGTTGGTAAGACTGATTACGATAAGAAAAAGAGAAGAACTATTATTATTCTTTTTAAAAATATTATTAAATATGTAATGCTTATTTTAGGTTTATTAATTATTTTAAATATTTATGGGGTTGATACTACTTCAATTATTGCTGGTTTAGGTGTTGTAGGAGTTGTTATTGGTTTAGCACTTCAAGATGCTTTAAAAGATATAATTGGTGGTATTAATATCATTATGGATAATTATTATGTTGTAGGTGATTTAGTAACTTTTAATAGTTTTACTGGTACTGTTTCTGAGTTTGGTTTAAAAAGTACAAAAATTATTAATGCCAATGGGGAAACTTTAATTGTAGCTAATCGTAATATTGATAAGATTATTAATTTAAGTCAAAAGAAGGTTACTATGTATTTACAAATACCTACGGCTTATGAATGTAATGAAAAAGATGTGGAAAAGGTGTTAGTTGGAGCGCTTGATAAAGTTAAAAAACTTGATGATGTTGTTCCTTCTGAATGTAAATATTTAGGGATTGATCAATTGGCTGATTCAAGTGTTAATTATTTAATTCAAGTTAAATGTAGTCAAGGAAAACAATTTGCTGTGAAAAGAGCAGTACTTGGTATTGTTAAAGAAGCTTATGATAATAATGATATTAAGATTCCTTATAATCAATTAGAGGTGCATAATGGAAAAGATATATAATTTAGGAACTAAAGTTGTTATGAAGAAACCTCATGCATGTGGAACTAATGAATGGGTAATTACTAGGGTTGGCGTTGATATTAAACTTAAATGTATTAATTGTAATAGAGAAATTATGATGGATAGATTAGAGTTTGAAAAAAAATTAAGGAGAATTATTAATGAAAAGGATTAGAAGAGTAAGAGAAAAAATTGTATTACATCCTATAATGACTTTTTGTATTTTAATTTTACTGACTATTATAACTAGTGGTATTTTAACTTTATTTAATGTTAGTGCTTCTTATAATACTATTTCAACTAATGGTTCTTATGTTAGACAATTTGTTTTTGTTGAGAATTTATTTAGTTTAAGTGGATTAAAATATATTTTTAGTAATGCAGTTTCTAATTTTGCTTCTTTTACACCGTTATCTATGCTTATTATTATTTTAATAGGTTTTGGAATAATGGATAAGAGTGGTTTTTTAGATTCTTTATTTTATATATTAACTAAAAATGCTAATAAAAGAGTTGTAACATTTATATTATCTTTAATATGTGTTTTAGCTTCTATTGTTGGTGATTTAAGTTATATTGTATTAATTCCAACAGCTGCTTTATTATTTAAATATGGTAAGAGACATCCAAAAGCGGGTATTATTTGTGCTTTTGCTTCAATGTCATGTGGTATTGGAATTAATATATTTATGAATAGTATTGATTCTAGTTTGTTATCATATACAACGTTAGCTGCTAGCATTTTTACAAGTAATTATAGTATAAGTGTATTTGCTTATGTATTAATTATGTTAATTGCTGCTGTTGTAGCTGCGTTAATTGTATCTGATGTAACTGAAAGAATAATTGTTCCTAGATTAGGACATTATGAATTAATGGATGAGAAAGAAGATTATTTAACTAAAAGAGAAAAAAGAGGTTTAATTCTTTCTTTAGGAGCAGGTATTATATATTTATTAATATTTATATATAATATTATTCCTAATGCACCTTTAGGTGGTAATCTATTAGATTATAGTCAAACTTTATATATAGATAAGTTATTTGGTTATAATTCTTTCTTTAATCAAGGATTTGTATTTGTTGTTACATTGTTATTCTTTATATTAGGTTTAACTTATGGATTTGGATCTAAGAACTTTAAGAGTGGTAAAGAAGTTTGGGAATCTTTAAGTTATTCTTTAGATAAAATTGGTAAAGTATTAGTATTAATATTCTTTGCTTCTTCATTTATCTTTATATTTAAGAAGTCTAATATAGGTACTTTAGTTACTGCTAGTTTAGCTAGTGTTATTAGTGCAAGTGAATTTACTGGCCTACCTTTAATTTTATTATTGTTTATAGTTAGTGCTTTATCAACATTAGTTTTGCCAAGTAGTATAAGTAAGTGGGCTATATTAAGTGCATCTGCTGTTCCAGTATTTATGAATGCAGGATTATCTCCTGAATTTGCTACTGTTATTTTTAGAGCTGGTGAATGTTGTAGTTATGCATTAACTCCAGTAATGGCATATTTTGTAATTTATATTGCATTTATGGAATTGTATAGTACTGATGATCAAGAGGGTTTATTTGGTAATATTAAATATTTAATGCCATATAGTGGATTTATAACTATTATGTGGATAGTAATTCTTTTAGCTTTCTATTTAATTGCTTTACCTCTTGGTGTTGGGGCATATCCGGGATTATGATAGTTAAAGGTTATTTATTTACATATTTATATTTAATTTTGTTATTATTAATAACAGATATTTTACATAAAAAATTTAATGTTTCAGAAATGATTACAAGAAAGATTATACATATATGTGTGTCTTTTTGTTGGATTTTTTTATATGTTTATTTTAAGAATACAATACATATAATAATTCCGCCTATAACGTTTATTATTGTTAATTATATTTCTTATAAGAAGAACTTGTTTAAAGGGATGGAAAATGATGATAATTCGATAGGAACGGTATTATATCCTGTTAGTGTTCTTATTATGTGTATTGTTACTTATTTTGAACCAAAATTTTATTTACCTTTTGGAATAGGATTATTTATAATGGCTTTTGGTGATGGATTGGCTCCATTAGTTGCTAAGAAAATTAAAAGTAAAGAGTTAATAAATGATAAAACTATTTCTGGGTCATTAACTGTGTTTGTAGTGTCAATACTTGTTATGTTAACATTTGATTTAGTATTTGATATTAGTTTTAAATTATATCAATATGTAATTGTTGCAATTATAAGTACATTACTTGAATTAATTGGAACTAAGGGGTTAGATAATTTATATATACCTTTAGGAGTATCTATTGTTGTATATTTAATGGGAGTGTTGTAGATGTATTTAGCTGTATTGTTACCGTCTATTTTTGCTTTATATGCTTTATATAAAAAGAAGCTTACAAACCTAGCTGTGTTATGTGCATGGGTAATGGGTGTAGTGATAGCTTATTGTGGTGGCTTATTTCCGTTTTTTGCTTTAGCATTAACTTTTGTATTAACTTTGTTAAGTGATAAGTTAAAAAAGGGTGAAAAAGATGAAAAAAGAAATGCCTACCAAATGATAAGTAATATTTTAACTTCTTTTGTTGCTATAGTATTATTTTATGTTACTAAACAAGATGTTTTTTATGTAACATATTATGCCGTTATTGGAACTAGTTTAGCAGATACCTTAGCATCTTCTTTAGGTAGTTTATCTACAAAGAAACCTGTTAATCCTTTAAATTTTAAAAAAATGAAAAAAGGAGAAAGTGGAGCTATTAGTTTTTTAGGAATAAATGCTTCAATTTTAGGTGGTATTATTGTAGGACTTGTTTATTATTATGTTTCTTATAATGTTAAGATGTATTTATTTATTATACTTATGGCATTTGTTGGAACATATATTGATAGTATTTTAGGAGCTTTTTTCCAAGCTAAATATGAATGTAAAGTTTGCTATGAACAAGTTGAGGTAGATATACATTGTAAAAAGAATACTAAGCTTATAAAAGGTTATAAATGGATGACGAATGATACGGTTAATCTACTAAATAATATAAGTGTGTTTATAATTAGTTATTTAATATTAAAATAAAAAACTACGAAATGTAGTTTTTTATTTTTCTCTATGATCAATAAGAAAATCATCTAGCTTTTTATTAAATATTATTGATATTTTATAAAGAAGAGTTAATGAACAATTCTTTTTATCATCATTAGGTGACTCTATTCTCTTTAAGTATTCTGGAGTAACACCTAATAATTCAGCTAAGTCCATTAATTTAATTCCTTTTTCTTTACGATAATATTTGATGTTATAAGCAATAATAGATTTAAAATCTTCGTTATAATCATCTTTAAAATTTGTATTCATTTAACTTCACCTATTTATATTGTTGCATAATCCTGAAAATAAATAAGTAAACTTTTTGTCCTAATAAATTTTATATATTTTTAAAATAATGTATTTATTAATATTGTATTATGTGATACAATATTTTTGTAATAGGGAGGAGTAGTTATGCCAACAACTATAAAAATATCAAAACAAATGATATTAGATGCTGCTTTTGAAATAGCAAGAGAAAAAGGTGTTGATCAAATAAGTAATAGAGAATTAGCTAAAATACTTAATTGTTCAATTAGACCTATTTATTATCAATTTAAAAATGTTGAAGAATTAAATAAAGAACTTAATGAAAAGATTGAAGAATATTTTTTTAGTTATTTAATTAATAATGTTATAGAAGGAATTCCTAAATATAAACAAATTGGAATTAATTATATAAAATTTGCGAAAAATGAACCTAAATTATATACTTATCTTTTTATGAGTGAATCAAAATTAGGAATTGAAAAGTTTGTCGGTAAAAATGATAGTAATTTTACTACACTTGAAGGTATTATTAGAAAAAGTACTCAATTAAGTCATGAAGAAATTATGACATTTCATACTAAGATGTGGATATTTACTCATGGATTAGCAACACTTATTGCTTGTAAAACACTTGAATTAACTGATAAAGATATAAGTGATTTATTATCTAGTGAATTTCAAGCACTTATGTTACTTGAAGAAAATCCAAATAATAAATGGGTTTTGAATAATTGGAAAGAGGAAAAATAATATGATAGAAATTAAAAATGTTAGTAAGAGTTATGATGGCAAAGTAAAAGCTTTAAATGATATTAGTTTTAAGATTGATAATGGGGAAATATTTGCATTTATTGGACATAATGGTGCTGGTAAAACTACTATGATAAAGTCTTTAGTAGGAATATTAGATTTTGATAGTGGAGATATTTTAATTAATGGTAAATCTATAAAAAAAGAACCTATTGAATGTAAAAGAGAAATGGCTTATGTTCCAGATAATCCTGATTTATATGAGAATATGACTGGGTTAGATTTTATTAATTTTATATGTGATATATATGATGTATCTTTAGAAGATAGAAAAGTAAATATTGAAAAATATTCTAAAATGTTTGAAATGGATGGTAAATTAGGTTCTGATATTTCAAGTTTCTCTCATGGTATGAAACAAAAAGTAGCTTTAATTGCGGCACTTAGTCATAATCCTGATGTCTTAATTATGGATGAGCCTTTTGTTGGACTTGATCCAAAAGCAGTTTTTGATATGAAAGAAGTAATGCATAAAATGGCTAAAGAGGGTAAAACTATCTTCTTTTCCACACATATTTTAGATGTTGCAGAAAAGTTATGTGATAGAGTAGCAATAATTAAAAAAGGTGAAATTGTTAAAATAGGTAAAATGAAAGATATTAAGGGTGATGAATCTTTAGAACAAGTATTTCTTGAGTTAGGAGATAATCAATAATGAAAACATATTCTTTAATCAAAGCTGTTCTTAGTCAAGATATGAATATGTTTAATTATTCAGCAAAAAGAAATTCTAGTAAATTTGTAAAAACTATATTACCAATTATATTATTTTTAATTGTTGCACTTGGAATTGGAACATATGCCTATATGTTAGGAAAAGCTTTACATGAAGTTCATCTTACTTATATAATGCTGACAATGTTTTTATTCCTTGTTACTGTTTTAACTTTTATAGAAGGTATTTATAAATCTCAAGGTATTTTATTTGAAGCTAAAGATAATGATTTGTTATTTTCATTGCCAATATCAAAATCTAAAATTTTATTTTTAAGAATTTTTAAATTATTATTATTTGAATATATTTATAACTTGATGTTTTTGTTACCAGCTTTTATAATTTATATTTATTTTGAACATCCAGGAATTAGTTTTTATTTATTATCATTTTTGATGACAATATTGCTACCAATTATTCCAACTATTATATCTAGTTTTTTAGGGTATTTAGTTAAGATGTTTTCTAGTAAATCTAGATTTAAAAAGATAATACAAACTGTACTATCATTAGTCTTATTTTTTGTGATTTATATTGGAAGTATAAAATTAGAAGGCTTTGTTCAAAATATTGCAAGTAAAGCAGTAAGTATCAATGATATGCTAGTTAAAATTTATTATCCAATAGGTGCTTATGTTAATTTAATTAATCATTTTGATATTTTAACTTTTTTAAAATTATTGTTAATAAATATTATTCCATTTATGTTATTCATTTATATTGGAGCTAAATATTATTTTAAAATTATATCTAATGAGAAAAGTGGTAATACAAAAGTAAGATTTAAAAAAGAAAAATTTGTTAAAAATAGTCCTTTAATTGCTTTGGTGAAAAAAGAGTTAAAAAGATATTTTTCTTCCCCGGTTTATATGCTTAATACTTCAATAGGTTTGGTTATTGTTCTTATTGTTACAATAGCAATGGCCGTAAAGGGAAGCAGTGTTTTTGAACTAATATTGAAAGATTATGGTTATACTGGTGGTTTATCTATTGAGGTTTTATATTATTTCTTAATGATATTTGCTGCCTCTTTAACTTCTATTACGTCTTCTTGTATTTCTTTAGAAGGAAAAACTATTAATATTACTAAAAGTTTACCTGTTAGTGAAAAAGCAATTATGAGATCTAAATTAATATATCCATATATTATTGAATTACCATTTATATTAATTAGTGAATTTATTTTCTTTATAGTTTTTAAACCAAGTGTTTTTTATATTATTGTTATTATTTTATGTAGTTTATTATCAATATTATTATCATCAAGTATAGGTTTATTTATTAATTTGAAATATCCGAAGATGAATGCGATGAATGACACTGAGGTTGTTAAACAGAGTATGAGTTCAATGTTATCAGTATTTATGGGAATGATTGTGTTTTTTGGTAGTATTTTTGGTTATGGGTTATTGATAGATAAAATTAATTCGAAAATGTTACTTTGTTTTAATTTATTAGTAATTAGTTTACTTGATGTTTTGTTTTACTATTTGATTATTAAAGTTGGAACTAAAGATTATAAAAATTTAAATGTATAGAAAGAGGTATTTATGACAAATGTTATTGAAGTTAAAAATTTAACTAAATGTTATAAAAATTTAAAAGCTGTTGATGACTTATCTTTTAATGTTAAAAAGGGTGAAATATTGGGATTACTTGGGCCTAATGGAAGTGGTAAATCAACAACTATTAATTGTTTACTTTCTTTACTTAAATATCAAAATGGGAATATTAAAATATTCGGAAAAGAAATGAATGTTGATTCTTATGATATTAAAAGTAAGATTGGAGTTATATTTCAAGAGATTGCCGTATTTGATGAATTAAACGTTTATGATAATATTGATTATTTTTGTGGCTTATATATAACTGATAAAGATAAACGTAAGAAATATGTTAAGGATGCGATTGATTTAGTTGGTCTTAATGATTTTGTTAAATTTTATCCTAAACAATTATCTGGTGGTTTACTTAGAAGATTAAATATAGCTTGTGGAATAGCACATAAACCAAGTTTAATATTTTTAGATGAACCTACTGTAGCAGTTGATCCTCAAAGTAGAAATAATATTTTAGATGGAATTAAAAAGTTGAGAGATGAGGGAGCTACAATTGTTTATACAACACATTATATGGAAGAAGTTGAAATACTTTGTGACAGAATTATCATTTTAGATAAAGGTAAGATAATAGCAGAAGGAACATCTGATGAATTAAAAGAAAAAGCTAATATAGAAGAAAAAATAACAGTAGAATTAAATAAAATAAGTGAAAAAGAAATAAAAGAAATAAAAGAATTTAAAACAGTTGATGATATTAATTATGGTAATGGTATTTTAGTTATTAAATATAAGAAAGGTAAAAATAATTTAGGAGATTTAATAGATTATTTTAATAGTAAAAAGATTAAATATAATAAAATATTCTCAGAAAGACCAACATTAAATGATGTATTCTTAGAACTAACTGGAAAGGAATTAAGGGATTAATGTTTTGGCATAATTTTGTTTATTCTTTAAAAACTTTATTTAAGAGTAAATCATTAATATTTTGGACTTTTGTTTTTCCAATATTGCTTGGTACTTTCTTTAAATTAGCGTTTTCAAATATTGAAAAAAATGAAGTTTTAGAAGTTTTTAATATTGCAGTTGTTGATAATGAAGAATTTAAAAGAGATGAGTTTTTTAATGAATCATTAAAAAGTTTAAGCACTGGTGAAAATAGGATATTTAATGTTAGTTATTTAGATCAAAAGAAAAGTGAAAAATTACTTGATGATAATAAGATAACTGGTTATTTATTATTTACTGGTGATGATATTAAAATTAATGTTAATAATAGTGGAATTAATGAAACTGTTTTAAGATATGTAGTTGATGAAATTAATAGTGAAAAGACTATTATAAATAATATTATTAAAGATAAAGTTAGTAATAGTTATGAAGTAGATTATGGAAAAATTTATGATGAAGTTTTAAATATTGTTAATAATGATAATGAAGTAAAACTTAATAATGTTTCTAATAAAAATTTAAGTTATACAATGGTTGAGTTTTATTCTTTAATAGCAATGGCATGTTTATATGGTAGTATGCTTTCGATGTATATTATTAATTATAAATTACCGGATATGAAAAGTGTTGGTAAGAGAATTTTTATTTCACCTATAAGTAAAAGTAAAACGGTTATTAGTAGTTTACTTGCTAGTTATGTGGTACAAATTATAGGGATAGCTTTATTATTTTTATATACTATATTTATTTTAAATGTTGATTATGGCAATACGCTTTATTTAAGCATAATTTTAGCTCTTGTAGGCTCTTTATCAGGATTATCTTTAGGATTAATGGTTGCAACATCAATTAAGGCTAATGAAGGCTCTAAAGTAGGTATTTTAATATCTATTACAATGCTGTGTTGTTTCTTGTCGGGGATGATGGGTGTAGGAATGAAGTATGTTATAGATACTAATGCATCATTTTTAAATAAGATTAATCCAGTTGCAATGATTACAGATGGTTTTTATAGTTTATATTATTACGATACTTTAAGCAGATATTATTTTGATTTAATTAGTCTATTAGTATTTTCTTTAATATTAATTATTATATCTATATTAGCATTAAGGAGACAGAAGTATGACAGTATTTAAGACTTTTTGGAAAATAGTAAATAAATATAAGGGAACTATTATTTTATATACAGTTATGTTAATTGGTTTTGGTGCTATAAATATGAATTCTGGTGATGTTAATATGACATTTACGGATACAAAACCAGATATTGTAATTGTTAATCATGATGTAAATATAGGTTTAACTGAGAATCTAATAGATTATTTAAAAGATAATGCTAATGTTAAAGTGTTTGGTAGTGAAGAAGAAATTAATGATGCTTTATTTTATAGAGATATATCTTATGTTATTTATATACAAGAAGGATATAGAAGAAATGTATTAAATGGAGAAAATCCAAGTATTGATATAAAAACAAATGGTACTTATGATTCTTCTTTAACAGAAATGATGTTAGAAAGATATGTTAAAACTCAAAATACTTTTAGAAAGCTTTATGATGATGAAAAAACGATAATAAAGAATATTAATGATAGTTTAAGTAAGAAATCTGAGATGCTCATTAATTCCAAGTTAGATGCGGGAGAAATGAGTAATATATCATTTTATTATAGTTTTGCTAGTTATAGTATAATGGCAGTAGTTATTTACATAGTATGCTTAGTATTAGGAAGCTTTAATAAAGAATACGTTAATAAAAGAATTATTATAAGTGAGATGGATTATAAGAAACATAATTGGTTATTGTTAATTTCTAGTTTTGGGTATGGCTTGCTTGTTTGGATTCTTTATAATTTAATTGGAGTAATGATTCTTGGCAAAACGGTATTTACTTTAAATGGATTATGGTATGTTATTAATTCATTTGTATTTACACTTTGTTCACTTACTATGGCTTTGTTTATAAGTAGTTTGGTAAGTAATAAAAATGCGATTGCTGGAGTAGTTAACGTGGTAGCACTAGGATCTGCTTTCTTATGCGGAGCATTTATTCCGATGAGTATGCTTCCAGATGGAGTTTTAAAGTTTGCTCATGTCTTACCTTCTTATTGGTATATTAAATCTAATGAATTATTAAAGACTATGGAAATATTTGATTTAACAAATTTGAAACCAATTTTGTTAAATTTGGGAATGCTTTTGTTGTTTTCTGTAATTTTTATAATTTTAAATAATTATGTAACTCGAAAGAAAAGAAGTATTTAGAGACACCTTTTATTAGGTGTTTTCTTTTGTTATAATTGGGATAGAGGTGATATTTATGAGAATGGTAGATATTATGTATAAGTACGTTAATAGATTTATTAATGCCGATGATGTGCTTAAATTAATGGATGAGTTAGAAGGATATTCTAAAGATGATGAGGAAAATATTGAAAACACTAAATTGGAAATTAAAAAAATTATAGAATCTGTTCCTAACGAAGAAGATGAAACTGAAAGAAAAAGAAAAGAGACTATAAATCATTTTCTTGAAAAGATAAAAAATGCAAAGATAGATAATGAAAAGATTCAAGCAAAAATAGATAAGAAAAAAGAAGAACTTCAAAGTGATTTGTTGCTAGTTAAAGATGGCGGAGAAAAATATAAACAAATTTTTAACAAATTAACTCATAATGAAATTGTCAATAGAGAAGCTACGGCGATGGATGCTAAAGATTTACTTGAATTTATAACTCATTATATAAGTGTTCCATGTCCACCACAAATTGATCAAGAAGCTTTTGATGATATGGTTGAAGTTGGTATCAAAGAAGATAAAAGAGAAGCTTTATGGAGACTTGCTTTCAATTATGATTTTAAAGGTATGAACTTTAATAGAATTGTAGATTATTTTATTTTAAAAAGAGATGTTTATTATTTGATGGAACTAGTTTGCGCTGTTCAAGAATCACTAGATATGGATTATTTAATAAATAAAGTCATTGAAACCAATGATAAAGTTTTTATAAATAAAATAATAGAAGATAATAAAAATTTAGATAGAATTGAAGATAAACATTTGGAGATGTTAAAGAATGCTTAATGTTTATTCATCTAAGGATTTGAGTGATAATCAATTTGCAAAGATGTATGAAATATTAATAAATAATTTGTTTAAAACTTATCCTGAGTTTTTGGATGATAAAGATAAGCATGATAATAAGGATAATTATAATAATTTGTTCAATTCTATAAAAACGTCAGAGCAATATAATGTGATATGTCTTGAAGAAAGAGATTTGGTAATTGGGTATTTAAGTTATTCTGTGATAAATGATGAACTTTGGATAAGTGAGATTCAGATTAGAGAAGAGTATCAAGGTAAGGGTGTTTTAAGAAAACTTATCGGAAAGTTTGTAAGTATGCCGGAATTAAACAGTTATGAATATATAAAAATACATATTAATAAGAGGAACATTCATTCACAGGAAGTTTTTGGTCATATTGGATTTGAAAAGATAGGTGAAAGTACAATTTATAAAATTGATACTGATAATTTAATAAAATGGAATCAAAAAAACATATATTAGCAAAGTATATGTTTTTTTCATACAATATTTTAGGTGATGTATATGGCTATAAAAAGTGTAGTTATTGATGCGGGACATGGTGGAGCTGATAATGGTGCATCAGGCAATGGTATTATTGAAAAGAATTTAACTTTAGATATAAGTAAATATATGTATGACAGGTTTAAAGAATTGGGAGTACCAGTAAAGATGACTAGAACTAGTGATGTGGATTTGGATGCAAATGCTAGACCTAAAGTTGTATTGGATCAATATGGTAATGGTAAGGATGTAATAGTGTTATCTAATCACATAAATGCAGGAGGTGGCGAAGGCGCTGAAGTAATATATGCACTACGTAATAGAGACACTTTAGCTGCTAAGATAATTAATGAATTAGAGAAATCTGGTCAAGTTGTTAGAAAGTATTATCAAAGACGTTTACCTAGTAATACCTCTAAAGATTATTATTATATTATTCGTAATACTCCTAATACTGAAGCTTTAATTGTTGAATATGGTTTTTTAGATAATGTTAATGATGCTAATAGGCTTAAAAATAATTATAAAGATTATGCCGAAGCTGTAGTTAGAGCTGTAACTGAATATGCTGGATATAAGTATGTTCCTAAAACTGCAAGTGGATATTATGTTGTTAAAAAAGGAGATACTTTATGGAGTATTGCTAAAAATTATGGTTTAACTGTGGATAAACTTAAAGATATTAACAATTTATCTTCTAATTCTTTAAATATTGGTGACGTTTTACTAGTTAAGGATAATAGTGTTCCTTCTAATACTGAAGAACTTACTGGTTATGAATATTATACTGTTAAAAAGGGAGATACATTGTATGGTATTGCTAGTAAATATGGTTTAACTGTTGCTGAACTTAAAAAATATAATAATTTAGATAGTAATACTTTGGCAATCGGTCAAAAGTTAATTGTTGGTGAAACTAGTTCTTCAAATGTTTATGTTGTTAAGAAGGGTGATACTTTATATGGTATTGCTAGGGAATTTAATGTTAGTGTTGATGAGATAAAGAAAGCTAATGGATTAAGTAGTAATACACTTACGATAGGAATGTCTTTAATTATTCCTAGTGAAAGTAATGATCAAAATATAAGTACTACTGTGTATACTGTTAAAAAAGGAGATACTTTATATAATATTGCTAAAAATTATAATGTTAGTGTAGATGAAATTAAATCTTTAAATAATTTAAGTTCTAATGTCTTGAGTATTGGTCAAAAATTAACTATTCCTATTTAGGAATGGTTTTTTTATGGTTTAATATATGTTATGATTATTAATAGAAAGGAATGGATATTATGGATATGTATGATTATAGTTATTTAGGAGAAACTAGTAGTACTAGTTCTTTAGCAGGTAGTTTAGTTTGGACTATAATTGCTGTAGTACTTGCTGTTATTGGCGGAATTGCTTTATATTTTACAGTATTTAGTAAAAATAATGAAAAAAAGTATACTGGATTCATGGCTAAATTATATGAGTGGTTTCAATTTAAATATTTTGTAATTGATGATTTATTTAGAATAACTTATATTGTTAGTGCACTTGCTTTAACTTTATTATCATTTAATTTAATTTCAACTAGTTTCTTATCATTTATTTTAGTTTTAGTACTTGGTAATATAGGATTAAGAGTTTCTTTTGAATTATTAATGTTGTTTACTGAGATGTGTTATAACATTAGATCTATTAATAAAAAGATGAAATAAAAAAACCATTATATAATGGTTTTTTTTATTGAGTTTCTTCAACAGTACTTGAAGTAGTTGTTGTAGTTGGTTTAACGACAGGATTGTTTTTACATACTTTAACATTTAAGGTCATTCCTTTTGTTATTAAAGTTCCTTTATGAACGTTTTGACTTAGTATTTGATTATTCATACATGTTGTACTTTCTTGATATTCTTTGGTTAGAGTTATTTCTCTACCAGATACCCATGATTCTAAATAACCAATAGTGCTACCTACAAAGTTTGGCATCGTTTCATTTCTTTGACCAGTTGTATAAATCTTACCGATAACTGGTACTTTGTATTCTTCATTTACTGAGAAGTTAAATGTTTTAATTAAGGTTGGTTTAGTAATTTCTAGATTTTCTTTCATGGCTTTTACTATTTCATCTAAACTTTCTTTATTATATTGGAAAGTATACATATTATAACCTTGGAATATTGTTAAATCATATCCTGTAAGATATGTTTTTTGGATGTTAATGAAATCGTTAGCTGAGAAGTTTTCACTTGTTATAATTGTTTTAAATACGTTATAGAAGTTTAATATTTCTTTTGGATCCATATTTGTATCAATGTTATTTGAAACAGCATTTAGTACTTTATAAAATGTGTTTACATCTCTTATTGTTTTAGCTTTATTAGCGATAGCTGTTACAACTGCTTGTTGATGTTCGATACGTTTAAAATCTGATAGTGCCCATTGGTGTCTATTACGAGCATAAGCAAGAGCTTGTTCGCCATTTAAAGTTTTATTCTTACCTGGTTCGATAAATACTAAGTTGTTACCAAATTGACGATTTGAATTTTGTTCACAAATCTTTCCTTTACAATCTACTCTTAAATTTTTACTGAAATCTGGTTTATCAATATCCATTGTGATACCACCCAAAGCATTAACTAGAGCAACAACTCCTTTGAAGTTAATTTTTACATAGTAGTCGATATTAATATCTGTTAGGTTGTGAATTGTATCTATCATACATTTGGTACCATAAGCTGCTGCTGAATTTATTTTGTGTCCTTTATTATTGTTACATGCGATAGGTACATATGTATCTCTTGGAATACTAAACATAGTTGCAGATAATGTTTTAGGATTAAATGTTACTAACATGATTGAGTCACCATTAAATGCGGCGTTATTTGATAATCCATCATATTCAGAGTCTACACCAAGAAGTAATACAGTAAATGGTTCAGTTACAGATTTATTAGTTGATTCTACTGTATCTTGATTATTTAATTTTTTACTAAATTCTGCTAATTCTACGGTATCTGTAGCAATATTTGCAAATTTTTCCGTTTCTCGATATTTAATTTTGTAGTTTGAACCAATAAAGATCGCATCAACTTTTTTATCGTATAAAGCTTCTAACAATTTATAATAATCTTCATAGTAAACTATTTTGTATTTTAAATTATTTGTTGCAATATATTCTTGAGGTAAGGTATATCCTTCTATATCATTTTCATTTTTAATTAGTCCAATTGTTTTAATATTAACATCTTTTGATAGTGCGATTAATTTTGTTGTGTATATAACTTTTTCTTTACTAGTATTATCTACAATTTGATAAGTTTTGTTGATGTAGTAATATGCAAATACGTTACCGACAGCAAATATTAAGGTTAATATAGTTACTATGATTAATTTGGTATGCTTTTTAGTTATAAGAGTTGTTAATCCAAATATTAGATAAATAAATAAATAAATAAATAATATTAAGATAATAATGGCTCTTATAAAGGTTTCGATACCGGCAAGTAAAAGAATACTATAAGATAGTAAACAAATGCTTATTAAATATAGTATAAATGTTATATAAAAGGTTATTCTAAAACCTAATTTTGTTTTATGTAATTTTTTAAATAAATTTTTGAATTTTCTATTCTTTTTCATACTAGCACCCTATTTTAGATTATACTATAAATTTAAATATAAATAAAGAAATTTTAATGCAAAAAAAAACAAGTTTTACCTTGTTTTTTTAGCAAAATAATCAGATTTGATAACGGCATCATTTAATGACATTTTTCTTTTTACGATTGAATTATATTTTTGAAGTTTTTCATCGCTAATTTTTCTTCCTTTATAGTATTCACCATTTGTTACATAAGTTTGACCATTATACCAAGAACCATCTGGGAAGAATACTAATGGGTCATAATCATTTGATAAGATATCTCTACCAATATAATTATTTGGATAATATGTAATTCCGAATAAATTTAAAATTGTTGGAAGAATATCTAATTGTGAATTAACATTTTTTACAGTTTTCTTAATTTCACCATTATGATAAATCATAAATGGAGTTTTATTAATAAGATTTGTATCTGTTTCTTTATATTCGTCTAATAAACTTTTATTTTCAAGAGTATAAACATAATGATCTGAGAATAAAACTAATACAGTGTTTTCCATCATGTTCTTTTCTTTTAATGTTTCTAAGATTAAATTTAACATATCATCTGTTTCTTTTGCTTGAATTTTTAAACATTCATATTCAGTTAATCCTTGTTTATCTGTTAACATTGGACATGTACCTTTTGTTGTTTTGTAAGGCATGTGTGCAGAATAAGTAATTATATATGATAATGTTTTTTTATTTGGATTAAATATTTTTTCATTAAATGTTTCATTTTTTATTAATTCGGTATCTAACCAGAATTCATTATTTTCATAGATACCTAAATCTTTTAAACCGTTATATGAGTCATAACCAAATGCTTTATAATTAACGCCTCTAGAATAGTACTCTGATGAGTTCATATGGAAAGCATTTACTTCATATCCTTGTTCTTTAAATAGATTTGCAAGAGAGTAAGCATAGGTATTTCTACTGAATGTATAAGCACTTTGATTGTAATTGTAAGCACTTGAGTAACCAGTATTAACCATGAACTCTGAATTAAATGTTGAACCACCACCTGATGTATAACTAAAATGCTTTGTAAAGTTAATAGAGTTTCTAGATAGTTTATAGAAAGTTGGCATGATATTTTTATCTAGTAAGAAATCATCAACACTTTCAAGTTGCACTATAATTAAATTTTTATCTTTAAAGATGCCAGTATATTTATTTGTTTCACTTTGTTTTAAATCTTTAAAGTTATCATTTAAAACTTCTTCTTCTTGTTTAGATAATTTGGTATTATCTTGCATGAAATTGATGTAGAAGTTTCTTACGTTATATTCAAACATACCAGATACCATTAAACTCTTATTGTTATCGTTATATGATGTGTATACACTTCTTGAATTACGCCAGTCATCCCATTCAACATTTTTACGTTGAGGTCCAAAACCAAATGGTAAAATAAATTTTAATGTGATAAATATAATTATGATTAAAAATACTTTTAGACCATTAGTCTTTTTAACTTGATCGATTTTTTTAATACCTAATACAGTTAATGCAATACTTGCTAAGAAGATAATTATAATCCATAATGGAATATTTAATAAAACGGTAGATAAATAATCAGTTCCTTCACCCGCAACTTGCATGACACTATAATCAAAGAATTCTTTAAAGTATGAGAAATATATACTATGAACTAAGAACATTATTAATGAGAATATATAGAAAACAAAATATATAATTTTTCCTATAATACCTTTTATGTTTTTAGTTAATGTTAAGATAAATGTAATCCATACTAATGAGAATATATTTGGCATTGGATTGAACCAGTGATAATAGTTGATTTGATTGTTGTAGAATAATCTAAGTGATAAATCTAATATAAATAGTGATGCTCCAAGCAGAAGATATCCTTTGTTATTCTTAACAAATTTTTTTATATTTAAATTTAATTTTTTTATACATGATTTAATTTTATTGCCAATTTTTTGATATTGTTTTTTGTATTTATTGTAGAAAATTATTGGAATAAATAATACTAATCCAAGTAATGAAAGATATTTTCCAGTTTTAAATAATGGAGGATTATAAGTAATTTCTACTTTATGGGTTCCTTGAGTTATTTTAGCTCCGATAAAGGCTGTGTCAGTTTTAACTAAATCAGCTTTTTCTCCATCGATATAAATCTTATATCCTTTTTTCTCATATGGAAGGGTAATTTTTAAATATCCATCATTTTGAACGTTGATTGTGCCGCTTATATATGAATCAGTTAATTTTTCTTGATCAATAACTAATTCATCAATGTTTGTATTTAAATTTTTAATTGTGTTGTAGTCAATTGTATAAAATTCTAGATCACTTATATCAAATTCGTCATTTGTAAATTCAATGTTTATTGTTTTTAGTGGTTCGTTTGATGATAATACGTATTCAAATGTATTATTGTTATTGTTGTATTTCCATTTATCACATGAAAGGGCATTTGTAACACCATTTATTGTGATGTTTGAACTACAAGCATATCCACTCTTAGCTTTATTCATATTGAATTTGATTATTAAAATTTGATTTTTAATTGGGGTTTTTAGTTCGATTTCAGCATTAGCATTTTTACCAGCTTTAATAATGTAATGACCATCTTTTTTAGAGTATTCTAAATTGTTTATTTTATTTATTTGATATTTTCCAGTATATTTTTTTATTGTTTTATTTTTATAAACGTTTTCTAAACTTTCATCAACTATAACGTAGTTTAATAATGCATCTAATGTTTCTGGATATGTTAAGTTTTCAAATTCTCTTTGACTCATTACTTTATTTGAAGCATAAGCAATGGGTAAGACATTTTCATTTTGATAAAGATTAATATTGTTTTCACTTTTAATTTTGGTGTAACCGATCGGAACATTATCGCTTGATGAAACAATATATTTTGTGCCACTATAGATATCAAATAATATATTTGGAGTATCTGTTAAGGTTGTATTATCGCGGTTTATTTCTTCAATTTGGAAATATTCTCTCATGAATTTAAGATAGTATTTATTAGAAGTTGAAGAATAAATTGATGAACGATAACCGTTGTAAGTTTTATTTGGTGTATAGATGGTATTGTCTAAAATACTAGTTCTATATAAATTGTTATCTTTAATATTTGTAAGATTATAATATGCTTGATCATTAATATTTTTGATATCACTTATTTTAAGATAATGTTCATTATATGAACTGATAGATGCAGTTGCAATTGTTATTAAAATAATAGGAATATAAATTAATTTTGGATGTTTATTTGATAGATATAAAGTTATTGTTACTAAAACTATATCTATTAATAAAAGTGGTAAATTATTTACTTTTAAGGCTCCTAATATAATAAATAAAGAAATAATTAGTGAATATATTATTGTCTTTTTAATGTTAATTTCTTTTTTAGAGATTTGATTTAACAAGTTAGCAACGGTTAATATGGCTACTGGTAAAAATGGTATAAAGCATTTGCCATCAACGTACATTAATCCGTTTAATAAATAACTACTTGCGGGAATAAACATAAATAAAGACATAATAATTGCTAAGAAAGTATTACTTTTTTTCTTTGATAAAAATAAGTTAACAATAGAAATTATATATATAAATGTTACTCCCCAAGAATAATAACTACTATAGAAAGTTTTATTAAAATTACTAAATGGAATTAATAATTTTAAATAATTGATTGATTCAGCTACATTAGTTGACATTCTTCCTCTTGATAAAGCATAAATTGTTGGAAGTAAGATAATAGCAGATAATAGTATAGATATTATTACATAATACATTATTTTAAATAATGATTTAAATGATTCTTTTTTAGTTTCAAGAATTTTGTATATTGTATAGATGCCAGTAATTATTATTCCTGAAAAACTAAAATAGTAATTTGTTAATATTAATAATAAGGAAGAAATAATTAAAGGTATAGGTTTTTTCTTTTCTATATATAAATCGACACTTCTTAAAGCTAATAACATAAATGGCATATATATTACAAACATAATATGTCTATGACATTGATATATATATGTTGAATTTAAAATTAACATTAGGGTACTAATGAAAGCTATTTCACTATTATATTTATTATTAATCCATTTATAAAATAGGATAGATGAAGCAGTTATTGATAAGAAAACTGCTATTAACATGTATATATACATAGGTATAAATGGTAATAAATAGGAAAGTAAAATTATAGGACTTAGTAAACCATAGTATGTAAAATAGAATATGTTTTGTCCCATTCCTAGATTTAAAGCTAAATGAGGAATAAGATGTCCTGTTTTATAAAACATATTTCTAAAATATTCGGTAATTACTATGTGTTGATTTGCCCAGTCTATTTCTGAACCAAAAATGTATCCTTTACATAATAAATAAATTATGAACCCGATTGGTATAATTAATGTTAATAATATATATAAATAATCCTTTTTATTTAACTTTTTCATAAACACCTCGACTGCAAGAATTATACCATTTTTGGTTTTCTCATTCAATTGTATTGTGTTAAACTATAGTTAAGTAGGTGGTAAGATGAAAAAATTAATAAATGGCAATAAAGTTTTAGTTATAAGTCATGAAGACGATATAGATGGTTTAGGTGGAGTTATTCTAGGTTATTTGGCTTTTAAAGACGTTGATTATATGTTAATACACATTAAAGAACAAACTGAAATTGTTGATTTTGTAAAAAATAGTAATTATGAAAAAGTGTTTATAACTGATTTAGGTTTAGATGATAAAATAGCAGATGAGATTAATGAATTAGGAATGAATATTTTACACTTCGATCATCATGAAACCAATGTGTATGCTAGTAAATATGCTTTTTCTACAGTTGAAATTCAAAGAAATGGAATTGGTACTTGTGGAACAGAATTGTTTTATTTGTACTTGAAAGAAAATAATTTACTTAAAGATAATGCTTTGATAAAAAGATTTATTGAAGATACAAGAGCATATGATAATTGGGAATGGGTGAAAAATAAAAATATTGAAGCTAATGATTTAAATAAATTATTTAGTATTGTTGGAATTGATAACTATATTAGCAAAATGGTTGTTAAATTAAGAAACAACAAAAAAGATATTTTTGATGAAACTGATAAATATTTAATAGAGTTACATACTCAGGAAGAAAATGAATTAATTGAATTATCTGATAAATCTTTAATTATTAGAGAAAAAGATGGATTAAAATTTGGAATTGTATTTGGTAATAAGTTCTTTAGTATAATAGGTAATACTTTATGTAATAGACATCCAGAATTAGATTATATGTTATTAATAGATCCACTTAATATGAAAGTTAGTTTAAGAAGCGTTAGAATTGATGTTTCTAAAGTTGCGGAATCATATGGTGGTGGCGGACATAAATATGCTGCTGGGTTCAGTTTAAATGAAGAAAAATTTAAATCTTTATTAAAAATTATAATTAATAGTGATAAATAAACATTCATATAGAATGTTTTTTTCATACAATAAAATGGGTGATATGGTGGATAGTACTATTATAATGATAGTTGGTTTTATTGTATCTCTAATTGCAATTGTAACTCCGATAGTAAAACTTAATACTAATATAACTAAACTTAATATGACTATGACTTGTTTAAATGAAGCAATGGAAGAAGTTATTAAAAATATAGATAATCATGAGAAGAGAATCATATACTTAGAGAGTATAGTTAAAGGAGGTACTGATGGAGATTACAATTCCTAGTATTATAACTTTTGTCACACTTATTATGGGTATGATAAGTAAAAAGTTTAGTATTATGAATAGTAAACATATACCATTTCAAAATGTTTTAATAGGTATAGTATCTGGTGTATTAGTTTTTTTAACTGATTTAGAACCAAATATTTTAAATGCTATTATTACATGTTTGATTGCATCACTTGGTGCTGGTGGATTATATGATACTATAAAAGCCAAAAGTAAGTAAAAGGGATTCGTCTCTTTTATTTTGACTTGACAATTGAATGAGCATTCAACTATAATTGTAATAGTTGAGTAAGTGTTCAACTATGGAGGACGTTATGACAAAGAATGAATTTGTTTGTGATTGTAATATAATACATGAAGATAGAGTTAGTAATGTTAAAAAGAATATTCCAAATGAATATACTTTTAATGATTTAGCCGATCTTTTTAAATTAATTGGTGATACTACAAGATGTAAAATTTTATTTACTTTAGATAATAATGAAATGTGTGTGTGTGATATTGCAAATGTTCTTAGTATGACTAAGTCAGCTGTATCACATCAGTTAGCTACTTTAAGAAGAAGTGGTGTTGTAAAATGTCGTAAAAGTGGTAAAGAAGTTTATTATACTTTGGATGATGAACATATAACAAAATTATTTGAAATTGGCTTAGAACATATAAGCCATAGAAGATAGGTGGATTATGGAAGAAAAAGAAGATTTATATAAAGTTATTATATCTACATTAATATTTTTTATTGCTTTATTAATTGATAATGTAACTTTAAAAATAATTTTATATTTTATTGCTTATATTGTGGTTTCTTATGAAATAATAATTAATGCAGTTAAGAATATTTTAAAAGGTGAAATTTTTGATGAAAATTTCTTAATGGCACTAGCAACAATAGGAGCAATATGTATAAAAGAATATCCAGAAGCTGTAACTGTTATGCTTTTATATCAAATAGGTGAATTATTTCAAGATTATGCTGTTAACAAATCAAGAAAATCTATTAGTGAATTAATGGATATTAAACCTGATTATGCTTGGCTTATTAAAAATAATAAAACTAACAAAGTTGATCCAAGTGATGTTAATATTAATGATATTATTGTTGTTAAACCAGGAGAGAAAATTCCTCTTGATGGAATTATTGTAGAGGGAGAATCAATGCTTAATACAGTTGCTTTAACTGGTGAAGCACCTTATCGTAATGTTCAAGTTAATGATGAAGTAATAAGTGGGTGTATTAATGTTAATGGCACTTTAAAAGTCAAGGTAACTAAGACTTATGAAAATTCAACTGTTAGCAAAATTTTAGATTTAGTGGAAAATGCTAGTAACAAAAAATCTAAATCTGAAAATTTTATTACTAAATTTGCTAAATATTATACACCGATAGTTATTATAATTGCAGTAATTCTTGCTTTTATTCCCCCATTAGTAACTCATAGTAGTTTTACTCCATGGCTTTATAGAGCATTATCATTTTTAGTTGTTTCTTGTCCATGTGCATTAGTTATATCTGTACCTCTAAGTTTTTTTGGAGGTATAGGAGCAGCATCAAGAGATGGTATTTTAATTAAAGGAAGTAATTATTTAGAAAAATTAGCTAATTGTGAAATAATTGTTTGTGATAAGACGGGAACTTTAACTGAAGGTGTATTTAAGGTTCAAAAGGTTGTTTCTAAAGATTATAAAGAAGAAGATTTATTATTTTATGCTTCTGCAGCTGAATATTATTCTAATCATCCAATAGCTTTATCTTTAAAGGAAGCTAGTCAAAAGGAAGTTGATATTAATAAAATAAAAAATACTAAAGAATATGCTGGTAAGGGTGTAGAGATATCTTATGACCATAAAAAAATTATAGTTGGAAATGAAAAGTTATTTAAAGATAAAAAGATAGAAATTGAAGAAGTTAGTGATAAGGGTACAATTATTTTTGTAGCAGTTAATAATAAGTATGCTGGTTATATTGTAATATCTGATAAAATTAAAGATGATTCATATGTAGCAATGGAGTTGTTTAAAAATAGTTCTATTAATAAAGTGGTAATGCTTACTGGAGATAAAGAAAGTGCATCAAAGGATGTTTGTGATGAGTTAGATATAGATGAATATTATTCTGAGTTGCTTCCACAAGATAAAGTTGAACTTGTTGAAAAATTAATGGAAGAGAAAAATCCTAGCAATAGTTTAGTATTTATTGGTGATGGAATTAATGATGCACCAGTACTTGCTCTTTGTGATATTGGTATTTCAATGGGAGCAATTGGTTCTGATGCGGCAATAGAAGCTTCTGATGTAGTTATTATGACTGATGAAATATCTAAGGTTAGTAAAGCTATAAATATTTCTAAAAAAACTATGAGAATAGTTAGAGAAAATATTATTTTAGCAATTGCTGTAAAGGTGGCTATATTAATACTGGCTTCAATAGGAGTTGCAAATATGTGGGCAGCGGTATTTGCTGATGTTGGAGTATCGTTCTTAGCGATTTTAAATGCACTTAGATTATTGAAAAAATAATAATTTCTAAATAAGATAAAATATGTTATACTTTTGTTATAGTAAAGAGGTGCTTTATGAAAAAAATATTAAAAGTGCTTATTGTGATTTTAGTTTTATTAGTTATTGGAGGAGTTTGCTTTTTTGCTTTTCAAGAAATTACTCCAGTTGATGATACTAAAAAATTATATATAACATGTAATAATAATACTAATAGTTATGATTTATACTCGAGTGCTAAATTTACATTTGCTGAAAATGATGAAAATTGTAAATTAGAAATTGATGTTAGAAACGTAGAAAGATCATATTTAAAGATTGTTACTAATAGAAATTTTTATGCTTTAAATGGAAATCAAGAAATTGATATTAATTCATTAAATGAGAATGTTTATTTAATTCCTAATGAAAAAAAAGTATTGTATGGATTAGATAAAAAAACTAAATTTGAATTCATATATAGATAAGATGCAATTGCATCTTATTTTTATTTTACATTCTACTTGATTATCAAAAAAAGTCTGATAAAATATGGTTATAAATTTATTTGTTTATGATATAATTTAATTGGATGAGGAGCTTGTATATGAAGAAAATATTATTATTTTTTAGTTTATTATTACTTCCTTTAGGAGTTAACGCAGATAATGGGAATTTAGTTGTTACTTGTGATAATGATAAGATTAAATTAAATGATCAAGTTATATGTAGAGTATCTGCTAATGGTGAATATTCTTATAATAAAATAAGTTTTAAATTGAATATTGATGATAAGTTATCTCTTGTTGATATTAGAAGTAATTATGAAAAAGTATGGTCAATAAAAAATAATAATAATGTTATAGAAGCTACTTCTAAAAGTTATCAAAATGGATTACAAGAATTTGGAATTATATTACTTAAAGGAAAGAGTTCTGGTGTAAGTAACATTAAATTAAGTAATGTTAAATTTCATTCTGAAAATGAAGATTTGGAATTAGAAGATTCTGAAACTAATATAAAAGTAATATCTGCAGATAATTATTTAAGTGATATTAAGATTAATGATAAATCATTAAGTGGTTTTGATGTTGATACTTTAAAATATACTTATGAAGTAGATAAAGATACTAAAAAAATTAAAATTGAAGGTATAAGTAGAAATGAATTTGCTAATGTAAGTGGTACTGGTGAATTTGATTTATCTTTAAAAAATAATGAATTTATTTTTCCAATTAAAGTAATTAGCGAAAGCGGAAATTCTAAAATATATGTTGTAAGAGTTGTTAGAAAAGATTTTAATACTAATAATATAGATAAGACTTTAAAGTCTATTATGCTTAAGGATGATTCAGGGAATACTTTACTATTTAGTTTTAAAAGTAATGTTTATGATTATAATATTGATGTAAAAAATAATGTTACTAGTTTAACTATTAGTCCTACTTTAAATAATGAAGATGTCTCTTTTGTAAAAAATTATGGTAAACAAACGATAAAACTAAGCCCAGGTGCTAATTTAGTTTTAATTAAAATTAAAGATAGTGATGGACAAATAGTTACTTATAGTTTAAATATTACTAAACCTTTAGATAATTCATCTTCTGATAGTTATTTAAAATCTCTTGTTATTAAAGATTATAAATTAGATTTTAGTAAGAAAGTTAAACGATATATATTAAATATAAATAGTGGAACTAAAAAGTTAGACATTAGTGCAATTGCTAATAATGATAAAGCAAGCATTAAAATTAGTGGTAATGACAATTTAAAAGAAGGAAGTATTATTAAAATTATAGTTACTGCGGAAAATGAAACTAGAACGGTTTATCAAATTACTGTTCATATTGTTAAAAAGAGTATTATCCCATATATTGTTTCATTTATTATAGTTTTAGCTTTAGCTTATGGTGGATACAATTATTATAAAAACTTAAAACTTAAACGAAAGAGAGAATTAGAAATTAAATTAGAACAAGAACGTTTAAGATTAGAAGAAGAAAAAAGAAGACTTGAAGCTGAAAAGAAAAAGAATACTAAAAAGAAAACTACTGCTAAGAAAGGTACTATTAGGAAAAATAACTCTAGTACTAAAAAGAAGAGTAGTGGTACTAAAACTTCTGTAAAGAAAAATGTTAAAAAGGTTTCTAAGAAAAAATAGAAATCTTTTTTATTGTCTTTTTTTACGATTTATGATAATATATGCAGGCTTGGGGGTTAAAAAATGAAATTAAAAGTAACAAGTGTAAATGAATTAATTTTAAATGGTGCGTTATGGCCTACTTATAGAGTTTCAAAACCACAATATAGTGATAGTCAAGTAAATAGATATTTTTATTATTCAAAGACATCTAATCACCATTTATATTTTTTAGTGAAGAAATTATTTAAAACTATTTCTGACAATTATGATATTTGTTTAACAAATGCAAGAGATACTAAATTAATTGAAAAAATTGATAAAGTTATTGAATTATTACATTTTGATGATATTTCTTTTACTGATACTTATAAATGTTTGGATATGTCTGCTGCTTTATTACTTGAAGATAATGCTTATAGTAGTAGATATAAGACTAAACCTAATGTTGTAGAGCAGGTTGATACTCATTATTATGGGGGTGGATATGGCGTTAAAGGCTTATGGGCTGAATTATTTGATTTATTAACAATTTGTGAAAAACAAAAAATATTACATTCACAAGATTTTATTGCTTATTTAAGATATTTAAAAAATCTTATTCAAGAATATGGAACAAATAGTTATAAGAACTTAAAGTTAACAGCAGCAGATTTAGTTCTTGCTGATAAAGAAAGTAATTTTATAGTTAAGCCTGAGTTAGAATTAGTAACTGCTGAAGATATTGCTTATAAAATGGCAGAAATTCAGGCCACAGATTTATGTCATTCAAGAGGCTTATTTAATAAAATGCCATTATCAGTAATGATAAAAACTGTTGATTCGTTTGATAGTACTAGAAGACTAGTTTTAGAAAAAGCTAAAAATTAGTCTTTTTTTATGTTAAGATATATTTGGTGATAAAATGACAATTAAAGTTTTAAAAGAAGATATAACTAATCTTGATGTTGATATTATTGTAAATGCTGCAAATAAGTCTTTACTTGGTGGTGGCGGAGTAGATGGAGCAATTCATCGTAAAGCAGGAAGGGAATTATATAATGAATGTTTGACTCTTGGTGGATGTGAAACTGGTGAAGCTAAGATGACTGATGCTTATAATTTGCCTTGTAAAAAAATTATTCATACTGTCGGGCCAGTTTATAATGGTGGTAAGTATAATGAAGTTGTAAAGTTAAAAAATTGTTATAAAAATTCTATGCTATTAGCTAAAAAGTATATGAATGATAATAACTTAAATGAGATTAGTATAGCTTTTCCTTGTATAAGTACTGGTGTTTATCATTATCCAAAAAGGGAGGCAGCTACGATTGCAATTAATACTATAAAAGAATTTGATAATGAAAATATAAATGTGATTTTTGTTTGTTTTTTAGATGAAGATTATCTATTATATTTAAATTTACTAAAATAAAAAGATGCTCAGCATCTTTTTATAATATATCTTTAATTAAACTATTGGCTTTTTCTTTTAAATCTTCAATACTTCCATCATTTTGGATAATGTAATCATAATTTGTATAGTTATTTAAGCCAATTTCAGTGGCATGATGTTGTTCTTTAGAAGTTAGTTCACTTTCAAGTGATGGTCTTTCGATTTTAATTTTTACTGAATTATCATAAGCTTTTGTAACTAAATCTAATTCTTCTGGTAATCTTGCATCAGAAATGGTAATAATATCACAAAAATAACTTAATACTTTAATGTCATCAATTATTCTTTTAATAAAAAACTCATTATCGATTTGATATCTGATTACTTCGGTACCTAATTGTTGAAGTAGAGTTCTTGGCTTAGTTTCTTCAGAACCATCCCAATCACTTAAGATTTTAGCATACATTTTAATATAATAAGAAAATTGTAAATTAGCATATTTTAGATTATTTTTTTCGGCATAATCTTTAACGAAAGATGCAAAGGTATCTTTGCCTGCTCTAGCTTTACCAGCTAATATAATTATTTTGGGATTTTTTGTATTCATAATTTTTCTCCTTGTAAAAATTATAACATAATATTCATAAGATATTCACAAAAATGAATTATATTGATAATGGAAATTTTTGATGATATATTATTATGGGATGGTGGGTTTTTATGCTAGAAATTAAGAAAATTCATAAAGTTTATACTACAGATAATTTTAAACAAACTGCTTTAGATAATGTTAGTTTAAATTTTAGAGAAAGTGAATTTGTTTCAATTTTAGGCCCTTCTGGTAGTGGTAAAACTACGTTATTAAATATTATTGGTGGCTTAGATAAGTATACTTCTGGTGATTTAATTATTAATGGAGTAAGTACTAAAAAATATAATGATAGAGATTGGGATACTTATCGTAATCATAAGATAGGATTTGTTTTTCAAAGCTATAATTTAATATCTCATCAAAGTGTTTTATCTAATGTAGAACTTGCTTTAACTTTATCTGGTGTTTCTTCTTCTGAAAGAAAAGAAAGAGCTAAAGAAGCCTTAAAACAGGTAGGTTTAGAGAAACACATTAATAAAAGACCTAATCAATTATCTGGTGGACAAATGCAGAGAGTTGCCATAGCTAGGGCATTAATTAATGATCCAGATATAATATTAGCCGATGAACCTACTGGAGCATTAGACTCAGAAACTAGCAAACAAATAATGGATATTTTAAAAAAGATATCTAAAGATAAATTAGTAATAATGGTTACACATAATCCAGAACTTGCTAAAGAATATTCAAGTAGAATAATTAAGTTAAAAGATGGTAAGGTAATTGATGACTCTAATCCTTATAAAGAAGCTAAAAAAGAAGAAAAAGAAAATGTTAAAGTTAATAAGACTTCAATGTCATTTTGGACTGCGCTTAGTTTATCGTTTAATAATTTGATGATAAAGAAAAAAAGAACTATATTGGTTGCGTTTGCAGGATCAATTGGAATAATTGGAATTGCTTTAATTTTATCTTTATCTAATGGTTTTCAAAAATATATAGATAAGTTACAAGAAGATACTTTAACTTCTTATCCTTTAATGATAACTAAACAAAATGCAGATATGACTTCGATGTTACTTTCAATGGTTAGTGGAGATAAGAGTGATACTAACAATGATAAGAAAGTTACTGAGAAACAATATATGACTTCGATGTTTTCAAGTGTAAGTGCTAATAATTTAAAAAATTTTAAGAAATATTTAGAAGAAAATTATAGTAAAGTAGAAAATGATATTTCTTCAGTTAAATATAATTATGGAATTAGTCCTTTAATATATACTTATGATGTTAATGGTAATTTAGCTAAGTTAAATCCTAGTACGATGATAAATAATTTTTATAGTAGTAGTGCATCATCAATGATTTCAACTTATTCTAGTGTATTTAGTCAAATGATAGATGATCAAGAAATGCTTAAAGAGCAATATAACTTGCTTGAAGGTAAATGGCCTAGTAATTATGATGAACTTATAATTGTTTTGTCTGAACCTAATTCGATATCTGATATGCTTGTTTATTCACTTGGATTAAGAGACACTAATGAATTAAATACAATGATAAGTGAAATGATGGCTGGAGAAGAAATTGATATTAAAAATGAACCTAAAACTTTTACTTATGATGATTTAATGAATATAGATTTAAAACTTTTTAAAGCAACAGATCTATATAAATATAATGTAAAATATAATATTTATGAAGATATGTCTGATGATAACAGCTATATGAAAGATTTATATAGGAATGCAACTAAATTAAAAATAGTAGGAATTGTAGCGCCAAAAGACGGTAATAATTCGATGGCACTAAATCCTGGAGTTGCTTATACTTCTAAATTGGTTGATTATGTTATTGAAGAAGCTAGTAAGACAAAAATAGTTCAAAAACAATTAAGTAATAAAGATATTGATGTTTTTTCTAATGGTAAGTTTAATTCAAATAAAAAGAATTCTAACTTAGATTTTCAAGATTTGATTAAAGTAGATACTAAAAAATTACAAAGTGCATTTAATATGAATATTGATGAAAAGACTATAAGTACTTTAACTAGTAGTTATATGGATAAAATATCTAAATCTGTTAGTACTGATACTAGTAAAGCATATAATGTTTTTAATAATACTTTAATATCTTTAAGTAAGAGTGTATTTGATTATTATATAGATAATCCTCTAAAAAAGATTGATGATATGGCGGTTATTTATGTTAATGATGTAGATGAAGTTGTAGATAATTATTTTAAAAGTACTGAAGTTTTAAAAAATCTGAAGACTTTGGAAATTAATTATTTAATTCCAAGTGATATTTATAATTCGACTTATAAGAGTTTAATTGTAGGTATGATTCAAGGATATATTGCTTCTTATAATAGTAATGATCATAGTTTTAGTACTGATTTAAATAATTTGGGTGCCCCAATCACTAGCGATGGTATTGATGGAATTATTTCTAATTTTGTTAGTCAGGCAGTTGTTGTTAAAACTGGTGAAACTTTTGCTAAAAATATGACAGAAGCAGTAATGAAAAAACAAATATTAACTGAAGTAGGAAATTTAACTGGAGAATTAATGAATAAAATATCTTCTTCTTTTAATGTAGATACGAAAAAAATAGCTTCAGCTTTTAGTTTTGATTTAAGTGAAGAACAATTAAAAAGAATAATGACAGCAATGAGTTCATCAACTAAAGATAAGACAGCTGATTCTAATTTAAGTGATTTGGGATATCAAGATAAAGAAGATCCGACGGCAATATCATTTTATTTTAATAGTTTTGATTCTAAAGAGAATTTCTTAAATTTTTTAGATACTTATAATGAAAATCAAAAATCTAATGATAAGGAAGAAAATGTAATTAATTATACAGATACAACCGGTATTTTAATGTCTTCTGTTAAGAAGATTGTTGATAGTGTAAGTTATGTTTTAATTGCTTTTGTATCTATTTCTTTAATAGTTTCTTCTATAATGATAGGTATTATTACTTATATTAGTGTTTTAGAAAGAACTAAGGAAATTGGTATTTTAAGAGCTATTGGAGCTTCTAAGCGAAATATATCATCTATATTTAATGCTGAAACTTTTATTATTGGATTATTATCAGGAGTTATGGGTATTGGTGTTACTATGCTACTAATTATTCCAATTAATTCGTTAATACATAAGTTAACTGATAATGTTAATTTGAGTGCAATATTACCTTTAAATGGTGCAATTATTTTGATTGTACTTGCAATTATATTAACTTTAATTGGTGGTTTAATACCAGCCAAGATGGCTAGTAAAAAGGACCCTGTTGAAGCACTTAGAACTGAATAAGTGCTTTTTTTATGTAAAAAATGTGCTATAATAAATCTATTAAGAGGAATTCTCTTAATTAGGAGGAAAATATATGGAAAGGGTATTAACTGGTTTACAACCAACTGGATGTATTACAATTGGTAATTATGTTGGAGCTATTAAACAGATGGTTAAGAATCAAGATTTATATGATTCATTTCTATTTGTAGCTGATATGCATGCTATTACTGTTGCTCAAGATCCAGAAGTACTATCAAAAAACATTAAAAGTTTAATTGCTATTTATTTGGCGTGTGGTATTGATCCAAAAAAGAATACGATATATATTCAATCAGAAAATATATATCATGCTAATGTTTCATGGTTTCTTGAATGTTTAACTCCTTATGGAGAATTATCTAGAATGACTCAATTTAAAGATAAATCAAGAAAGAATCAAAATTTCTCAGCAGGATTACTTACTTATCCGGTTTTAATGGCAGCAGATATTTTAATTTATGATGCTGATTATGTACCAGTAGGTAAAGATCAAAAACAACATGTTGAATTTGCTAGAAACATAGCCGGCTATGTTAATAAAAGATATAATAAAGATATTTTTAAATTACCAAAAGATTTAATTCCAGAAGATTGTGCTAAAATTGGAGATTTAGTAGATCCAACTAAGAAAATGAGTAAATCTGCCGAAAATAAAAAAGGTGTAATAATGCTTTTAGATGAACCAGAAGTTATTAGAAAAAAAATAATGGGAGCAACTACTGATTCAGAAATGAGTATTAAATATGATCCAGAAAATAAACCTGGTGTTAGTAATTTAATTACTCTTTATCATGTATTTACAGATATGAGTATTGAAGATATTGAAAAGCATTTTGAAGGTGCTAATTATGGTACTTTGAAAAAAGAAGTTGCTGATGTAATTATTGAAAATGTTACAAAGATTCAAAAAAGATATTATGAAATAATTAATAGTGATGAAATTGATAAAATTTTAGATGAAGGTAGAGAAAAAACATTAAAGATTGCCGAAGCTAAATACAATGAACTTAAATATGTTATGGGTTTACATAGGTAAACTCTTTTTTGTGATTGATATTATTAATTATTTAAGATAAAATTATTGTACTAGAAGATGTTTGAATGGACTTGCTTTACATTATTATGATAAGTATTGGTATTTCGATGGATGCATTAGCAATGTCTATATGTAAAGGAATAACTTTTAAAAATATGGATTTTAAGTTAGCTTTAAAAGTGGCCTTGTTTTTTAGTACTTTTCAAGTTTTCTTTCCACTAATTGGATATTTATAGGAAATATTTTTGAATCATTTGTTAGTAAAATAGATCACTGGATTGTTTTTTGTTTAATTGTATTTACTGAATTTAATATGATTAGAGAAGCATTTAATAAAAATCATGATAATAATGATTCATTAGATTTTTGTTATTTTTATAATAGTGTTTTTATTTTCTTTTTTAGGAGCTTTACTTGGAAATAAATTAGGGCGACGATATGAAAGAAATTCTAAAATTATTGGTGGTATAATATTGATTGTAATAGGAATAAAGATTTTGTTAGAATATATTTTGGGATGGTGAGTATATGAAGTATTATGATAATAATATAAGTGATATTTACAAAGAATTAAAAAGTAGTGCAAATGGTATTAGTAATTCAGAAGCTGATAATTTATTGATTGAGTATGGCAAAAATGAATTACCTAAAGCTAAAAAACAAGGGATTATTGGTTTGTTTTTTTCTCAATTTAAAGATCCAATGGAAATTATTTTAATTATTACAGTTTTCTTATCATTTTGGGCTAAAGAAAATGTTGATGCGATTGCTTTAATTGTAATTATTTTAGTTGATGTTTGTATTGGTACTTATGAAGAGTGGAAATCAAGAAAAGATGCTGAGGCATTAGTAAATATGATAAGAGATACTTCTATTGTGATACGTGATGGACAGAGAGTTGAAATAGATTCAAGCATGATTGTACCAGGAGATATTTTAGTTTTAGAAAGTGGTAAAAGAATAAGTGCTGATGGTAGAATCATTGATTGTCATAATTTTCAAGTTGATGAATCTACTTTAACAGGTGAAAGTATTAGTGTTGTTAAAAACTCTGAGGTTATCCACAAAGAATGTATTATTTCTGAACAAAAGAATATGGTTTTTGCTGGAACAAGTGTAGTTACTGGTAGAGCACATGTAATAGTGACAACAACAGGTAAAAATACTCAAATTGGACAAATTGCTGAAAAAATAGCGACAACTGAAGAAGAAAAATCTCCATTAACAATTAGAACTGAAAAGTTTTCTAAACAAATTAGTGTATTGATTTTAATTGTTGGTATTATTGTTGCTTTTGTTTTAAGATCAAGAGGTTATGAACTAGGAGATTTATTTATCAGTGTAGTAGCATTAGTTGTTTCGGCTATGCCCGAGGGATTATCTTTAGCATTAACAATGGCTCTTACCATTGCATCAAAAAGAATGGCAAAGAAAAATGTTATTGTTAAAAAATTAAATTCTGTTGAATCACTAGGTAGTTGTACAGTTATTGCTTCTGATAAAACAGGAACATTAACTGTTAATGAACAAACTGCAAAAAAGATTGTTTTAGCTGATAACTCTACTTATTTGATAAGTGGTACTGGTTATAATGATGATGGTGAAATAACAGCGGTTGATGCAGCAGATATTTCTAAAGTAAAAAACATAGCTTTGTTAGGTATGATTAATAATGAAGCAAGTTTAAATTTTGAGAATAATGAATGGAAGTATTTTGGAGATTCAATTGATATTGCATTTTTGTCATTAGCAAAAAAAGCTAAAGTAGTGTCAGATTATAAAATTGTGGATGTTATCCCTTATGAATCAGAAAATAAATATTCAGCAGTCTTTTATGAAAAAGATGGTGAGCTTTATTGTACAGTTAAAGGTTCATTAGAAGTAGTTATGAACTTTTCTGAAAATAATAAAAAATATATTAAACAAAATGAAAATTTAAGTAATGATGGGTATCGTGTAATTGCGATAGCTGATGGTAAAGTTAAAGGCACTAATGTTAAAGATATTAAAAAATTAAATTTTGTTGGTTTAGTTGGTTTTATTGATCCAATAAGAACGGAAGCTAAAGATTCTATAAAAGAATGTAATAATGCTGGAATTAAAGTAGTTATGATTACTGGTGATTTCTCATTAACAGCATTTGCGATAGGTAAAGAACTTGGTTTATGTACAGGTTATGATGATGTTGCTACTGGTGAAGAACTTGCAAGATATAAGGCACTTGGAGAAAAAGAATACGATAATTTTGTTAAAAGCAAAACTATTTTTTCAAGAGTAAGTCCTTTAGATAAATTAGATATTGTAAATTCATTTAAGAGACAAGGTGAATTTATTGCGGTAACTGGTGATGGAGTAAATGATGCGCCAGCTATTAAAGCCGCTAATATTGGTATTTCAATGGGAAGTGGAACTGATGTTGCTAAAGAAACAGCATCAATGATTGTAGTAGATGATAATTTTACTTCAATTGTTGCAGGAGTAAAAGAAGGAAGATGTGCTTTTAGTAATATTAAAAAAATTTGTTTATTCTTGTTAGGGTGTGGTTTTGCAGAAGTTTCATTTTATTTACTATCAATATTCTTTGGTTATGCTATGCCAATGACAGCTATTCAGTTATTATGGCTTAATATAATTACCGATGGATTACAAGATGTTGCTCTTTCATTTGAAGTAGCAGAAAAAAATATAATGAAACAAAAACCAAGAAGAACTGATGAATCATTATTTTCTAAAGATTTAGCTATTGAAGTATTAATTATAGGTTTAACAATTACAATAGTAGTATTTAGTATGTGGAAATGGTTAATGGATAATAATTTTGATATAGTTGTTTCTAGATCAGTTATTATGATGTTAATGGTATTTATTCAAAATATAAATGTTTTAAATTGTCGTAGTGAAAAGAGAAGCGTATTAACTGAGCCAATAAAAAATAATATATTAGTTCCTTTAGTTATAATTGGTTCAATTGGACTTCAAATAATTTTAGCTGAGGTTCCTATTACGGCTAAATTTTTAGAAGTAACCCCATTAAATTGGAAAACTGTTGTCGGTTTATTAGTTTTATCATTTGTAATAATTGGAGTTTTTGAATTTTATAAGTTAATTTATAAAAAAGTGTATAGCAGTAAAAAATAATTATAAATTGAATATAGTTATGATATAATTATATAGATAGTAGGGGTTTATAATTTTGGAGGTCTTATGGAAGAAGTAGTTTTTCAAATTATTTTAATGGTTATAGAATTAATACTTTTATTAATATTACTTCAGTATGTAGTTAAAACTGAGATTATTAAATTTAAGTTAATTAAGAATAAACCAAGATTATTTAGTAATAATCGTTTAAAATATTGGGAAGGCACTAATAGAAAAAATAAGACTATAAAAATTTATGATAACTTAGATAGTAAAAAATATAATGCTGGTGATACTAAATATTTCTTATATGATTATAAAAGTAAGAGTGTAATTAGTTTATTTAGACCTTTTTTACTAATAGTAATACTTTTAGTTTTAATAATAGCTGATGCGGTTGCAGTTGATGTAATAATTAATATTATTGGTTGTATTTCAGCAATAGTATTAGCGTCTATTTATGTTTATTATGTTACTCATAAAAAAGAAAGAACTACTAAAGAAATGCTTATTAGAAGTAGATCTTATGAAAATATTTTCTTTTCAACTTTTTCAGTAGTTATTTTAGTTACTATTGGTGTAATGGTTTTATCTAGTATGGAAAAAATTAAGCTAAATAGTTTTTCTAAAAGTGAATGGAATGAAATTTATGACTATATTAATAATATGAATAGTGATAAAGGAAAATTTAATGTTCAAAGTAGAGAAATTGAAAAGATAAGAAAATTAAAATGGAATCAAGAATCAAAAGAAGAATATTATGAGATTCAAGGTTTAAAGGCTACTATAAAAGGCCATTATGAATCTAGTGGTAAAGAATATATAATTAGTTTTGTTAAGTCTCCTTTAGGGGATGATGCAACTATTAAATTTAATGATGTAATTAAAGATACAAAATAAAAAATCTCGATTGAGATTTTTTTTATTTACAGTAAGTTTTAATGATAAAATCTACTAAATCTTTAGCAGATTTATTATTTATGTAATTCTTTTGATTCTCAATTATTTTTTTTTGAAGATCTTTATCATTTAATAATAAATGAAGATTATAGATTATTTCTTCTTTACTATCACATTTAATACTCATATTTCTTTCTTGAAAAAAGTTGGTATTATAAGTTTCTATTCCTGGTATTGGAAAGATATGTAATAAAGGCTTATGGATTGAAGCTATTTCGGTTGAAGATAATCCTCCTGGTTTAGATAATACTATGTCTGATGTATAGATTAAATCATTAATATTGTTAGTGAATCCTAATGGAATTAATTTATCGCTATTAATTGTTTTTAGCTCTTCTAAGAGTTTTTTGTTTGAACCACAGACAACTAATACTTTAATGTTATCTTCTTTTAAAATATCATCTAAAATATCTTTAATATTACCAAAACCCATACTACCTAACATAACTAGAATGACTTTTTCATTTTTAATATTATAGTCTTTTTTGATATTTTTAGCTTCATTAATAAATCTTGATGAAACAGGAATACCAGTGGGAAGAAGAATACTTGGAATAATTCCTTTTTTCTTAAATTTTTCTTCAAGACCTTTTTGAATAACCATATAATCTGGTTTAGTTTCTTCAAAGAAAGGACAAGGCTCATAATCAGTTGCGACAGCAATAAAATTGACATTTCTGTTATCTTGTTTATTGATAGCAGTTAGAGTTAATGCAGGAAATAAATGGGTGGCAATAACTAGATCAATCTTATTTTCTTTTATATAGTTGTACATAGAATTACAGTGTAGTTTATTAATTAAGTAAACTGGACTTTTAATTCTGGTTTTACTATAAAGTTCTCCTAGTTTATAGACACTTTTAAATATTTCACCATTACCACCTAAAGTACTTAAATATAATTTTGATGATAATTCTTTTGCATTAATGTTTACGATGTCGTAAAAGTCTTTAAAAATACATTCAATATTATTTGCTTTTAATTCTTCTTCTATATAGTGAGCACAGGAATTATGACCGCCTCCAGTACTACAAGATAATAATAAAACTTTCATTTACATCTCCTTTTTCATAGCTTCATATGTTCTTTCTTTTAAATCTTCTATTCTCTCTTCATATTCTAAATTATTATTAGGATAGATAGGATCTAAAACATATGCATGAATACAATCTTTTCTTTTATATAATTTATATACTCCTTTTGGTTTATTAAAGACAAATTTAGTAGGTTGAATACAAACATTAGCATCTACTGCCATTTTAAAAGCACCATATTTGAAATGTCTAACAGCTTTATAATAAGGCCATAGTGATCCTTCTGGATACATATGAACTATTTTTCCTTTTTTTAATCCAGAATTTATTGATTTGTAGAATTCTTTTTTTTGCTTTGAATTATTAGGAATAGGCATAGCGTATAATAACTTTATTAAGTGTCTAATAAAAGGAATTTTAAAATTAGTTTCTAAAGTTGGATAGTGAACTCTTCTAGGAAAGTATAATAATCCAATCATTGAACAATCTAAATAATGAATATGATTAGATATTGAAACAAAACCTTCATCATGATTAATTTTTTCAGAATTAAATATTTTAAATCCAAATAGTATTTTATCTAAAATTATTAATATTATAGCGATAGGGAAGATAAGTAAATTAGATATAATTATTAGAATTAAATTATTACACATATAGTCATAATTATCTTTAATTGAAAATGGCATAGGTTCCCAGTTACTAACCATATGTTCATCTTCTTCGTATTCTTCATAATTATACTTCTTCATTGGGACCTCCTTAATATGATGATTATAACATAAAAGTATTAGATTAAAAAATTATAAAAACACTAAAACAACAAATCTTATTTATTTGTTTAATTATTCATATCATTTTCATACTTATGTTTTAATCTTTTAATGAAAGGAGAAGAAAATGAATAGAAAAAGTAAAATTATTATTTCAGTATTAGTTATTATTATTTTTGGTTTACTTGCAGTAGGAGTTATGTATTATGCTAAAAATAATATAAGTAGTAATGATAATCAAATGGGAAATGTTTTAGAAAAACCGGGTAATGAAGATGCTAATACACCTCCTGATAAACCTGAAGGTGACATGATGGATTCTAATGATTCAACCAGTGATAATAAGCTAAATATGGAACCTGGTAATGCACCAATGGAAATGCCAAATGAACAAACTCGTCAAATTACTTGGGAATTTTATTTAGTTTTTGGTGTTATTAGTTTAGGAATATCTTTAATAATATGTTTAATGGTAATGACTGGATGTTATAGGATTTCTTTAAAAGAATTATTTACTAATATTGATAAAGTCATAATATTAGTATTAACTTTAATAATCTTAACTACAATTTTTACATATTCTTTGGGTTTAATTACTAATAAGTTTTTTTTAAGTTCTAATGATAATAAGATTACAATGAATGATAATAATGTATCTTATTCAGCTAAATATGAGACTCTTAAAGATGATGATTTAAGTGATGAAACTTATGAATCAAATACTAAAGATGAAAATACTATTTTAGTTAATGGTGATGTAGATGTAAATATGAATAATATTACTGTTAATAAGAGTGGTGATTCTGATGGTGGTGATAATACTAGTTTTTACGGTATTAACTCAGCCATTTTAGCTAAAAGTGGAGCAATTGTTATTATTAAAAATTCAAATATTAATACTAATGCAACTGGTGCTAATGGGGTATTTTCTTATGGAGGCTCTGCTACAACCAATAATTCTTCTAATGATGGAACTACAGTAACTATAAGTGATAGTACTATTACTACTACTAAAGATAATTCTGGAGGAATAATGACAACTGGTGGAGGAATTATGAATGCTTATAATTTAATCATAAATACTTCTGGGATATCTTCAGCAGCTATAAGAACAGATCGTGGAGGTGGCAAGGTAAATGTTGATGGTGGAACTTATACAACAACTGGACAAGGATCACCAATAATATATTCTACGGCTGATATAATAGTAAGTAATGCTAAATTAATAGCTAAAGCAAGTGAAGGTATAGTAATTGAAGGTAAGAATTCAGTAACTTTAAATAATGTTACTTTAACAGATACTAATAATAAATTAAATGGTAAATCTACAACTTATAAGAATATCTTTTTATATCAATCTATGAGTGGTGATGCTTCTAATGGAACTTCTTCATTTACATCAAAAAATAGTAAAATAACGACTAATAAAGGAGATACTTTTTATGTAACAAACACTACTGCAGTTATAGATTTAGAAAATAATACTATTACTAATAATGATAAAAGTGGGGCTTTTTTAAGAATTAAGAAAGATTCTTGGGGTAATAGTGGCTCTAATGGTGGAAATGTGACTTTAAAGGCAACAAATCAATTAATTAATGGAGATATTGTGATAGATTCTATCTCAACACTAACTATGAATTTAAAAAATAGTAATTTTACTGGAAAAATTAATAAATCTAATAGTGCTAAAAGTATAGATTTAAATATAGATAAAGATACTAAAATTAAATTAACTGGAAATAGTTATGTTACATCATTTACTAATGAAGATGCTTCTAATAGTAATATTGATTTTAATGGATATAAATTATATGTGAAGGGAAAGGCTATAAATTAAATTGCTGGAGAGTCTAAGAATGAAGTTTCTTTATTTTGAAAATAGATAAGTAATAAAATACCAATAATTAAGAAAAGAGAACCATATACTTTAACTTTGTATAGTTCTTTTTTATTTTGAGATACTTTTTTATAAGCTTTGATATTTCTATTAAAGAAGTAAAGATATATTAAGAATGTACAAAATAGAGTAATTTTAAAAATTGTTTCGGATTCATTTTTGTATTTGGGATTATTAGTTTTTAAAAAATTGATACTATCATTATCACCAACTATGTTTAAAAAAGCTAATATTGCAAATATTACCCATACTATATTTTCAAAATGTAATCTATTTATTTCTTCATCTATCATATTAAATTATATGTTAATTTTATGTATATTTTTATATCTGTATTAGTTATTTTTATTATCTTTTTGCTATAATTCAATAGTCGAGAGTGATAGTCATGAAATATATGATTTGGGTAATCTGTTATTTAGTTTTTGCATTAATTTTTTCACAAGGTTTTAAAAAAGTAAATAGAACAATGAAAAATGCGTCTGCATTAACAGTATTGTTAGAACTATTTACAGGTTTATTTGCGATAGTTATGTCAATCTTTTTTAAGTATACATTTCCTAGTGATATTAAAGTGTATATAACTTTATTTGTTGTGACAATTATATATGCAGTAACTGATAGATTAAATATCGAAGCAAGATATGGATTAAGTCCTTCTAATTTTAGTATGCTTAAACAATTATCAACAGTATTTTTAGTAATTTTTGGATTAGTATTTTTAAAGGAACAATTAGTATTTAAAAAGATATTGGGAGCGATAATTATTGTAGTATCTAATGTTATGTTAGCAGTTAATAAAGATGGTAAATTTGAATTTAATAAATATTTTATTTTCTGTTTAATATCTAATTTTTTATTTGCAGTTGCAATGTTTATAAATGTCAATATTTCTAGTATGTTTAACATAGGTATTTACACTTTGATTACAGTGTTTATTCCGTCAATAATTATTAAATTATTTAGTAGATTAAGTTTTAAAGATCTTGAAGAAGAATTTAATTTGTATAATAAACCATTATTTATTTTAGTTAGTTTTGCATGGTGTATGATGCTTATTTCTTCAGTAAAGGCTTATGAGTATGGCAGTATATCAGTTGTAGCACCACTTTTAACTTTAACAGCTTTAACCAATACTATATATGAGTTTATTGTGGATAAAGATAAGAAGAGATTTTATTATAAGTTAGTTATAAGTATTTTAATATTAATTGGAGTTATTTTAATAAAGGTGTAGTTATGAAAGTATTAAGTATTAAAGAACCTTGGGCTAGTTTAATTATGAATGGTACAAAAAAAATTGAAACTAGAAGTTGGAAAACCAAATATAGAGGAGAAATTTATATTCATGCTAGTTTATCTAAAGCAAAAATTACTAAACCCGAAGTATATGAACTTATTAAAGATATGAATTTTAAATGTGGATATATTATTTGTAAATGTAATTTAGTTGACTGTATATATATGACAGATGAATATGTAAATGATATGAAAACTAATCATTATGAAGAATATATTTGTGGACATTATGAAGTTGGAAGATATGCTTGGATTGTAGAGGATGTTAGAGTAATTGAACCGATTGAAGCAAAAGGTAAATTAGGACTATGGAATTATTAATTTATTTTTCTTAAATTTTATATAGTAATTAAAATAAAAAAATAGTATAATTTGTGAATGGTATAAAAATTTATAATATAGTGGTGGAGGTATTTATATTATGAAAAATATTACAATAATAGGTGGAGGAGTTTTAGGCTCTCAAATTGCATTTCAAGTTGCATATACTGGTTTTAATGTAACTATGTGGCTTAGAAGTGAAGGAAGTATTCAAAGATGCAAAGATAAACTTTTAAAAGTAAAAGAATCTTATACTGAAGCAATTAATTTAATGGATACAGATGATGGAAAGTTAATGAATAATTGGTGTAGAGGTATTGCTGATTATGATAATTTTAATAAAGAAGAATGTTTAAATAAAGTAAATAGTATTATTGATTCTATTAAATTTGAAACTGATTTAAGAGAATCAGTAAAAGATGCTGATTTAATAATTGAATCTATGACTGAAGACTTTAATGCTAAAAAAGATTTATTTACTAGATTAAATACATTAATGCCAGAAAAAACCATATTAGTAACTAATTCTTCTACAATGCTTCCTAGTAAGTTAGCTAAATATACTGGTAGAGAAAGTAAATTCTTAGCATTACATTTTGCTAACTCTATTTGGAAAAATAATACTGCTGAAGTAATGAAACAACCAAAAACTAGTGATGAAGCATTTAAAGAAGTTATTAAATTTGCTAAAGAAATTAGAATGATAGCTTTACCTTTAGAAAAAGAAAAATCTGGATATCTTTTAAATTCAATGTTAATTCCATTATTATTTTCTGGATTAGATTTATATGTTAATGGTATATCAGATCCAGAAACTATTGATAAAGCTTGGACTTTGGGAACTGGTTCACCAAAAGGACCTTTTAAAATAATTGATACTATAGGGTTAAATACAGCATATGAAGTTGTTTTAATGTATGTAAAGATTCCTTCATTTTTAGCTCCTTATAATTTTAAGGGAATGGAAAAGTTATTAAAGAAATATATTGATGAAGGTAAGTTAGGAATGTCTTCAGGAGAAGGATTTTATAAATATAAATAGACCTAATAGGTCTTTTTTGTTGTTTATTTTATAAAGTGTATGATATTCTAATTATAGAATAAGGGTTTATATGAAAGATAAGAAAACTAATAGGGTAAATGTTTCTGTAGATAGTAATGGTGGTAGTCCTATTGATAATATTATAATAAGTGATAATAATGAACTTACTTTACCAGCTATACCTACTAAAGATGATTATACATTTACTGGCTATGAATTTGATGAAGATAAAATAGTTAGTAATGGAATGACAGTTAGCAAAGACGTTGTTTTAAAAGCAATGTGGATTGATAATGATGAAGAGTTTGTAACTGTAACTTTTAGTAGTAGTCAAGGATAATCTACTAAAATTAAATTTGCAAAAGGAAGTACTTTATAATTATTAGAATTACCTTTAAGAGATGGTTATGTTTTTGGTGGATGGGTATGTAATAATAGTTCTCACTATATGTATACTGAAGAAGAAGCAGGTGGTGCTATGATGTGGTGTGTTCCAACAACAAGTGTTCAAAAAAGTAATACTTGTCCTTCAGGATATTCTTTAAAAGATAATAAATTTATTAAAACTGAATATGTAAATTGTACTACTAACTAATGTTAGTAGTTTTTTTATTTGATATGTTATAATATATTTTTATCAGGAGGGTGTTTAATTTTATGTCTAGAGAAAGAAATGTTGTCAATTATTATGTATTATGTAATAGATTAAAAAATGTTATAAGAACAGGTTGGCTTGATTGGAATGTTCAAAGAGAAAGAATTGAAAGTGTAGCTGAACATATTTTTGGAGTGCAAATGTTAGCTATTGCCATGCATTCAGAGTATCAATATGATTTAGATATTGTTAAAGTTGTCTTTATGCTTGCTATTCATGAATTAGGTGAAACAGTAATAGGAGATTTAACTCAATTTCAAATTTCAAAAGCAGAAAAAGAAAAATTAGAACATGAGGCTGTTCATAAAATTTTAGAAGGTTTATTAGATGGAGAAACTATTGAAGAATTGTTCTTGGAGTTTGATTCTCATAGTACTAAAGAAGCTATGTTTGCTTATCAATGTGATAAATTAGAATGTGATTTACAGTGTAAACTTTATGATGAAGAAGGAGCTGTTGATTTATCTAAACAAGAGGGCAATAAGACAATGAATAATGATGCGGTTAAAGCTTTACTAGATGATGGTGCTTCTTGGTCTACAATGTGGCTTAAATTTGGTCAACAAACTTATCCATATGATGATAATTTTAGAGCGGTTTCTAATTTTGCAATTAATAACAAAATAAAACAAGGAAAATAAAATCCTTGTTTATTTTTTTAATTTATCACATTTTTCTTGACATGAGATGTTATGAGTGATATATTTTTAACGAAGTGAGAAATATATCACTTGAAATTATGGAGGAGTATTATGAAAAATAAAGTAACAATGAAAGAATTGTTAGGATCACAAATTATTATAGCTGTTTTAATTGCAATTTATTATTGGTGTTGGGCAAGAAATGATTGGAAAGATTATTATGTAACAATACAAAATACAGCAGGAATATTAGCTTTCTTCTTTTTTATCGAGCAATCTGTTCGTATTTCAAAATATAAAAAGGAAGTTAAGGACGAAATGGCAATCTCAAACTTAAGTAAAAGTGATTCTATCTGCTTTAAGATATTAGCTGGTTTAATAATATTTATAGCTTTTTTATCAGCAGTTTTAAGCTTTAATATATCATCAGAAACAATTGGATATATGCTTATAGGCACTATTGTTTTCATTTCAATTGTTAGAGTTATATTGTTTTGTATAATAGATAAAAAAGGATGTTAAAATGAAACTTATAACTAAAATAAAAGAATATCGTGAAAAAGTAGGAATGAAGCAATTTGAATTGGCTGAACTAGTAAATGTAAGAAGAGAAACAATTGTGTGTTTAGAAAATGGAAGATACAATCCTTCTTTAAAACTTGCAATGGATATTTCAAAAGTTTTTAATGTACCAGTTGAAGATTTATTTTCATTTATTGATGAAAATAATGAAAAGTAAATTACAATTTATCGTTTAGTTAGAAAAAAATTATAAAAAAAAGATAAATTCCAGTTTTGTTTCGTGTTAAAAAAATAATTATTGTATTATCATTTTAACGTAGGAGGATATAAAAATTATGAATCAAGAGAAAATTGGTAAGTTTATTGCAAAAAAAAGAAAAGAAAAAAATTTAACACAAATACAATTCGCAGAAAAATTAGGGGTATCAGATCGTTCAGTTTCTAATTGGGAAAATGGAAAAAATATGCCTGACATGTCACTATTTCCTATTATTAGTAAAGAGTTAAATATAACAATAAATGATTTGATGAGTGGAGAAATTGTAGAAAAGAAAGAATATCAGCAAAAATTTGAAGAAAATATTATCTACACAATAGATAAAAAAGTAAAAAAAGAAAATAGATTATTAAAGATCATATTACTAACATTATTTATTATTTTCTTTGTTCTTGTTATGTTTGTTTCGATTGAATCTATATACATGAAATCAAATATTAATAGTTATCCATTAATACAAAAAAATTATTATGATGATATTCATGTCAATGACAATCAATATTTTGAAAGAACAATATATAGCTATGGATTTTATGTCAAATACTTTTATAAATCAAAAAATCCTGACAAGCCTATGATGATTAGTAATAATATTAGCGAGAAAGATTTTGAAATTGTAAAAAAAGATTTTTATTTAATTAATGGACAGTTATTTTGGTCAATACCTTAATATGTTAAATTACAATTTATTAGTGAGATTAGTTTGAAATATATAACTAGTCTTTTTATTTTGAAAGAAAAAAATAGTAAATATTACATATGCTGAATTTGTGATATATAATACATAATAAAAAACTAACTATTTCTAGTTAGCATTTATTATTCTCAGAAGACAATTTCCGAGTTTCCTATCAATTTGGAGCGATTGGTCAAGTTATTTTCAACTTTTCTATCACAATTAGGAATTAATACATACTAGTATCAATTTCTATATACATCCTACCATAAATTTATTTAAAAATTGTTAATCTATGCTAAATTCGTAGAATTATATGATAAAATGGTATTGTAGGTGATAATAGATGGATTATAAATATCAAAGAAGACAAATATTTGGAAAAAAATTAAAAGTTCCAAAACTTATTTTAAATAAAGTATATAATTGTACTCTATCTTTTAATGAATATATTGAGTATCAATTAGACGATAAAATACCAACTTCTTGTATCATAGAATCAGATAGAAAAATAGTTGAAAAATTTGGTATAGATAAATGTAAAGAATTAGATTGGGAATTAATTAATAAGCGATTTTATTATAATAAAAACATTAATTTTAGAGATGTATTAATGTCTATTGATTCACAAACTCAAGATATTAATAGTGCACTATATGAATTAGTGAAAGATGAAATAAAACCAATTGATTATACACCTAAAATGCGAGAATTTTATTCAGATAGATTATTTGATGTATCACAAAATAATGATGAAAATTTAAGATACATAATAAATGATTTCAACGAAGGTATAATAGGATTAAAGGAAATAATATATAATTGGGATTTATTTAAAAATAAAGACTTAAGTTATTGTTTATTAAATGATAATGAAAATAAAAGCAATATTACAGATAATATTCTAAAAGAATTTATGTCTAGTTATGGCAAATTAGCATCTTTAATCGTTGAAAACTATGATATTTATACATTTATTAGTGATATTTCTTCTCTTAAATCAGAAGAAGAAAAGAAAAATTTCGTTAAGCAATTTACTGATGATATATTAAGCAATACAAAAAGAAAATATGGAGATTATAGACTACCTATTAAGCCAACTGATGAACAATATAAAGAAATATTCAAGTATTCATCAATGGAAGAATATTTTAAAACAATTGATCAATATAGTGCTCCATTAATAATTGAAGAATTAAAATCATTACCTAGCGACTTTATATTTAATACTTCAATTCCTTTTACAGAAATACTGGATTATGATGTCATGAATTTTATTGCTGTATTTGGTTTAAAAAATGTAGTAGATTTTAATGATGAATGTGGAGAATTTTTTACAAAAAATAATTGTAAAATGCTTAGATTAATGTTTGATATGTATATACATTATGCAGGGAATGAACATGATCGTCAAAAAAATATATATTGCGATAAAGATGGTAATTATATTAAAGGTAAATTTACTAAAGATCAATTTTATGAATCAATGAAACGAATGATAATTTATGGTCCAAGTGATTGGAATTATGCAGATAAAGCACCAGATTATAGAAACATTACTGGAGAATTTAGAGTTAGAAATTCGGAATTATTTATATCAGAACAAGCTCCTGAAGAATTACAAAAATTATTCTATACAAAATCTATTACTCCTCAACTATTATTAGAACATCCAGAATATATTCAGTATTTAAATGGAAAAGATTTAAGTTCATGCTTTAAAGATAGAAAAATAAAAGTTGAAGGTAGTAATGCATTATATGGTTATGAAAATTTCTATAAATTTCTTAGTAGCAAAACTGATTTTAACGAAATTATGTACTTTATTACTGAATATAGTGATGTTTTAGATATTATTTTTGATAGAAAAATAAGTGATAGTTATCAATATGAGTTACAATTAAAAATTGATGATGACATAAATACAATTCAAGATAAGATACATGAATATTTAAGAAGACTTATTATTGAAAGAGTATTTGCTTATCCTACACACATTCCTAAAGAATTAGTTGAAAAATATCCATCTATGTTCTTAGATAAAAATGCACCACAAGAATTGCAAGAAGTTTTTTATGGCAGAACTATTACTACAGAATTTATTTTATCAAATCCAGCTTATAAAAATTATTTAAATGGTATTGATTTAGAATGTTTATTTAAATATATGCCTGTTGGAATAACGCCTGAAAGTTCTTCAAATAATTTAAGTAATTCTGGACCTTTAGGATATAGAGCAGGATATCATCAAATAAATTTTGTTAATGCACTAAAACAAATTTTCGGTGAATCAGATGCTTTAGATGTAATGCTTATATATGGTAAATATGTTGAAAAAGTATATGAGGCAAATAACCTTAAAAACTTCTTATATAATCCAGAGTTTACACAAGATGAATTTATTGATGAACTTGATAAAATGTTATTACAAAATATTATTGATGGAAATATAAAATATGATGAGAATATTTCTAGTCATTTTAAAAATAATAATCCAACATTATTTTTAGGTACAGATGTACCACAAGAAATAAAAGATAAATTTTATAATAGAGAATTTACATTAAAAGATTTTAATGATAATCCTGAATTATTAGATATATTTGAAAATACAAATATAGCATGTGCTTTTTCAGAAACTATGTCTTGGATTATTCCACTATTTAATGATTCTGAAAATTTTAAAACTGGAAACTATAATCGTATGAAAGTTATAACAGCATATTCTAAAATACAAGATGTTGAACTTCAAAAAGCATTTAAAGAATATGTTATAGAATTTGGTACTAATATTGATGTAGAAAAAATAGAATATGTTTCAGAAGTTTTATCAAGAATATCATTATCAAATTCAAGTGAAATATTTACATTTAGAAAAGAAATTGCTACTCAAATATTGAAGTCAAATAATCCTTTAGAAAGTTTAAGTAAAATTGAAGATGTATTTATAAGAAATAATATTCCTGCTGTTGGAAAAATATATTCTTGCTTTGAAATATTACATCCTGATTTTCAAGGATTTGACTTTGAAATTTCAACGATATCACCAGTATTAAAAAAATCATCAACAATGAGTAAAAAAGTGATAGTATTCTCTGATTTAATCAAATCATCATTTGGATCAAATAATAGATCTGTTAATGTATATTTAAAAAATATAGAATTTGGTTCTAGTTTATATGAAAGTATAAAATCAGGTCAAATCCAGTTCGATTCACTTGGAGAAACTGAAATGAGAGAGTTAAATACTTTCTGTAGTCATTTAGCAACTTTATATAACAATACAATGAATGCTAAAAAGAATAATGAAACATTTAAATCTACTGGATATGTTTTAACCGATATTATAGAACTATCAAAAAAATTATCTCCTGATGGAACATTAGATTATAATTTAGCTGATAGGGCTATTAGAATGTTCTGCGGATTTACAGGAATTGATACTTTAGAACAAGCAAAAGAATATATTGAAAGAAAAGTTAAAACTGCTGATTCGAGAAATAGAAATGCATCAAGTTCAGATATGATATTGGAGCAAGGTGATTTTATAAAAGGAATTGGTGGTATTAAATATTTAAGAAATATTTTACAAAATGGTAGTGTTTCAAAAGAGTTTTTAGGTTCAAGTGCTTCTAGTGATAATACTCCACTTGATACAGATATATCTATGATTATGAGTTCAGATGGAACAATAAGTGAAAAAATGAATGCAACTGCTGCTTCAAGTTATGGACCTATATGGTTTGTATTAAAAAATGATGATAGATTTATAACTACTAGAACAAGTAGTGAAATATTTGAAGCAAAACGAGATATGTCAAAAATGGAAGTATTCTATACTGGAGTTTTAGGACCAGGACATTATGGAATCAGAACAGGATTTGCTTCTAGTGAAATAAATTATATTGTTATAGATAATTATGATCCACGAGTAGGATTAGAAATTGCTATGAATGGTTTCTACATTCCTGTAGCCAATAGAGAAGGTAAAATTGTATTTACTCCAAAAGATTATGATGAATTAAGAACTAAAATGAGTGGTTTATCATATTTTGATGAGAATAATTATACTTTCTCTGAAAATTTAATTACAGAAGAAACTGAATATTTTGCCCAACAAATAGAACAAAGCAATTATGAAGTTCAAGCAAAAAGAGAAAAGATTAATAGTGTTATTAAAAAATCTCTTGAAGAATTAGGATTACATCTAAAAACTAGTATTGATGGAGATTTAACTGAGGGATTTGTAGAATTAATTGATACTGGTTCAACAGGAAGAGGAACAAATAAACCTGGCGATGGTGATTTTGACTTTATGATGAGATTAGACAGAACTATATTATCAAATCCTACAAGATTAAGTGAATTAAAGCAAACTATATTAAGGAACCTTGGTCGAGAAAATTCTTCTGAATTAACTGGTAATGGTGACTTTAGATTAAAAGGTGTTCCAATAGGTACTGATATGAGTGTAGATATTGATATTACATTTACTGAAAAAACAGATAATGTATCATATTCTACTGATATGGCATTGCAAGATAGACTTGCTACTATTCAAAGAAATGATCCAGAAAAGTATAAATATGTTGTTGCTAATATCTTATTAGCAAAACAAGTACTTAAAAAAGCTGAAGCATATAAACCTAATCGTGGGAAAATTCCTCAAGGTGGTTTAGGTGGAGTTGGAATCGAAAATTGGATTCTTCAAAATGGTGGTTCATTTATTGATGCAGCTAGAAGTTTTGTTGAAGCAGCTGATGGAAAAAGCTTTTCAGAATTTCAATCAACTTACCAAATATGGGATTTTGGAGATAATCATTTAGCTGAAAGAAGAGGACACTATGCTCATGATAATTTTGTTGCAAATAATATGAGTGAAGCAGGATATCAAAAAATGGTTGAAGCTTTGAAAGAGTATTTAAAATCTATGGAAATTACACATGTAGATACTGAAACTATAAAACGATGACTTATAATGATAAGCCATCGTCTTTTTCTTTGTTTTTTTTAGTATTACAAAAATCACATATAAACTCAATTTTCTTTTTTAGTTCTTTCTCAAACTCTAATGGTTTACTAATAATATTAATCATAATAAAATCCTTTCTTAACACAAAAAAATATCAACTTCATTTAGAAATTGATACTTTTCTATATTAAGTTCAAACATAAAAGTTCGAACAGATTTCCCAATGGAGCAATGACATGGGTCATTTGCGAAAAAGTAGAAACAAGTAATTGATTAAATCAATCTATTAATAGTATAACATATATTCTATACTTTAATATAAATATATTTATATTCTTTTATATTAATTCTTTATATTAACTTATTATATTATGTGTGACATTTTCATCATACCCTGATGGACATTTTTGTCATACCATGATGAAATCATCACACTGTGACACTTTTATTTTATATTCCTAATAACATTTATATTCCAAGATATAGCAACTTTGTTATAACTTGCATTATTCATAATAAATTTTTTTTATAAATATTTATTTTAATTTAAATTATTATTTATATTTTTGTTATATTTATTATTTATATTAATTTGTTATATTATGTTAGATATTTTTGTCCATCGTGGATAGAAATTTTTATCTACCTTAGATGGTCAAAATCATCTACTCTAGACAAGAAATATAAATTTTCTTCAAAATAAAGAAGACTAGTTTGTTTCAAACTAGTCTCACTAATAAATTATAATTTGTTAGTTATTATTATAACTATTTAATTGTTCCTTAAAATAAGTATCTTCATAATTAACATTTGCTTTTTCTTTTAAATTATCTGGAATTTCATCTTCTTTATATTCTTTTAATTCATAAATTCCAGTATTATTTTTACCTTTCATATATATCATAGTCAAAGCGCCTTTTTTTGAAGCAACTGAATTTAGTTCATTGTTATCTTTATCAAACAATCCATAATTAGCTACAACATAAACATATATTTCATCTTTTTTTACCTCAAAATCTAATATTTTATGACTTTCTGCATAAATATAATTACCATCATTTTTAAACTCATCATTTGCTATGTCTATAAGTGATTTTCTTACCGACATTTCTAATACATTACTGTTTGGTTCTTTATTAACAATGTAACCATATTTAACTGCACTACAGGCAAAAAGTATTACCACAAAGATTAACAAAGTTATTAAAGAATGTTTTAGATAATCTTTTTTTGTATATTTTTCACCAGTTTTGCTCTCTATATATTTTTTTACTCCAATTATATCAGCAACTGTAAATACCGCTGTAAAA
>JALFTB010000008.1:0-68632 GCA_022779465.1 bacterium
TGCTATTTATTTTAATCATATTATCTATTATTCTAACTTATATAACTATGAAATAAATAAACAAATCTAATATCTAGAATGAAAAACTTATCTATATATTAAAATATCAAACTTAAAGGACTTATCGTCCTTTTAATATGCTTTAAACTTGACAAAAATATGAAAATGAGTATAATAAGAAAGCTATTTAAAAGAGGGGGAAATATTTATGGAAGAATTACTACGTGACCAAGAAATTTTAAATACCATCGCATCTTTAAGTTCAGAAGAATTTGATGCCTTAAAAAGTACATTACCATATGATGAAAGATTTGCTTTAGATTTATATCTACATAATGATGTAATTGAAGAAGAACCATTACGTCGAGCAATCGAAGATTTATGTGAATTAATTAGTGTTCTAAAAAATAATAATAAATCATATATATTAGAGTTAACCTTTAAAGAATTCTTTAAAGGTAAAAGTCATCGTGAGAAAGCTCTTGCCATTAAAGATATTAAAAGTATTATCAGCACTCTTCCATTAGAAGATGCTAGATTAATAAATTTATATTTACATGATGTTGAATTAGAAATATTACTTCTAAAATTCGACATGAATATACCAACACTTTCTGATAAACTAAATAAAATAATCGAACAAATAACCTTTGAGTTATATCGCTTGCAAATGGAAAGAACATTTAATAAAAGTTCTGATTATAATTCAACAAGTATTCATGATGAATTCATGACCAAATATACACCAGCTGATATCTTAAGTGCAATGCGCACTTTACCAAAAGAAGAAGTAGAAATAATTTATAGTATGTATGATGGAGATATTTTCATGAGCGATACTAATAAATCATTAACATCTTTAACATATGACACAATTATTAAACCTAAATTAACAGGTACTTTATTAAAGAATAAAAAAGTTAAACCACAAGGTATGAAAATAGAAAAAAGGGATTAAATGGAAAATACAATTAAAAGACAAACCATTAAAAAAACGGATTCAAAAGTATATAACAAAGTTATAAATGTTACATATTTAGATGAATTAAAAGGAGAAGCAATTAAAAGAAGAATCTTAAGTGCTTTGTCAGCTGATTCATTATTTGCTATTGCTGCTTTAGAAAATGATTTAAATTGTAAAGATCAAGAAATAATCAATCTAACAACAGCTATGGAACAAATTGAATTTATTTTTAAAGCCATAACTGCTAACATTTATAATCGTTTTACATCAGCTTTTGGATCACTATATAAAGATGAAATGGAACCAATTCAGAATTTAATTGCTCGAAGAATTTACGAAACATTATCATATTTTGGTGAAAAGCAAAAGAAATGCTTTATGATGTTCTATTGTGATAACTATTCAATTGAAGAAATAGCATACTTTTTAGAACAAACAAAAGAAGAAGTAAGAGATATATTAAGAAAAATTAAATTACATATCATGAGCACAATTACATCAGAAAAAGAAAGAAATATGTTCTATAATTGTTGTGGTAGCATCCATAAAGTAGAGTCAATTTTTGATACATTAAAAGAATATAATAAAAGAGAAATCTTAGAAGGTATGCATTCATTAAGATCAGATGAAAAAGAAGTTATTTATGCCTTACATGGATATGATTTAGAAAACCCACAAACAGTACCATTAAATAGTTTATATTTATCAGAATATGAATTAATTATTTTGCCAAGATTACATGGCTTTATTGCTAAAGAAAAAGATATTAAAGATAAAAGCTTACATCTAAAGTAAGCTTTTCTTATATCTTGAAGAATTAAAAAGATACTGATATAATTAAAAGAGCTTAGGAAGTGTTAATATGAAACTTAAAAATAGTTATTTTTATACTTTAAGAGAAAACGCTAAAGATGAAGATTCAACTAGTGGTAATTTACTAGTTAGATCAGGTATGATCAAAAAAGTATCTAGTGGAATTTATATGTATTTACCACTAGGTCTTAAAGTATTAGATAATATTAAAAAAATAATTAAAGAAGAAATGGATAAAACTGGCGCAACTGAACTTTTAATGCCATCATTAATCCCAGAAGATATCTACGATGTATGTGGAAGAAATCAAGCCTTAGGTAGTTCAATGTTCCATTTAAAAGATCGTTATAATAAACCATATGTATTAGGCCCAACTCATGAAGAATTATTTACAATAGCTGCTAAATCAATGGTTAGAAGTTATAAAGATTTGCCATTTACTATCTATCAAGATGCACCTAAGTATCGTGATGAAGCCAGACCTCGTTTTGGATTAATTAGAGTAAGAGAATTCTTTATGAAAGATGCTTATTCATTTGATAAAGATGAAGAAGGATTAAGCGTATCTTACAAAAAAATGTATGATGCCTATAAAAATATTTTTGATCGTATCGGACTAAATTACGCCATCGTTAGAGCCGATACTGGAGTAATGGGTGGAAGCTTATCCGAAGAATTCCAAGCTATAACCGATATTGGTGAAGATGTTTTAGTTCTTTGTGATAAATGTGATTATGCTTCAAATATGGAAATTGCTACTCATAAAATAGAAAACAAAGAAGAAACTAAAAAAGATTTAGAACTAGTTGCAACTCCCAATGTTAAAACTATTGATGAAGTATGCAATTATTTAAATTTAGATGTTACTAAAAGTGTTAAAGCCCTTCTTATGAATATTAATGATGAATTAGTTGCTTTTTTCATTAGAGGAGACCGTGAACTTAACGAAACAAAAGTAACAAAACTATTAAATTGTGAGGAAGTATTATTCGCATCAGATGAATTAATTTCTAAATCAAATGCTGTTCCGGGATATACTGGTCCAATTAACTTAAATGGAGCTAAAATTATTATAGATGAAGAAGTTAAAACTATGACAAACTTTGTAGTAGGCGCTAACAAAGAAGGATACCACTATATAAATGCTAATTTAAGCGATTTTAACTATGATTTATGTGCCGACATCGTAAATGTTAAAGAAAATGATATATGTCCTAATTGTGGCGGAAAACTATATTTTAAAAAAGGTATCGAAGTAGGTAATACCTTTAAACTAGGAACAAAATATTCAGAAAAATTTGGCTTAACATACCTAGATGAAAATAATAAATCAAATCCAGTTGTTATGGGATGCTATGGAATAGGACCCGGAAGAATCTTAGCATCATTAGTCGAACAAAATAATGATGAAAAAGGAATAATCTTCCCTCTAAGTGTAGCACCATTTAAAGTATGTATTGCCGCATTAAATACTAAAGATGAAACCTGTATGGAAGTAGCAAATAAACTATATGACGAATTAAATAATGCTGGCATCGATACACTATTAGATGATCGTGATGAAAGACCAGGCATTAAATTTAATGATTTAGACTTACTAGGAATTCCAATTAGAATCACTTTAGGAAAGAAATTATCTGAAAACAAAGTAGAATTTAAATTAAGAAAAGAAACTGAAAGTATCGACTTAGACTTAAATGATGTAGTAAATCATATTAAGGAATACCTTCATGAAAATTAGTTATAAAACCAGAACAAAATTAGCCATCTTAGCCGCATTCTTAACTATTTTAGTTGGAATCGGCTTTGCATGTGCATTATATAAATTAGTAATGAGATGATAACATGTTAGATAAATATCGTAATAAAGAAGGATTTATAGATTTAAATAATACCCCATATACAGCCGATATCTCTGAAAGATTTAAACTTATAATAGATGGAGTAGGATATTATTTTAAATATACAACCCCTGAAATGCTTTACAATGAACTAATTGCTGAAGAACTAGCAAAAAAATTAAATATACCATGTGCCCACTATGACATCGGTAAAGTAAATGAAAGATATATAGTACTAAGTGAAGATTTTATCAAAGAAGGATATACCTTTACTCCAATGAGTGCCATTATCAAAGAACGTAAAAATAATAACTTAGAAGTTATTTGGGACCATTTAATGAAAATATATGATGATTATGACCTAGTTGCTAAACTAATGAATCAAATCGTAGATATCTTCTTATTTGACGTAGTATCTGCCAACAGTGATAGACACTTCCATAACTATGGTATTTTATCAAATGAAAAAGAAACAAACATCACCCCAGTATTTGATAACGAAAGAATATTAGACGTAAGTAGATGTATTGAAGAACAAAGATATAACCTAGGAGTAGATTATGCCTCAGATATGTTTAAATCACCTAAAAACACTCTAAATAAGTTTTTAGCTTACTCAGATAAAAGCTATACCCAAAGATTAAAAAACATGCTATGGGCAATCACCCCAGAAAGTGTTGATGACATCCTAACTAAAGTAGAACAAAAAATAAAAACCAAACTACCAGAAACTACTAAAAAAGCAGTAAAAGAAAAATTTCAAAAAAATCTTCAAATGATTGAAAAAAGTATTAAATATGCAGAAAGCAAACAATTATAATGACTGAATACAGTCATTTTTTTTATAAAAAATATAATATATTAATCTTAACCAAATAAATTAAATTATAGTACAATTAAATAGAAAAATAGATTTAAGTCTATTCTTTTTTATATTGTACCGCAAACGGTACAATATAAAAATTAAAGGAAATTATCAAATTATCGTTAATATAAATAATATAAGACATCATTCGACAAATAAATTAACTAATTTATTTTATAGTATTTTTGGTGATGATATGAAAAAGATAATACCTTATATTTTAGCTATTTTATTTGGAGCAGGAATTGGCGTTTTAGTTTTTGATCGAAATCTTCCTACTAGTGTTAAACATAAAGAAATAAATGCGACTGGATTCCAAGTAGGAGTATTTACTAATATCGATGCTGCTAAAACATATCGTAATAAATATCCTAATGCTATTATTGTAGCTGATGATGATGTTTATAGAGTATTTTATAGTATCTTAACAGATAATACGGTTATTGAAAAAATGCGTAATTATTTAAATACTCAAAAAATATCTTACTTTGAAAAAGATATTACAGTAAGTGATAAAGGCTTAATTACTGCTTTAAATGATTATGAAAGTGTCATGAAAGAAGCAAGTACTAAAACCTTTAAAAGCATCAATGATTTAATCTTAGAAAGTTATGGTGAAAAAATATGAATTTAAAGAAGTTTCCTGATTCAGAAAAACCTCGTGAAAGATTAATTAAATATGGTGCTGAAAACTTAAGTAATACTGACTTAATATCTATCTTAATTGGGACTGGTACTAAAAACTGTAATGTTAAAGAACTAAGTTCTATAATTTTATCTAAAATTAATAGTATTGAAAGTTTAGATGAATTAACTATCACTGAATTAACATCTATTAAAGGCCTAGGTAAAGCAAAAGCCTTAACCATCATGGCCGCCATTGAATTAGGTAAAAGAGTTCTAAGTAAAAGTATTAATGAACGTCTAGTTATTAATAATGCTAAAACTATTAATGAATATTTTTCTAGTATTATTTCTTATTCTAAACAAGAAGAATTATTAGTTATTTTAATCGATAATAAGAAGCGTTTAATAAGTTATAAGAAAATGTACAAAGGAACTAGTAATGCTTCTTATGCAAGCCCTAAAGAAATATTTAACTATGCAATTAGAGAAGGTGCAGATGCTTTAGTTATTATGCATAATCATCCCTCTGGAATAGTAACTCCAAGTAATGCTGATAAAATGCTTACTAATAGTATTATTGAAACTGGTAAAGTTATTGGTATTCCATTATTAGATCATATTATAACTAATGGTAAAGAATATTATAGTTTCTTTGATAATGAGGTTACAAATGAAGTATAATTACTTATCATTTATAGTTCTTTTTTTAATTATAATTTTAAAAGAACCTATCATGCAAAATATCAATAATCTTATGTATATAAGAAATAATAATTTAGAAATAAAAACTTTAAAAAATCAAAATAAAGAATTAGAAAAAGAATATCAAGAACTATTAACTTTTAAAAATAATATTAAATTAGATAATAACTATACTATAACTAATACTTTAAAAACTAATTATAACTTTAATAAATTAAATATAAATGGAAAATATAACATAAATGATGAAGTGGTTAATGAATATGGTTTAATTGGTATAATAACTAAAACTAATCATAACTTTAGTGAAATGACTTATCTTTATAATACTAATCTAACTATTAAAATAGACAATATTACTGGTAAAATTATTAGTAAAGATCAAAATAATAATTTAATAATAGGGGAACTTACTAATCATAATAATATCAATATTAATGATTATGTTTATAGTTTATATAATACTTACATTGGTAAAGTTATTAAAATTAACTATGAAGTATTAGATACAACTATTTTAGTTGAAACTCCTAAACCCCGAAATATTAACTATGTTGCGGTTATAAGTAGGTAATTATGATTATAGATTTTATAACTTATAATTATACTAATATCTTATTATTTACAGTCTTACTTAATATTTTTAATTTAAATAATAAAAGATTATATTTTATCTTATTAATAGATATTTTAATTAATGGTATTCCTTTTATAACTATTATTTTAATATTATTATATTTCTTTAATTTAAAAGTATTTAATTACTTAAATAATAATTTTCTTAATAAATATTTATTATTAATAGTTTATTATTTTATTTTTGGAATAATCATCTATAGTATCTTTAATAAATTTAATTTATATATTATTAAATTATTAATAATTAATCTTTTCTATAACTTATTATATTTTTATATAGGTCTAAAATATCTTGAAAATAAATATAGTTAAGTAGGTGAAACATGAAAGAAAAAAGATATATAAAATCATTTTTTATTAAAGTACTAATCTGTATAGTTTTATTTTTAATAACATCTATTTTTGTCAATTATAGTGATTCAAATTTATTATTATTTAAAAATCATGTTTATGATAAAAGTTTTAATTTTAGTAAAATAACTAATATTTATAATAAGTATTTTGGTAAAGTATTACCTGCTGATGAAAAGATTATTAATGCTAGCCATAATACTAATTATTCTAATTATAATACTTATAAAGATGGAGCAGTTATTAATGATATAACTACTGTTTATCCATTTAAAAGTGGTATAGTTGTTTTTATTGGTGATAAAGAAGAATATGGTCAAACTATAATTATTCAAGGTATGGATGGTATTGATTATTGGTACTCTAATGTTGAAAATATCAATGTTAAATTATATGACTATATTGAATCAGATAATATTATTGCTACTGCTAAAGATAATAAATTATATGTTTTATTTATGAAAGATGGTAAGTTCTTAAATTATGAAGAATATATTTAAAATTAATATAACTACTTATTTATTATTACTAAGTATTTTATTATGTGGTTATTTTAATTACTTACTAATTATAAGTTTAATTTTAATTATCCATGATTTAGGACATATCGTCTTTTTAAAATTATTTAAAATTAAAATAAATAACATCACAATACTTCCTTTTGGAAGTATTATTAATTCTGATTTAAAACTAAATACTGAAAGTTATAAAACATTTATTATAAGTATTGCAGGTATTTTATTTCAGCTTATTTTATCTTTTATTATGAATTATCTAAATACTTATGGTTTTGTTAATGATATAAGTATTAATGTTTTTAATTATTATAATAAATTAATTATTATTTTTAATTTATTTCCAATCGTATCTTTAGATGGATCCAAAATACTTAAAAGTGGAGTAGAATGTATCTTTAAATATTTAACTACTATTAAAATCATAAATATAATAAGTATCATATCTTTAATATATTTAATTATTAATGATTTAAATAATTTTAGTATTATTATAATTATTATCTATTTACTTACAAAGATTATTGAAAACATTAAAAATACCAATTATATCTATCATAATTTCTTAATTGAAAGAACTCTTTATCATGTTAAACATAAAAAAATAAAATATCTTAATGATATTAATAGTTTATATAAGAATAGATATAATTTTATTAATAATATTCCTGAAGAAAAGTACTTAAAAACACATATATTTCCTAATATTAATTGACTTTTAGGAATTTCTTTGTTATTATCTTATTGTTTGTAATTAATTTATAAACCGCACTAAAAAGGTTAAAAGTTAGTTTTTACTACACCTTAAAGGCGTGTCCTAAATATTAGATGGGAGGAAAGATTAATGAAAGCTATATTTGTAACTGGTGGAAAACAATATTATGTTGCTGAAGGCGATGAAATCTTTGTTGAAAAATTAGAAGCTGCTGAAGGTTCTACAATTGATTTTACTGATGTATTATCTGTTGGAGATAAAACTGGAACTCCTTATGTTAAAGGTGCTAAAGTTACTTGTGAAGTTACTAAACATGGTAAACAAAAGAAAATTGTAGTATTTAAATACAGACCAAAGAAAAAATATCGTCTTAAAAAAGGTCATAGACAACCTTATACTAAATTAGTAGTTAAGAAAATAGTTGGTTAAGATGATAAAAGTTAAATTAAATGACAACTTAGTTACTATAAGTGGTCATGCTAATTTTGATAATTATGGCAAAGACATAGTGTGTGCTGCTGTATCTAGTTTAGTAACAGCTAGTGTTAATGATATTCATATTGTTAATCCAAGCGCTATGGAATATTCTGATGATGGTAATAAAATAGTTATTGCTTTAGTCAAAGAAGATGAACTTTGTCAAAAACTATTAGATAATCTTAAAGAAATGTTAATTTCTCTTAGTCAAGATTATCCTAAAAATATAAAAGTTGAAAGTGAGGAATAATAATGTTATTTATTAAATTAAACATTCAACGTTTTGCTCATGTTAAAGCTCAAGGTTCTACTCAAAATGGTAGAGATTCTGAAGGTCGTAGATTAGGTGCTAAACTTGCTGATGGACAAACAGCTAAAGCAGGTTCAATTATATATCGTCAAAGAGGTACAAAAATCTATCCAGGCAAAAATGTTGGAATGGGTAAAGATCATACATTATATGCTCTAATTGATGGAACAGTAAAGTATGAAAGATTAGGAAGAGATAAGAAAAAAGTAAGCGTATACGAAAAGTAAAACTTACTTTTTTTTATTTGATTAATTGACTATTTTACCTAAAAATGATATCCTTTTATTATAGAGAAGGATAGGGTAAATATGGATAAAGCTGTCTTAAAACTAAAACTTACTTTATTATGCAGTATTTTATTAGTGATAATTCTGGTTGGTGGCACATCTTATGCATATTTTAATACCTCTGCAACTGATACTAAAACTCAAACTATAACCGCATCTAACTGTGCTTCTATAACTTTTGAAAGTAATAATAATTCTATCACATCATCATATGAAACAGGCGATAAATCCTTCGATGATCTATGGAATAATAATGATTATTATATTTTTAAAATTACTAATAAATGTGCTCATGAAATAAAGGTAAATATTGGTCTTGAAAATCAATCATCAACAACTATTGATTTAAGTAGTGTTTATGCTTATGTTAACAGATTAACCGAATATAACCAATATAGAAAAGCAACTTTAGGTTCTGCTACTAGAATGACTACTGATTCTGGAACAGTTATGTATAACGTTTATACAGATTATTTGCCAGCAAATGGTAGTGAGTCATATCGTATGAATATTGATTATAAATCATCTAATAGTACTATTAATAAAACATTTAAAGGAAAAGTAGTCGCAATTGGTAGTATAGTAACTTGGAGTAGTTATAATTATACGGCTCCAGATCCATGGTTTACATCATCATCAGGAACACTACTTTATGCCTTAAGAAATGATACAGCTAATCAAATTAAAAGTCCTATTTCAACACCAGGATTAGAAAACTCTGCCATAAAAGGAAGTACTACAACTACTGATGGTACTATTCAAATGGATTCTTTAGAACCGTATGACAGTGATTGGGATATGGGATTAGGTGGCAAAACCATTTATTATAGTGCATCTAGAACCAAAAATGCTGACGGAACATATTCTTTAGTTAATCCCCAATCATTAGTTTTAAGTAATACGAATTTATCCGGAACCCTAAATGGAAAATATATCACTTTTGAAGCAACAGGTGGAGATGTTTTCTATGTTAATAATGTTAAAATTAAAGATAGCGGAGGGCCATATTTTATATATTATTCATATCAATCAAAATCAAGTGACTTAAGTGCCGATGAAGCCATAATGGCTATGGAACCTGATGAATATAGTGTTTCATACTATTATCGTGGCAACGTTAAAAATAATTATGTCCAATTTGCTAATATGTGCTGGAGAATAGTAAGAGTAATGGGCAACGGAGCAATAAAGTTAGTATTAGAAAATGGTAATAGTAGTAGTTGCAGCACTAGTAATCCTCTAATTAAAAGTTCTGGGAGCATTCAATTAGTAACATACGGAACCAGTAAAAACTCAAGTTATAAAGGAAGCAACGCTGAAACTGTTATAAACACCTGGGTAACTAATAACTTATCAAGCTACACTAGTTACTTAGAAGATATTATTTGGTGTAGTGATGTAAGTTCTAGAAATCCTAAATATTTATCATCACTATATGATAATGTAAATCATATTGCATATTCAGGAGTTCAAAAATTTAATAGATATGTTAATGATGAAGTTCCAAGACCAACCTTTAATTGTCCAGAAGGTGAATCAAGTCTTGTTAATACAACAACAACTAAAAATCATGTAAATTACAATGAAACCAATTCTGGATATGATAAAACAGAAGTTACGACCGGTTTAAAATCAAAAGTAGGAATGTTAACTACCGATGAAATGTTATTTGCTGGTGCATCTATTGGATATTCTAAAAATAATGTTAAAGTGAATATTGGAAATCAAAAATTCTATCTATATTCATCAGCAGTTGCCAGCTATCCTTATTACACCATGACCCCAGCAGCATATTCAAGTAACACACCTTATGTTTATGGATTTTTTAATGGAAACTTGTCATTATTAGCTGCTAACTCTGATAGTGCTGGTATTAGACCTGCCTTAGCTTTAAAATCGACTGCCAAAATATCTGGTGGTAATGGAACCGCTTCAAATCCATATGTAATATCTGGAGTATAATTAATTTTTATACTCTTTTTTATTGGGAAAATCCTAGATTTTATGTTATAATCAGACATAGGTGATAGAAAGTGGAAGACGTACTTAAGAGAATACATGAATATAGCTTAGAAGAAATTATGGGTTCCCGCTTTGCTCGTTATTCAAAATATATAATTCAAGATCGCGCAATCCCTGACGTAAGAGATGGTTTAAAACCAGTTCAAAGACGTATCTTATGGGCTATGTATAAAGATAAAAACACTTATGATAAACAATTCAAAAAATGTGCTAATGCCGTTGGTAACGTATTAGGTAAATATCATCCTCATGGTGATTCTTCAGTTTATGAAGCTTTAATCCGTATGAGTCAAAACTGGAAACAAAACCATACATTAGTTGAGGTAGATGGTAACAATGGTTCAATCGATGGAGATCCACCAGCAGCTTATCGTTATACTGAATGTCGTTTATCAAAAATTAGTGAAGAACTATTAAAAGACATCGATAAAGATACAGTTAATATGGCACCAAACTATTCAGATACCTTATTTGAACCAACTGTTTTACCAGCTAAATTTCCTAATCTTTTAGTAAATGGAACTAATGGTATTTCCGCCGGTTACGCAACTAACATCCCTCCACATAACTTAATCGAAGTATGTGATGCCGTTATCAAAAGAATAGATAGTCCTAATTGTCATGAAGATTCAATCTATGAAATTATTAAAGGACCAGATTTTCCAACAGGTGGTATCATTGAAGGTTTAGATGGAATTAAACAAGCCTTTAAAACCGGTAAAGGAAGATTAATTGTTTCCTCAAAATGTGAATTTCAAAAAAATAAAGGCAAAGAACAAATTGTCATTACGGAAATTCCTTTCGAAGTAAATAAACAATTACTAGTTAAAAAAATTGATGACGTTAAATATGAAAAGAAAATAGATGGTATTGCAGAAGTAAGAGATGAATCAGATAAAGAATCAGCCATCAGAATAGTTATAGATTTAAAACCAGGAGTAGACAAAGATTTAATCTTAAAATATCTCCTTAAAAATACAGATCTTCAAACTACATATAGCTATAATATGGTATGTATTGATCAAAGAAGACCACGTTTACTTGGAATTATCCCCATAATTGACGCTTACATTGATCATCAAAAAGACGTCATAACTAAAAGAACTAAATTTGATTTAGACTTTGCTCAAAAAGAAATGCATATAACCGAAGGCCTAGTTAAAGCCATCTCAATTTTAGATGAAGTAATTGCCGTTATTAGAGGTAGTAAAAATAAACAAGACGCTATTCAAAACCTAGTCAAAAAATGGGACTTTACTGAAGATCAAGCAACAGCAATTGTTATGTTACAACTTTATAGATTAACTAACACTGATGTAACAGTTCTAATGGAAAAATTAGAAAATCTAAAGAAAATCATTGAAAACTTACAAGCTATTTTAAATGATGAATCAAAACTAAAAATGGTTATTAAAGAAGAATTGCGTCGTATCAAAAAAGAATATGGAGTTCCTAGAAAAACTGAAATTAAAGCAGAAGTTAGTGACTTAAAAATAGATGAAAAAGAACTTATTAATAAAGAAGATGTTATTCTTATCTTAACTAATGATGGTTACCTAAAGAGAGTATCATTAAAGTCACATAATTCAAACGATGGAGAAACTGCTCTTAAACCAGGAGACTACGTTGTTGGTTACATGCAAACCAATACTTTAAATAAACTATGTATCTTTACAAGTTTAGGTAATTACTTATATATTCCAATTCATGAAATACCAACATGCAAATGGAAAGATTTAGGTAAACATATCAGTAACATTGTTACGATGAATCCTGATGATAAAGTCGTAAACGTTTACGTTATTAATGAAAGTATCTCTAATCCAACCATTACATTCTTTACTAAAAATGGTATGGTTAAACAAACTCCATTAAATGATATGATTGTAAGCCGTTATAACAAATCATATACCGCTATTAAATTAAAAGGTGATGATGAAGTAGTAAACGTTACAATCACTAAACCAAACGTCTTAATTATTACTAAAACCGGATATTATTTAAATTATAAATCATCAGAAATTCCTGTAAGTGGACCTAAAACTTCAGGTGTCAAAGGGATTAACCTAAAAGATGATGAAGTAATTAGTGGTGTAACTTATTATGATGAAGATGAATATATCGATGTTTTCACTAATCAAGGAACCGCTAAGAGAATCAAATTGAAAGATTTAAATACCTTATCAAGAGCTAAAAGAGGTACAACTCTAATTAAGAAAGTAAAAACTACTAACTATGAATTATTAAGTGCCTTTATCACAAACTCTAAAGATACAATCGGTATTAAATGTAATAATGACATCATTACTTTAAAAAATAGTGAAATTCCAATAAATGATTTAGCTTCAACTGGAAGTGTTATAACTAAACAAAAATTAACTAAAGCATTTATCTCTAAAGAATTAAAATTAATTGAAGACAAAGATATTGAGCTTCCTAAATTAAAAGAAGAATCAACTAAAGAATTAACTATTGATGACTTTATTGATGATTTTAAACTATAGTCTAAAAAACCGCTTATTTAAATATAATTAAATAGGTGGTTTTTATATGAGTAAAAAAGAAGAATTCAAATCATTTGTCAGTAAACATCCTGAATTAATTAACTTTGTAAGAGATAAGAAGAATACCTGGCAAGACTTTTATGAAATCTATGATATGTATGGTGAGGAAGAAAGTGCTTGGTCTAAATTTAAAGAGCCTGATACTTCAGATGATAAAAGAACATTACCCCTTCAAGAATTAACAAGTCTAGTTAAAAACATTAATATGGATAACGTCCAAAAATATATAAATAATGCTCAAAAAGCAATAAATGTCATCCAAGAATTAACTAGTACATCCAAAACACCTAACATCCCAACAAGTGTTCCTAAAACCCCAAGACCAATTACAAAATTCTTTGGAGACTAAATGAGACCTGAGATTCAAATTAAAATAAATAACGACCCTAAACAAAAGGAATTTCTTCATCAAAACTCTTACTGGTATAAAGAATTAAATCGTAATGCCTTAAACTATAAAGAATTCTATAGTAGTTTTAAAGCAAACAAAAGAAATGAAAAAGTTACCAAAGCTAATTCCTTTTTAGAAACCATTGACACAGTTAATACAATTTTAAAAATTTTAAAATAAATATAATTGACAAATAAATTTCTATTTACTATAATTTTATTATAGAAAGTAGGGAGAATAAATGAAGTTAAATAAGAAAGGTTTTACATTAGTTGAATTACTTGCAGTTATCGTTGTTTTAGCTGTTATTATGGTTATTGCTATTCCAACAGTTATTGATAGTATGAACTCTGCAAAGAAAAGTTCATTCGCTATGTATGGACAAAAAATGCTTAACGCTGCTATGAGTAAAGTTCAAGGAGATGCGTTAAATGGCGTGGGAGCTAAAGATGTATATAAATTCAGCGAATTAGTAGCATCATCAGGACAATACAAAGGATATGTATCTTATGATAGCAGTGCAAATACATATACAGTATCCTTCTATAATACAGATTATATAGCTACAGGTGCTAACTATGATGATTTAGAATCTTGGAAAAAAGCTGATTGTTCTGGTGCATCAGTACCCGCTGCATGTAAAAAATTTTTAAATTCCACAGACTCAGGTTGGGATACAGCAAAAGCTTCTATCGACAATGAATTAAAATAAAAATTAAAGTTTTAAACTTTAATTTTTTTATGTTATAATTTATCTGGTGATAAAAATGATAATCGGAAGTCATGTTAAATTTAATAATGAACAATTACTAGCAAGCGTCAAAGAAGCTATTACTTATGGTGCTAATACATTTATGTTTTATACAGGAGCTCCTCAAAATACTAAAAGAAGTGCTATTAATGATATGTATACTTTAGAAGCATATAACTTAATGAAAGAAAATAATATTGCTTTAGAAAATGTTATTTGTCACGCTCCATATATTGTTAATCTAGCTAATCGCTTAGATGAATCAAAATATCGTTTTAGTAAAGAATTCTTAAGAAATGAATTAGATCGTTGTGAACTATTAAATGTTAAATATTTAGTCTTACATCCAGGTTCAGCAGTAGGACAAGAACCCTTAACAGCTATAACTAATATTATTGATGCTTTAAATGATGTTTTAAAGCCTAATGACACTACAATGATTCTACTTGAAACAATGGCAGGCAAAGGTACTGAAATAGGCTCTAAAATGGAAGAAATAGACTATATTCTTAAAGGTATTAATCTTAAAGATAAAGTAGGAGTATGTCTAGATACATGTCATCTAAATGATTCAGGAATAGATTTAACTAAATTTGATGAATACCTAGATATATTTGATAAACATATCGGTATTAATAAAATAAAATGTATTCATATTAATGATTCTAAAAATGATATCTCATCTCATAAAGACCGTCATGAAAATATCGGCTTTGGTTCAATAGGTTTTGACACCCTAATAAATATTATAAATAATCCTAAATTAAAAGATGTTCCTAAAATTTTAGAAACACCTTATGTTAATGACAAAGCCCCATATAAAGAAGAAATTAAAATGATTAAGTCAGGTATATTTAATCCTAACTTAATAAACGATATTATAAATAACTAATATATTTTCTAATTAAACCTTCAATCTTTAAATAGTTTTCTTCGGAAAACTCTTTTTTATATTTACTAAAATCAAAACTATCTTTATTTCTTAAAACCTCTTTATAATTATTTTTAATAAAATTATAAGTAAAATCAAGTTCATGATCACTTAATCTAATCCCATTCTTTTCTCCAAATAAAACAATATCATCTTTTCTTAAATTGCTTATATATAAGTCAATAATATTCACATAATCACCTATATTTATTATATGTATATTTATTAAAATATGACCAAAATAATAATATGAAAAAGAATGTACTTTATATAATATTATTAATATATTCAATTATTTTTATCAGGATCTTCTATATTATGCAAAATAAACAGATAGTTAAAGATACCTACATTGAAGGATTAACAGCTCCAAGAGGACGTATTTTAGATATTAACGGTAATATCTTAGTAGATAATATTGGTGTAAAATCTTTAATTTTTCGTAAATTAAATCTAAGTACCAATGACTGCCTTAATATATCTAAAAAATTATCTGAAATTCTTGAAATTAACCCAAATAACACTGATCATAACTTAAGGTATTATTATTATCTAAATCATAAATCAGAAATAAATTCTAAAACCCCTCAAGAACTTTTAACCAAATATAATGAACGTAAAATAACTAGTAAAGATTTACTTAATGAAAGATTAAATCTAATTACTAAAGAAGAATTATCCCAAATAAACCCTAAAGAAGCTTATATCTTTTACTTATTAAACAAAGGATACTCTTATGAAGATAAAATAATTAAAACCAATCTAACTGATGAAGAATACATTAAAATAAATAAATTAAATCTTGAAGGCATCAGAACTGATATTACTTGGGAAAGATATTATCCCTATAAAAACACTTTAAGAAGTATCTTTGGTAGTGTCTCAAGTTATAGTCAGGGCCTACCAAGTGAACTAAAAGAGTATTATCTAAAAAAAGGATATGCTCTAAATGACCGAGTAGGTATTAATAATCTAGAATACATCTATGATGATTATTTAAAAGGAACTAAAGCTAAATATCTCCTTAAAAATAATCATTTAACTTTAATAAAAGAAGGAAAGAAGGGTAAAGACATCGTATTAAGTATTGATATTAATCTTCAAAATAATATTGAAAATATCATGCAAGAAGAAATGCTTAAAGCTAAAAAAGAATTTAATACTAAATATTATGATTCATCTTATCTAATCGTAAGTAACCCTAATACTGGTGAAATAATTTCTCTAATCGGTCAAAAAATTGATAAAAACAATAACTTTTCTGATGTATCTTATAATAACGTCTTATCATCATTTACCATTGGTAGTGCTGTTAAAGGAGCCACTATCTCAGTTGGTTATAATTATAATATTATTAATGAAAATACTAAAGTTAAAGATAGTTGTGTAACTTTAAAAAATCAAAAACCTAAATGTTCCTGGAAAACCCTAGGTTATTTAAATGATATAGAAGCTCTTCGTATGAGTAGTAATTATTTTCAGTACCTAATTGCTATCGGATTAACTGGTAATAAATATAAATCTAATATTAAAATAAATGCTACTAAAGATGATTTTAATAAGTACCGTGAAGTCTTATCATCATATGGTCTAGGCACTAAAACCGGTATTGATCTATCCAATGAATCAACCGGCATTAAAGGCAGTACTATCTCAGATGACTTATTACTTAATATGTCTATTGGCCAATATGACACCTATACACCAATAAATTTATCTCAATATATAAATACTATTGCTACTAATAAAAGAACCGAAATATCCCTTTTAAAATATGTTTTAAATGATGATGGAAGTATCTATTATGAAAAAAACAATAAAGTTTTAAATAAACCCATTATTGAAGAAAAATATTTGCAAAGAATTAGAGAAGGCTTAAAAGCAGTAAATAAATCCGGTACCGGTTATTCATATACCACCCATAAATTTGTCAGTGCTGGTAAAACTGGAACCGCTGAAAGTTATCTAGATACCAATAACGATGGTTATGTTGATTTAAGAACAATAAATACTTCTTATGTCATGTATGCTCCCTATGAAAATCCTAAATTTTCTATTGTTATGGTAAGTCCAAATATTAAATATCAAAACAAAATAAGTAACTATAAATATCCTATCAATGCTAAAGTAATGAGAAGAGTAAGTGATTTAGTTTATAATAATTACTTTAAATAAACGTATTTTTGCTTAAAATACGTTTTTAGTTGATATAATTTATTTTTTTATGTTATAATACTAATGTTCAAAAAAGGAGGAATTGAAATGGCTAAGAAAAATGAAAATCGTGAAAGAATTGAATTAAAATGTACTGTATGTGGTCATTATGCTAGACCATCTGAAAAAAATAAAGCTAACACTCCAGACAAGTTAGAAATCAAAAAATTCTGTGATAATTGTCGTAAAGTCCAAGTATTTAAAGAAAGTAAATAGTTAAGGAGAATATAAATGAACGTAAATATTAATGATATTAAAAATGGTATGACTTTAATTTTAGATGGTAAATTAGTTATGGTAATTGAATTCCAACATGTTAAACCAGGAAAAGGTCCTGCTTTTGTTAGAATTAAATATCGTGATTTAAGAACTGGATCTACTATTGAAGATACATTTAATACAAACTTAAAATTAGAAAAAGCTCATGTAGATAAACTACATATGCAATATTTATACAAACAAGGAAATGACTATGTCTTTATGAATACTAACGACTATTCACAAATGGAAGTTTCTGAATCTATTATTGGTGATAATGCTAAATTCTTAAAAGAAGGTTTAGAAATTGAAATTCCTATGTATGAAGGAGACATTTTAGGTATTAATTTACCAGAAAAAGTTGAATATCAAGTTATTGAAACAACAGACGCTGTTAAAGGTAATACAACTAATAATGCTCAAAAAGATGCTACAATTGAAACTGGATACGTTATTAAGGTTCCAATGTTTATTTCTCAAGGAGAAACAATTGTAGTAACTACTAAAGATGGTAAATACGCTTCAAGAGCTTAATTAAATCTATCGTAAGATAGATTTTTTTTCTTGTAAAAAAAACTTAAGTAAGTTATAATTTTATATAGAGTAGGGTGACTATATGAAACATACAAATAAAAATAAAATTTTTATGTATTTTGTAGTAACTATATTAATGTTGACTGGATTCTGTTTAATCTTAACAAAATATGGTAAATATCTAAATAGAAAAGATGCTAATGTTAAAGTAGATAATTCCTATTATAAGTTAGCTATTAACAATAATAATTCTAATATTATAAAAGTATCTAAAAAAACTCAAAATCTAACAAATATAACTCTAACATCTTTAAACGAAGAAACAAAAAATTATGAATTATCATATACTTTATATACAAATAAAACTTGTACTAAAGAAGTAAAAGATAAAAATGTTAAAGTAGAGTATTCTTCAAAAACAGTTGATAATCCTCAAGGAACCATTAATAACCAAGAAGAAAAATATATAAGAGTGTTTATTAATAATCAAAGTAATAAAGATTATTATTTAAAGTTAAATCTTAAATCAAAAAAGAATAATGATACTATAATTGCTGATAAATACGAAGAAGGAAATGATTTATTAGCAGCTTATATCGATGGAATATCATCTTCATCATATCCTACATCAAGTTCATATAATGCAGAAGTAATATGTAGAACAACTGGTGTTAATGATGATAATAGTACTGCTTGGGGAAATGCTACTTGGAATGGAAGCAAATGGATAGCAAACATTTACGATATCACAGTTGGTAACACTAAATGTACAACATATTTTACTACTAAATATTCTTATGCTAATGCTCCAAGTGGAACACTATTATATAAAATTAGAACATCTTACACAGCAGATGGTGCATCAACAAAAACCACACCTGGAAAAGCTAATGCTACAGCAAATGAAGGAGTAAGAACATCTCCAGATGATTATGGAACAAGTTATTATTATCGTGGAAATATTAATAATAATTATGTTGAGTTTGCCAATATGTGCTGGAGAATTCTAAGAGTAACTGGTAATGGTGACATTAAATTAGTTTTATATAATGGAAATGCAGAATCAGTAAATAATCCTTGTAGTAATGTAAAAAGTGTATATGCCCCTTTTTCTTACTATAAGATGGGATCAAGTACAAACTATCATTACAAAGCCTTTAATAGTTTAGATACTGGATACGTATATACGGGGTTCATGTACGGGCCGGAAACAGATATAACTGTTAACTCCACGGATAGCATTGCACTTTCAAGTTTAAAAGGATTTTATGATCAATTTTTAAGAAAATATAACTCCATGATAGCGGATACTATATATTGCGGGGATAAATCTGGAACTACTGCGTCAAATGTACTTAGTCGCATTTATAGATCACCAACTCTTACATGTCCTGCTGATGCAAAAGGTGGAAAAGCTGGAAGTTATACAGCAACAGATATAGTAAATGGTAATGGCAAATTAAGAGGTAACGACGGCTATGGTTCCAAACCATATAAAATAGGCTTATTAAGCGCTGATGAAGTTGCTTTTGCAGGGCTTACTACATCTTCTGCAAATACAAGCACCTTTCTAGGCTATTCTGCTGAAGGAGACACTTATTGGACCATGTCTTCTGCTGGAAATGGTTCACCATACGAAGTTTTCTTTGTTAAAGATGGAACAAGCATAGATTACGATATTCTTACAGAAAGACATTACATCAGACCAGTAATCGCACTGTTATCATCAACTAAAGTAACAGGTAGTGGAACTAAAACTGATCCATTCGTAGTTAATTAAAGAATTCATTAATTTGAATTCTTTTTTTAGTTAATTTACCTAAAAATAAATTCACAAAAGCATTATCTTATGTTATAATTTATATATAGTAGGAAAGTAGGTAACAATGAAGAATAATAAAGGCCAAGCATTAGTTGAATTTATTATTATCTTACCAGTCATTATTTTTATAATAATGGGTTTAGTAGATACAATTGTTGTTTTTACTCATAAAAATAATGCTGAAAGTAAAATGGCCGATGTTATCGAACTTTACAAAGATAATGAATCTGATGAAAACATCACTAAGTTTATTCAAAAAGATTTAAAAAGCGCATCATTCAAAAGTAATAAAGATGCTAAATATTCATATTTAGAGATAACCGATAATTATGAATTTATTACCCCAGGATTAAGTACTATATTAGGTAATCCCTATAAAATAACAACTGAAAGAGTGATATTAAATGAAAAATAAACGTGGTCAAGCTGGTGCAATATTTATTATAATTATTCCTATTATATTCATCGCTTTAGCATTTATTTATGATAATGTTATGATTATTATTGCTAATAACAAATACAATTTAGCATCTAAAGAAATTGCTAAAGAAGTCTTAACTAATAGTTATAATGATAAAGCTGCCGAAGTTAAAAATCTTTATGAAAAAAACAACTATGAAGTAGATATGCTAAATGTATCTTATGATGGAACTACCTTAAAAATTTATAATAGTCATTCATATCCAAGTTTCTTTGGAAATATCTTAGGTGTTAAAAGTTATCGTACCGAAATAAATTTAGAAGCTCATAAAGAAGATGACAAAATAATCATTGAAGAAAAAGAAATAGAGGCATAATATGGCAAAGGGGAAAAGCATATGTGTGTACGGTGCTAAAGGTGGAATTGGTAAAACAACCTTTATTCTAAATTTAGCTGGAACATTATCTAACTTAAATAAACGTGTCTTAATTATTGATTTAGACTTATCAAATGGAGCAATTGCTTGCTCGTTAAATGCAAACCTTACTAAAACAATCTACAACTTCTGTGATGATTATAATAATAATAGATTTGATGATATTGAAGACTACTTTATAAAATATAATGAAAACATCTCATTTATTGCTGCACCAAAAGATCCAAGACAAGCTAATAAAATTGACACTAAATATATTGATATTTTAATCGATAAATGTAATTATTTATTTGATGTTATCCTAGTTGATACTACTCATTCATTAGATCAAATCAATGTTTTTGCTTTTGATAAATGTGATTATGTTTATTTTATGACATCAAACGATCCAATCTCACTAAAAAATTTAAAAAACATCTTAAATATTTTTGATGATAATGGTATTAAAAAATATAAATTAATATTAAATAATAGTGTTAATCCTGATAAAGATTATTTCTCATTATATGATATTAAGAATATTCTAGACATCGATATTGATTACATCATTAGTAAAGATTTTCATATCAAAAATATGGATAGTCTAACCTTAGATGGTGACATTATTACTATTAAAAATAGTAACTTTAAAGATTATAAAGTCTTTAAAACTATTGCTAGTGATATAGTAGGAGGTAACTATGAGTAAATCATTAACTGAAATATTTAATTTTCAAAATAAAAATATTAAAGAAGCTCCTCTTACTGATTATGATATCTTTCCTGATAAAAAATTATTAGATGAATTAAGAAAGAAAATTATCGAGCATCTAATTGATAAAGAAGTTCCTGAAGGTAAAGATATGGAAGACTTTATCAATGAAAATATTGATGAATGTCTAGAAGGCTATGACTTAAGTAATATTGAAAGAAGCCATATCTTCAATTTAATCGATGATGAAATAAATGGACTAGGCCCAATTAGTGAACTTTTAACTGATAATAACATAACTGAAATTATGGTTAATGGACCTAAAGATGTTTATGTAGAAATAGATGGTAAATTAGTTAAAGATAACAGTGTTTCATTTATTAATGATGATCATATTATTAGAACTATTCAAAGATTAATTGGACCACTTGGAAGAACCATTGATTCTTCAAATCCAATGGTTGACTCAAGACTTACTGATGGTTCTCGTATTAATGCAGTTATCCCACCACTAAGTGTTAATGGACCAGTCATAACGATTCGTAAATTTAAACGCAACATGACAAGTATTGATGATCTACTTAGAGTAGGTACTTTAACTGCAGAGATGGCAACATTCTTAGAAGCAGCAGTTCAAGGCAAATTAAACATTATTGTTTGTGGTGGTACTGGTTCTGGTAAAACAACACTTTTAAACATTTTAAGCAGTTTTATTGGCAATAATGAACGTATCATTACTATTGAAGATGCTGCTGAATTAAAATTAGAACAAGAACATGTTATCAGTTTAGAGACAAGAACTGAAAATTATAATAACAACTCAGCTATAACCATTAGAGACTTAGTAATAAATGCTCTTCGTATGAGACCAGATCGCATCATTGTTGGTGAATGTCGTGGTAAAGAAGCATTTGATATGTTACAAGCTATGAATACAGGACATGATGGTTCACTTACAACCTTACATGCCAATGGAGTAGTAGATGCCTTAAACAGATTAGAGACTATGGTTTTAATGAGTGGAATGGATATTCCTATTAATGCCATTAGAGAATACATTGAAAATGCCATTGACTTAGTAATAAATATTGAAAGAATGCATGATGGTAAAAGAAAAATTACTAATATTAGTGAAGTAGTAGGTTTTGATAATGATATGATTAAATTAAATCCTATCTTTGAATTTGTCCAAAAAGGCTTAACCGATAAAGGTGAAGAAAATGGAGAATATATCAAAACTAAAAAAGAACCATATGTTTATAAAGTCCTAACTTCAAGAGGAATAACTAAAATAAATAATATGTTTAAAAAATAAAAATAAAAGAAAGGAATTTAGCTATGAGAAAAGAAATATTAATCTATCAAATAATTGCAGCTATAATCTTATTTATTATCTTATATCGAATAGTTAAAATAAATAAAACTATTAAATATAATGATAGATTATCTAAATTCACTGTTAAAACAAACGAACCTGAAACCAAATCACTTGCTGATAATATCGTGGATTCATATTGCTCATTTAGATTAAAACTAGCTAAATTCTTATCTAAAAGATCAGCTTATAAAAAGTTAGCTAAAAAATATGAAAGATATGTTCATAAACCTACAGTATCATATTTAGATGCAATGATTATTATTTCCAATAAATTTTGTATCTCAATTATATGTGGATTATCCTATTTTATTATTAATTTTATTAGAGGAACCTTTAATCCTTTCTTAATGTTGTTATCATTTATTTTAGGCTTTTATATCTACAATATTTATTTAAATATTTATGAAGCTAAAAGAAATAAAGAAATTGAAGATGATTTATTAAAAGCCATTGTAATTATGAATAATGCTTTTAAATCAGGCTATAACATCACTCAAGCAATTGATCTAGTAACTCAAGACTTAACTGGACCTATCAGTGAAGAGTTTGAAAGAATAGGTAATGATTTAAAATACGGCTTAGAAGTTAAAGATGTTTTTGATAGATTTTATGACCGCGTTCAAATTGAAGATGCTAAATATATAACTAGTAGTTTAAATCTTTTGAATCTAACTGGTGGTAACTTAGTAGGAATATTTACTAATATTGAAAAATCATTTACTAATAATAAAAGATTACGTGATGAATTAAACGCTATGACAAGTAGTTCTAAATTTGTTTACTATATCTTACTTATTATGCCAGTAGTTTTAATAATCATCCTAAATACTTTAAATCCTACATACTTTAAACCATTATTATCTCATCCAATTGGTTATCTTATTATCATTCTAGCTATTACATTATATATAAGTTATATCATTATAATAAAGAAGATATTGAGGGTTGATTAATGAAAAATTTAGTAAATAAAATATATACAAAAGAAACGATAGCTAGAATCAAAAAGAAAAATAAACAATTTGGAGTTGAACATAACTACGATGTAGATTTAATCTTAGGAAATCACTTAATCATTAGTATATTTATTTTTATCATTGCTTTAATAGATACAACCTTACTTAAAAGTATTCTTATCGTTATTGCTTACTTCTTCTTAGCAGAATATTTCTTCTTTGATTATCGCTTAGCTAAAAGAAGAAAAAAATTAGAAAAACAATCAACATTTTTCTTTCAAATTTTAAGTTTAACTCTAGAGTCAGGTAATAATTTAAAAAATTCAATTGATTTAACTTGTAAGAATATGGATAATGAATTAAGTAGAGAATTTAAAAAAGCCATGGATGATATGACCTTAGGCAAAAGCTTAAATGAAAGTTTAGATGATTTAAAAACTAGAATTCCTAGTGATACTATTAATAATATAATTTTAAATTTAATGGAATCAAATATCTATGGCAATAATATGATTGAATCATTAAATAGAGAATTAGATTACATAAGTGATAAAATAATTTTAGAAGCCAAAGGTAAAATAAATAAAATGCCAATTAAAATAAGTGTTGTAAGTGTTTTAATATTTATTCCCTTATTAATGCTTATTATAATTGGACCACTTATTATTAAAGTAATTGAATCGTTAAATACAGTAAACTTTTAAAACACATATTTAAATATGTGTTTTTTTATGATAAAATATCTTATAGTAGGTGAAAGTGTGAAAAAAACATTACAAAAAATGGATAAACCTTTATTTTTTCTTATGGTTGCCTTTACTATCCTTGGACTAGTAATGATTTTTAGTGCTTCATCAATAACTGCTGTATTATATAACAAAGTAGAGGAGTCTTACTTTTTTAAAAGACAATTATTATTTGTCCTGGTATCTTGGATTGCTGGCTTTAGTTTCTTTTTAAGATTTCCTACTAAAAAATATAAAGTTTTAGCACCTCTTGCTATGATCGGAATAGTCCTAATTATCTTTTTACTTATTCCTTATGGAGCTATTACTAATAGTGCTAAATCATGGTTTAATCTAGGATTCTTTAGTTTCCAACCATCTGAATTCTTAAAACCAATTATGATTGTTTATTTAGCAGTTTATCTAGAAAAAATTATATCCCGTGATGAATTAAATATTACTAAACTAATAACACCATTAATCTTGGTTTTATTAGGTTGTGGACTTATTGCCATGCAACCAGACTTTGGTACTGCCTTAATTGTTGCTTGTATTGCTGGAATGATATTCTTAGCAATACCTAACACTAATGCTAGTATTAAAAAAATTAAAATAGCTGGTGTTATCACTGGTCTTGTTTGTTTAATTATCATCTTAACTGGTGACTTTCTTAATAAAGAACAGATGAGTAGATTTGTCTTTAAAAATCCATGTACAAGATATATAGAAAAAACTGGATACCAAGTATGTAATGGATTTATCGCTATTAATAATGGTGGCTTATTTGGAGTAGGTTTAGGAAATTCAACCCAAAAATATTTATATTTACCAGAAGCCCATACCGATTTTATCTTTCCAATTATAATTGAAGAATTAGGTGCTGTAGTAGGAGTTATAATCATCATTTGTTATGGAATCTTATTAAGTAGACTCATCAAAATAGCCAAGAAATCAAGTACCATTAGAGGTAAATACATAGCCTATGGAACGTTCTGTTATATCTTAGTTCATTTACTTATCAATTTCATGGGAGTCTTAGCGTTAATCCCTTTAACCGGAGTACCTGTCCCATTCTTATCATATGGTGGATCATTCTATATAAGTTTAATTTGTTTATTATTTGTTTGTGAAAGAGTCGCAATTGAAACCAATAATAATAAAACTAAAGAATTAATAAGGAGTATCTAATGAATATATTAAAAAATAATAAAGGTTTAACTGTAACTGAAATAATTATAAGTATTTCTTTAGTATCTATTGTTTTAATATTTTTATTTAATGCTCTTATAACAATCAAGAATACTAATGAAAACATTTCTAAAGCATCAACTGAATTAATTAATCAAGCTTTAGTTACTAGAAGTATTCAAAATGATTTTAGAACATATGAATTACAAAACGTTTATGCCTGTGATGAAGAAGATGAGATTAAGGCGACTGGAACTAATCGTATATTTCCTAATCCTCCAACAGATATAGATAATTTATATTGCTTAAAATTTGATTATAACAGCGAATTAACAAGTGAAAATGTAGGTTATCTTTTATATTATACATATAAATTTAGTGATACTGAAACAATCAATGTCGTTGGTTATAAAAGAGGATATTATCAAATCATGAGAGAAACCAATATAACTCCTAAATCATCTGAAAAAGCAGGAGAAATATCAAATAATCATTGTTCAGAAGGTGTTCAAGATGGTGCTCAAGTTGATTCATTCTGCACTTTGACTATAAAATTACCAATCTATGATGAGGATGGTAATAATTATAGTATAAATCTAAGCCATGTTTATCTAACCACTGGAAGATATAACATGAATGATAATCCAGAAACAATAGCAGCATATTCTCAAATGTTTTTCCCGGAACCAGATTCTGAAAATCATTTTGGTTTTAAAATTATGCCAGAATTAAAATAATTAACATAAATAAAACTAAATGAATTATTCTAGATTTATAATATAAAGAATAATCTAAATTAGCATCTTTTAAGATGCTTTTTATCTGCATTAATATTGATAATCCTCCAAAACTCATCATAATAACCGTAAATATAAGTTTATAATAAGAATCAACTTCAAATAAATTAATCATGCTTATACCTGAAGTAATCTCAAATATTCCCGTAATTAAAGGATGACTAAAGGGAAGAATAAAAGATAATCCAATAAATAAACAAACACTGCCTAAAATAAGTAATAAAGTATTAATTGCATTACTTATTGAATTAACTAAATTAAAATTTTTCTTAATATAATTATTAGTACTTATATTAGCTTTATAATTCCTATTTAAAAGTCCAACAATAATATTACATATAAGATTGCCAATAAGTATAAATAATTGTTCATTAAGCTTTAAATATGGTGTAATAGCTATAATAAGTAAAGGATTATAAAGCAAACTCATAGATAATATCTTAATTGCTTCATCCTTATTAATAACTTTACTATTAATTAAATCATTAATATATTTAGCGTTACTAGGACACCCACTAAACATACTCATAATAAAAACATATGATCCATAAGAACTAACCTTAAAAAGTCTCCTAAATAAATTACCAAATATCTTATTAATATAATAAATAAGATCAGAACTTAAAATAAAATCACTAATAATTAAAATCGGAAATATTGAAGGAAATAAAGAATTATTCCAAATATTAATTCCTCTAATAATACCTTCAAAAGCCATATCTCTATTTACGTAAAATAAAATTAATATTATTAAAATAAAAACTATTCTTATAAGTTTCTTCATAAATTCACCGTAAACGTGCTATAATTTAAATATGAAAACAAAATTAAAAAATATCACAAATTATATAAAAAATTATCTTAAAGAAAATTATTTATCTTTAATCTTTTTAATTCTATTCGCTTGTTTTTGTTTCTATGATACAGGATATAGTATCTATAAGCCAGGAGGAACTATTAATTCAAGTGAAAGAGTATCTGGTGATAATATTTATGAATCTAAAGGTACCTTTAATATGGCATATGTTGGCTATATGAAAGCTAAACTACCATATTATCTACTAGCAAAACTAATACCTAGCTGGGAACTTGTTAAAAATGATAATTTAACCATAAGTGATAATGAAACGTTAAACGATATGATAATCAGAGATCATCTTGAATATCAAAATGCTATCTCTAATGCCACTAAAGTAGCTTTTGATTATGCTAAAATTGATTATCAAATAACTAAAACAACTAGCTATGTTTATTATAAAAATCCTTCAAGTAAATCGAATATTAAAGTAGGTGATAAACTTATTTCTTATGATAATCTTAAAATTACTACTTTAAGTGAATTAAAAAAATACATTAATACTAAACGTGCTGGTGATACCATTCATATTAAATATCTAGAAGATGAACAAGAAAAAGAAGAAAATACGGAAATATATGAAGAACAAAATTCTAAATTTATAGGTTTAGCTTTTATTAATATTAATGATTATTCATCAAAATATAATATCAAAATTAAATCAAAAGAAAGTGAATCAGGCCCAAGTGGAGGATTAATAACTGCCTTAGCAATCTATGACTCTATAATCAAAGAAGATATTACTAAAGGTAAAAAAATAGTTGGTACTGGTACTATCTCCGAAGATGGCAAAGTTGGTGAAATCGGCTCTGTATCATACAAAATAGCATCAGCCGCTAAAGATAAAGCTGATATCTTTCTATGTCCAAAAGAAAATTATGAAGAAGCCAAAGAATATGCTAAAAAGCATAATTTAAAAATTAAAATTAAAGCTGTTTCTACCTTTGAAGAAGCAATTAACTATCTAAAAACTATTTAAAAAATAAATAGTTTTTTATTTAAAAAATACTCGATTTTAAAAAACGTATGCTATAATAAAATGCAGGTGAATTAAAGTGAAGAGAAGCGAAGTAAATTATGATGATTTAAGTCCAATGATGAAACAATATATGGACATTAAAAAAGAACATGAAGATGAACTATTATTTTATCGTATTGGTGATTTTTATGAATTGTTTTTTGAAGATGGAATAACAGCTTCTCATGAATTAGAACTAACACTAACTGGTAAAAATGCTGGTTTAAAAGAAAGAGTTCCAATGTGTGGAGTTCCTCATCATGCCGTTAAATCATATCTAGAAAAAGCTATTTCTAAAGGTTTTAAAGTTGCAATCTGTGAACAAGTCGAAGACCCTAAAAAAGCTAAGGGAATGGTTAAAAGAGAAGTAATAAATGTTGTATCTAAAGGAACCCTTGTAGATTTAGATTATCTTAATTCATATGAAAATAACTATTTAGGAAGTATTCTAGATTTATCATATGCTTATCTACTAACATATGCAGATATTTCTACAGGCGATATTTATAGTGAATTCATTTCCTATGATGATACCAGTTTATTAAATCGTATCCTAAAACTAAACCTAAAAGAAATAATTATCAAATCAGACTTTAACATTAAATTAATCAATATCTTTAAAAATACTTATGGTATAAACATAACTTATAATGATAACTTCTATGAAGAAGAACTAAAATTTATAAAAGACTTAAAAGATGAACGTATTATTCAAGGTGTTAAACATCTAATGTATTATCTTATTGTTAAAGAATTAAAAGATATTTCTCATTTTAGTAAAGTATCTGTTATAGATAATAACAATTATTTAAATTTAGATATTCATAGTGTTCGTAATTTAGAATTATTTGAAACTTTAAGACTTAAAGAAAGACAATATAGTTTAATCTGGTTATTAGATAAATGTAAAACTTCAATGGGCTCACGAACCCTTAAAAATTGGTTATCATCACCATTAAAAGATGAACAAAGAATTAATCAAAGATTAGATATTATTGAAAAATTAAATAATGAATTTATCTTAAGAAGTGATTTACTTAAAAGTTTATATGAAGTTTATGATTTAGAAAGATTATGTGGTAAAGTAACATGTGGTAACTTTAATGCTAGAGACGCTCTACAAATTAAAAAATCATTAAGCGTTTTACCAGAACTATCATCAATTATTTCTAAATTAGGTATTAATATTAAAATAAATACTCATGAAGAACTTTATAATTTACTTGAAAAAAGTATTTATGAAGAACCACCAATTACCTTAAAAGAAGGATATCTAATTAAAGAAGGATATAACTCTGAATTAGATGAATTAAAAAAAATTAGATCAGGTGGTAAAGATTTTATTGCTGGTTTAGAACAAGAAGAAAGAGAAAGAACTGGCATTCAAAACTTAAAAGTAGGGTATAATAAAGTCTTTGGTTATTATATTGAAATTAGTAAAGGTCAAGCTACTAAAGTAAAAGAAGAATTTGGTTGGGAAAGAAAACAAACACTTGCTAATGGAGAAAGATTTATAAGTCCAATCTTAAAAGAAAAAGAAGCTTTAGTCTTAAATGCTGAAGAAAGAATTATTGAGTTGGAATATAACTTATTTAATGAAATTAAACAAACAATTAAAGATAATGTTTTATTATTAAAAGAAACATCTTCAAATATTGGTATTATAGATGCTTTAGCGTCTTTAAGTGTTGTTAGTGAAAAAGAAAAATTAGTAAGACCAACCTTTAATCATAATCACCTAATTGATATCAAAGATGGTTTCCATCCAGTTATTAATATTGTTAATAATGGTTCATATGTTAAAAATGATTGTTATATGGATGATAAAACTAATACCCTTTTAATTACTGGTCCCAACATGAGTGGTAAATCAACTTATATGCGACAATTAGCTATCATTATTATAATGGCTCAAATGGGTTCATTTGTTCCTGCCTCATCTGCTAATCTTCCGATATTTGATGCCATCTACACTAGAATTGGAGCATCAGATGATTTAGTTAGTGGTGAATCAACCTTTATGGTCGAAATGTTAGAAGCCAAAAATGCTATTTGTTCATCAACCGAAAACTCACTTATCTTATTTGATGAGTTAGGAAGAGGTACAGCAACATACGATGGTATGAGTTTAGCTGAAGCAATTTTAGAATATGTAACTACTAAAATAAAATGTAAAACCTTATTTAGTACCCATTATCATGAATTAACTAGTCTAGAAAATAAATACTCAACTATTAAAAATATTCATGTTAGTGCCACTGAAGATAATGGAAAATTAATCTTCTTGCATAAAATAAAAGATGGAGCCGTAGACAAAAGTTATGGTGTTCATGTAGCTGCTTTAGCCAATATGCCAGAAGAAATCATAAAAAATGCAGAAAATATTCTAAAAGTCTATGAATCTGACGCAAAAAATGTTACAATATCAAACCAGTTGTCATTTGATTTTACTGAAGAAAAGAAAGATGAATTAAGAGAAAAACTAAAAGAAGTAGATCCATTAAATACAACCCCAATGGTCGCTTTAAAAATACTTTTTGAATTAAAACAAATTGATAAATAAAAAAGGAGTGATAATATGTTTAGTATTTTTCGTAAAGAAGACGATATTCAAAATAAATGTTATAAATTAAATAGTTTATTAGACTCAATTAAATCTTCAAATAATCCTAGTTATAGTACCCAAAAAAACTTAACAGAAAATACTCTTTTATTATTAGATCAAACACCTTCTTCTAACTGGAATGAAATAGAAGCATACTTAAATGTAGATGTTTTAACTTCTTCTTTAAAATATTTAAACAATAAAGAAGATATTACTAAAAAGAAATACATTATCTATCAAATGATTAGATCATTTTCTAAAGATTACTTATTAGATATCTTCACAGAAACTTATCCTTTAGAAGGTATGACATATCGCCAATATGTTCATTATATTATCTATTATAAACCCGAGTTTCTTCCTACATTTTTAATTGAAGTAGTAAGAATGGAACCAGAGATGATCGTTAAAGTTTTAAATACTCAATTACGTGCTCCTGAAGAAACTAGATTATCTATCTATGCTAGCTTATTAAATGATTATATGTACTACATGACAGAAGTTGAAAGTATGTTAGTTAACTACATTATCAGAACTATTGAAACTGATGAAACTCTAAAAAATTTAATTAATAAATTATCTAAAGAAAACGCTAATAAAAAATTACTAAATACATTATATGACGTTATTACAAAACGCAGATTTGGTCAAAGTGCCTATGCTTTAATTACTAAATATGATGAAATGACTCTAATGAACAATATTAAAGACTTTTATTTTTTTGATTTAATGGATATCATCATTGATTATTCTCATCATTATCCAGAAATCTTAATGAAAATCGCTACAAATCCTAACTTTGCTAAATTCTTAAATAATAATGAAATTAAAACTATTTTTGAAGAAGAATTACTTCGTATGATGCCTAGTTCAACTAATAAACACCTAATTCAAAATAAAAAAGTCGTTAACTATTCATGGAATGAAGAAGAGTGGATTAACTATATTAAAGCTTTAATTAATCATATCTTTATCTTTAAAAATCCTAATATTAAAGATATTGAAAAAATAATAAAAGATTGTTTAAAAAAATATCCAAGTAATCCAAAATTAATTGAACTAATAAGTGTATTTATTAATAAAGTAAATCCTGAATCAGAAATTGATTTTATCTCAATATTAATTAATTTAAATAAAATTGAAGAAGCACTTATTCTTCTAAGTAAAATAAATACACCTTCAACTAAAACTATTAATTTCTTAGATACTCATATTACTAACCATAAAATGTTTACTTTAATTCCTAAACTTACTAAAGTAACTAATAAGGCTGACTTAAAATGTCTTGATATGTTATTAGAAGCTAAGGAAAATAATGATATATATGAAATTATTACTGAAGTAATTGAAAATAATTATCCTAAAAAAGAATTACTAATTAAAATAATTAAATCTAATAATCTAATATTTATTAACCGTCTTTTAAATATTCAATATATACATATTAATTATTTAATTGAATTAATTATAACTTATGGTAATATTGATACCTTAGAAGCAATTATTAATTCTGATAATAAATATATAACTAAAGAAGTGATTAGACATTATATCTATATCAATGAACCAAACAAAGTACTTAAATATTATATTTTAGGCGGATTTAAAGATATTAGTATTTTAGTAAAATATTATCTTGATAATAATAATATCTTTGGACTTAAAGCTTGCCTAGATAACAATTATTTTACTGAAGATGAAAAAGAAATAATAAGAAGAGTCCTTAATAGAATCGGAATGTCAAATAATACTATTGAAGCAGCACTATCAATTGAAGAGTTCTTGCTAAGTAATTTAGACGAGTTATTAAATGTTGGCTTGGCAGAAATGGTAATTGAATATAAATTAGATCGTAATAATATCATTCATCAAATGACTCAAAATCCTGAAAAATATCGCTTAGCTGCTAAAATATATTTATCATTTTTAAATGGTAGTAATGATAATCCAAGTGCATTAGATAGTCTGTACTTCAAAACAATTAACCCTAAACAAAATAAAAAATTGGAATTAAATTAAACTCCAATTTTTTTATTTTTATTATTATTAAGATATGATATAATTTAAAAAGGTGAAGCAAGAAATGGCAAATAGAAGTGAATTAAGAGAAAAAATAATGACAATTATTTATCAAATTACTTTATATAAAAATAATAAGATGAATTATAACGTTGATGATGTTATTAAAGAAAATATTGAAATAGATAATGAATTTGTTAAAGATATGGTTTATGGTATTGTTACTGAATTTGATTCATTAACCGAAATCGCTAATACTTATTTAAAAAACTGGACTATTGATCGTTTAGATTTAACTGGAGCATCTATTCTTAGAATGGCAATTTATGAAATTAAATATATGGATACCCCTAAAGTAGTTGTTATTAATGAAGCTATTGAATTAGCTAAAAAATATAGTGATGATAATGTTCGTAAAATGATTAATGCTTGTCTAGACAGGATAATTAACGAATAATGGAAAAAAGATATATAACTGTAGGTACTTTAAATAGATATTTAAAACATCAATTTGATACTGATCCTAACATTCAAAAAGTATTTCTAAAAGGTGAAATATCTAACTTTAAAGGTCATACAAGGGGACACTTATATTTTACATTAAAAGATGAAGAATCAAGAATAAATGCAGTTATGTTCCAAACTTATGCCAATAAATTAACTTTTACTCCTGAAGATGGAATGAAAGTTCTAGTAGAAGGTAGAGTATCAATATATCCAGCTACCGGTGCTTATCAAATATATATTGAAGATATGCAAAATGATGGTTTAGGTAATCTTTATCTTAAGTACGAAGCTTTAAAAAAAGAATTAGCCGCTAAAGGATTATTTGATGAATCCCATAAACAAAAAATACCTAAATATCCTACTAAAATAGGGATAGTAACTGCCCCAACTGGAGCTGCTATTAAAGATATTTTAAGTACTATTAAAAGAAGATACCCAATTTGTGAAACTTTATTATTTCCTTGCTTAGTTCAAGGTGAACTTGCTAAAGATGATATTGTTAGACAAATAAATAAAGCTAATGAATATGATTTGGATTTACTTATAGTTGGCCGTGGTGGTGGAACAATTGAAGACTTATGGGCTTTCAATGAAGAATGCGTAGCAAATGCCATTTATAACTCTAGAATCCCAATTATCAGTGCTGTTGGGCATGAAATAGATTTCACAATTGCTGATTTTGTTGCCGACTTAAGAGCACCAACCCCTACTGGAGCCGCTGAAATGGCTGTTCCTAATATTACTGATTTAAATATCCTTTTAAAACAATATAGTTTAAGACTAACCAATAATATAACTAGTAAATTAGATTACTATAATGATAAATTAAACCGTTTAAAGAAAAGTTATGTTTTAGAAAATCCTCGAGCAATCTATGAAATTAAAGAAGAAAGATTATCAAATTTAATCACATACTTCAATAATTACATCACTAAATTACTTGAACTAAAACAAACTAAATACAAACATTTACAAGAAAGTTATATCTTAAATCATCCCGAAGACTTATTCATAAATGAACAAAATAAATATAACTTATATATCAATAAATTAGAACTACTAAATCCTTTAAATATTTTATCAAAAGGTTATAGTGTCGTTACAAAAGATGATAAAATCATCAAAAATACTAAAGATATCAAAGTAAATGATAAAATAAATATTAAATTATCTGATGGCTCATTTGAAGCTAAAGTAGAAAAGGTAGGATAAAAAATGAAAGAAAAAACATTTGAAGAACTAATGGAAGAATTAGATAAAATCGTTAAAGAATTAGAAAATGGCGACGCTGACTTAGAAACATCTATTGAAAAATATACAACAGCTATGAAATTACTTAAAACTTGTGGCGATAAATTAAACAAAGCTCAAGAATCTGTAAATAAAATCTTAAACGATAATGGACAGATTGAAGATTTCCAAATAGAGGATAACCAATAATTGGCTATCTTTTTTTATTAAATTAAGCCAAAATAATAATGGTGATAAAATGAAAAATAAATTAATTCTTATCCTTACCTTATTATTAATTCCATTTAATGTTTATGCATATTCAGACTATATTATCCCCGGTGGTCAAACAATCGGAATCGAAGTAAACAATAACGGAATAATAGTTATTGGTTTCTACAAAGTAAATGGTAAATTTAATCAAAATAAACTTAGAATAGGAGATACCATTTTAAAAGTAAATGATCTAAACGTTACTAATATCGAAGAATTAGTCAAAACTATTGGTAAAGAAGTTCAAAATGATAAAGTAAATCTAACTATTAAAAGATCAAATAAACTTATCGATATTGATTTTAATTTATCTAAAGTAGATGATACTTATAAAACTGGTTTATATGTTAAAGATAATTTAACCGGAATAGGTACTTTAACTTACATAGATCCTCAAACCAAAATTTATGGAGCTCTAGGACACGAAATAACTGAAAGTACATCAGGTAACTTAATTGAAGTAAAAACCGGTAATATTTTTAGAAGTAGTATTACTACTATCGAACCAAGTTATCGAGGAATAGCTGGTACTAAAAATGCTAAATTTTATTCAAATACAAAATATGGGAACATTACTAAAAATACTATTAAAGGTATCTATGGTACCTATACCAAAGATATAAGTAAACAAAATACTATGCAAGTAGGTTCTTATTATGATATTAAGTTAGGTAAAGCTACTATTCGTACCGTTATCAAAGGAGAAGAAGTAAAAAACTACGAAATAAATATTGATAAAGTTGCTACTGGTAAAATCAAAAACATCCATTTTGTTATAACCGATGAAGAATTAATTAATAAAACTGGTGGGGTAATTCAAGGTATGAGTGGATCTCCAATAATTCAAGATAACAAAATAATTGGAGCCGTAACCCACGTCATAGTCGATAATCCTGTAACAGGATATGGAATATTAATAACGAATATGTTAGAAGAAGGAGAAAAATAGATTTTTCTCCTTTTTTATGCTAAAATTAAAAATATCAAAGAGGTGGTAATATGATCGAATTATGTTCAGATGGAAACTTTTTAAAAACTATGAAAATAATCTTAACAATTATAAACGTTTTACGCATAATGGTACCACTTGGAATCTTATTTATGGCTTCATTCGATTTTTATAATGCTGTTAAAGAAGGTTCTCCAGAAGAACTCAAAAAAAGAGCAATTGTTTTTGGTAAAAGAATAATTATTGGACTTATGGTTTTCTTTGCCCCAACTTTAATTAATATAACAGTAAACGCTGTATCTAATGGTGACACTGGTTATGCAGCCTGCATCAATAATGCCACCAATGAAGGAATTCAAAATGCATTTGTCAGAGAAATAGAAGAAAAAATCAAAGATTATGATGAAAATGGCGATGAAAAAGTATATGATGATGCTAAAAGTACCATTGATAAAGAAATTACAGATAAATCTAAGAAAGATGAATTAAATGATAAAATAAATCAAATTCATAAAAAACGTGCCCTTAAGAAAAATATTGATAAATTAAAAGATAATTATTCAGATGAATTATATGAACAATATTTAAATGAGGTAAACGAATTAGATGATTCTGAAGAAAAAGAAGAACTGTTAAAAATATTAGAAGAAGTCTATGAAGAGAGTAAAAAAGACAAACCACTTGAATTAACACCAGGAGCTATTGGAGCTAGATTTAATTCTCCAACTGTTAATGATTATTTAGACTACTATGTTTATATCCCAAATAATGGTGGAACTGCTAATATGCCATTAGTAATTTATTTACATGGTGATGCTAGTGTAGGATCTTATGGAAGTCTAAAAACCGGTGAAGCATATCCTTGCTTAGAAAGAGCTTATAATGGAGAACAACCATTTATCATGTTACAACCAAATACTAGAGTAAGAAGTTGGACTAATAGTACCATTGTAACAACCTTAAAAGAATTAATTGAATACGTCATTGAAGAATACAAAATTAATCCTGACAAAGTTATCTTAAGTGGTGGAAGCCGTGGCGGTATGGGAGCATGGAACTTTGCCAATAAATATCCTAAAATGTTTTCCGCATTCGTTCCTATTAGTGGTACTGGTAACATTACCGCAAGTAACTTTAAAAATTTACCAACATGGGCATTTTCAAGCAAATCATCTTCAGACTCATGGAATTATTCAAATATGGAAAGCAACGTTAATGCCATAAATAATGCCGGTGGCAACGCTAAATTCTCAGGATTAACTGGATATAACCACAGCACCATTTTATCAGGAGCCTTAACCAAAGAAACATTTGAGTGGATGATCGCTCAATAAAAAGAGAGTAGTTATGACAAATAAAATAATCGAACGCAAAACCAAAAGAATTAAAGAAGAAAAAGAAGATAAAATAAATATCTTCTTATATCACACCATTTTAGGAAGAATAATCTTAAAAATATTAATAACCAAACCAATAAGTAAAATCTATGGTTATTATTTAGATAGTAAATTATCTATTCCCAAAATTAAAAAATTTATCAAAAAAAATAACATTAATATGAATGATTACCTAAAAGAAGATTATCAATCATTTAATGAATTCTTTAAAAGAAAAATTAATTTAACTAAAAGACCAATTCCTAAAAATAACAAAATTCTAATTAGTCCTTGTGACTCTAAATTATCAGTATATAAAATAAAAGATAATACTTTTAAAATTAAAAATACATACTATCATATTGAAGATCTAACTCATACAAAAGATTATCTGAATTATGATTATGCTATAATTTTTAGACTATGTGTTGATGACTATCATAGATATTGTTATGTTGATAATGGAACTAAAGAAGAAAATCATCATATTAAAGGTGTTCTTCATACTGTAAGACCTATTGCTCAAGAAAAGTATCCTATCTTTAGTCAAAATGAAAGAGAGTGGACCATTCTTCATACTGAGAATTTTAATGATATTATTGAAATCGAAGTCGGAGCCTTAATGGTTGGTAAAATAGTTAATCATCATAATGAAAAAAACTTTAAAAAAGGAGAAGAAAAAGGATATTTTAAATTTGGTGCTTCAACAATTGTCTTATTAGTAAAAGATATTAAAATTGATGAAGATTTAATTAAAAACACTAATAACAATTTAGAAACCATAGTTAAAATGGGAGAAAGAATCGGAATAAAAAGTAAGTAATACATTTCTTGCTTAAAATTTAATTATATGTTAATATATGCCTCTAGTAATGGAGGTTTTATTATGGAATATGAAAATAAAGAAATCTGTAAAAAATGTGGTGGCTTTTGTTGCAAGAAAAGTGGTTGTGACTATTTTGTTAGTGACTTTGGCTTTATTACTAAAGGAAAAATCATTGAAGCTCTAGAAACCGGTAATGTTTCTATCGTTTCTGCTTTTATGCCATCTAAATTGCCAAATGGAGAAGAAGGAATAATGCCATTTTTATATTTACGAGCAAGAAATAAGGATAGAGATATCGTTGATTTATTTTCAATGAAAAAAGAATGCTCAATGTTAACCGAAACAGGATGTATATATTCTCTTGAAGAAAGACCAGGTGGCGGTAAAAATCTTATTCCTGGAATTAATCATCTTAAAGAATTAGATTGTAAGCCATATCTTAATCCTGTCGATGAAATGTTAAAATGGAAACCTTATCAAAATTTATTAATTAAAATTGTCAAAAGATATACAGGAAAAAATATTAAAGAAATTCTTGAAGCCGATGTCGAAAGAGTATGTTTTGAATTTCTAACTGGTCAAACCGATGGAGTATCACCTTTAGAACTAATCGATATGCGAGATACTTTAAAAGATATTATGCCGTATTTTCCAGAAAGTTTTAAAAGAGCTCAAAACAAAGCTAATGCTATAAAAAAATTAACTATCGAAAAACTACAGACTAATCTGTAGTTTTAATATATAATAATGTTATGAGAAATAAAGAAGAAATATTATATAAACTATCATTATCAAAATTTAGAAGTAGCTTTCATATAAAGAAAAATGATATCGAATACATTAATAAAAAAGGCATGCCTATAATTAAAGAACATGCCTATGACTTTATTAATAAAAGATTAAAAGACCCATCAAAAGTAAATGATGGCAAACAAACACCTATGAAAGGCCATCCCGTCTTTATTGCCCAGCATGCTACTGCAACATGTTGTAGGGGATGTTTAGAAAAATGGCATCATATCCCTAAAAATAAAATATTAACCGAAGAAGAAGTTAGTTACATAGTTGATATCATCATGTCATGGATTAACAAAGAGTATAATTCGAATTAAACAAAAAAACAAATCATCGAAGATTTGTTTTTTTATGTCATAATAAATGGGGCGGAATATGGGAATCAAACCCATGCATACCGGAGCCACAATCCGGCGTGTTAATCACTTCACCAATTCCGCCATGACAACACTAATTTTAACAAAAAAAAGTTAAAATAGCAATAGTAATGTTATTTTTTTTTTGATATAATCAAAACATGAAGAAGTTTATAGAAGAAAACAAATTTTATTTAAAAAGTATTATTTTAATATTTGGAATAAATGCCCTTATCTATTTTTTAATTAAATTATTTATTAATGATTACCATATAATAAGTATTCCTTTAGATAATAAGATTCCGTTTATTAAAGAATTTATTTATATTTATATGATATGGTATCCATTTTTAATAATAAGTTACTACAAAGTTTGGAAATACAATAAAGAAAAATACGGGAAATTAGTTTTAGTAACAGTTACTTCATTACTAATCCTATACATGTTCTTTATTCTTTATCCAACGAAAGTTGATAGGCCAGAAGTAAATAGCTTTCATGACTTAACAACTTTTGTAACCTACGTAACATTTTTAACTGATACACCAGTTAATTGTTTCCCATCAGGTCATTGCTTATTATGCTTTGTTTTAATGTTTAGTACCTTTAGAGATAAGAAATTACCAATTCAATTTAGATTTATTGTTAGTGTTTTAGGAACATTAATTATTTTCTCTACATTATTTGTTAAACAACACGTTATTTTAGATGCCGTAGGTTCCTTAATACTTGCCATATTTACTTATTTCATAATTACTAATACCAAATACTTCAAAAAAATTGAACGAAAAATCGATAAAATGATGGAATAATTTCAAAAAACATTGCATTATTTCATATATTTTGTTATAATCAATTTGCTTTATTAAAAGCTGCTATAATCCGCTAATTAAATTATGATTATATGTAAATATAGTTGAAAGGAAGAAAACGTATGAATTTAATTGATAAGATTAATCAAAAACATGTAAGACCAGACGTTCCTGAATTTAGATCAGGTGATATCGTAAGAGTAGACGTATGGATCAAAGAAGGTAAAAAAGAAAGAATTCAAGCTTTCGAAGGAATCGTAACATCAATTAAAGGTGGTTCAGTATCTAAAAGATTTACTGTAAGAAAGAAAAGTGGTAATGTTGCTGTATTAAGAACATTCGCTGTTAACTCACCATTAGTTGACAAAATAACTGTAGTTAAGAAGGGTATGGTTCGTAGAAAGAAACTAAACTTCTTAAAAGACATGAAGAAAGAATACAAAGTAAAGGAAAGAAATTAATTTTCTTTCTTTTTTTGTCAATTAATTTCTGAATTCTTGACTAACTACCATAGTATTTATTATAATTGTAATAGGATAGTGATACTATGAAAAATAAAAAAACAATATTTTATCTAATAAGTTTTTCTTTAACATTAGCATTAATCATTGCAATAGCAGCCGGATCATATGCTTATATTAGAGTTACTCGTGAACAAGAAAGTACCAATAAAATAACTACTCTTGAGTGTGTTAGTTTACAAATAACATCAGTTTCCTCAAATGGTATAACTTTATCAGGAGAATATCCTATTAAAAATACAGAAGGTTTAACCAAAACACCTTACACATTTACAATTAAAAATATTTGCTCTAAACCTTCAGCTGCTAAAGTAAATTTAGAAGTATTAACAGAGTCAACCTTAGTAAATGATTCAAGTATTAGAGCCTTAGTAACCGAAAGTGGTGAAACAGTTACAGATACATCAAATACATTAGGAGGTTTCCCAGCTGGTATTAAAACTCTAGATACTGCTCGTTCAAGTTATACAATTTACTCAACTAATTTATCTACTGGTGCCAGCAAAACCTTAAATTTAAGAATCTGGTTAGACGAAAATGCTACCAGTGCTGAATTAGGGAAAACATTTAAAGGAATCCTAGTAGTAACAGCATAAAAAAGAAAAAGAGGTTATTATGAATATATTAGATATTATAACTAAAAAGAAAAATAAAGAAGAATTAACATATGATGAACTATCATATGCTTTTTTAGGTTATTTAAATAAAGAAATACCTGACTATCAAATGAGTTCCTTGCTTATGGCGATAACTATTAATGGTATGACTTTAAAAGAAACTATTAATTTAACAGATATCTTTATTAAAAGTGGAGATACTTATAAATTTAATAAACCAGTATGTGATAAACACTCAACTGGTGGCATTGGTGATACTGTTACCTTTGTTATTGCTCCAATTTTAGGTGCATTAAATATCCCTATTTGTAAAATGAGTGGTAGAGGCTTAGGTATTACTGGTGGAACTATCGATAAATTAGAAAGCATTCCCGGCTATAACATCAATTTAACAAAAGAAGAATATTATCAAAGTATTGACTCTTGTCATATCGCTGTTGGTGCGCAAACTGATAATCTAGTCCCATTAGATAAAGTAATATATGCCTTAAGAGATGTTACTGGAACAACCGAAAGTATTCCTTTAATAGTATCTTCAATAATGAGTAAGAAAATAGCTTGTGGCGCTAAATATATTGTAATTGATATCAAATGTGGAGAAGGAGCCTTAATTAAAACCAAAAAAGATGCCGAAATATTAAGTAAATGGTTAATTGATATTGGTACTCATTTCAACCGTAAAATAAAAACTATTATTACTGATATGGATGAACCATTAAGTACATGTATTGGTAATGCTCTAGAAGTAAAAGAAGCTATTGAAGTATTAAAAGGAAAAGAAAATAATTTAGAAAAAGTTAGTATCGAAGTAGCATCTGAATTAATCTCAATGTATAAAGATATTCCTTTAAAAGAAGCTACTAAATTAGCTAAACAAACTCTAAAAGACAATTCAGCATATCAAGCTTTCGAAAAATGGATAAACAATCAAAATGGAGATTTATCAAAACTAAAAGTTAGTAAAAATATCTTAGAATTAAAAAGTAGTAAAAATGGAACTGTTAAACATATCAGTGCTTTAGCTTGTGGTAAATTATCCCTAAAACTTGGTGCTGGCCGCTTAACTAAAGAATCAAAAATTGATTATGGCGTTGGAATTAAATTATTAGTTCAAAAAGGTGATATAGTTAAAAAAGGTGATGTCCTTGCACTCCTATATGTCAAAGATAAAAACATTAGCTTAACTAAAGAAGATCTTCAAATATTTCAAATAAACTAAACCGTGTGTTTAGTTTTATTTTATAAAAAGTAAAATCTTTATCTAAAAACCTTTACAAACTAAAGTCAATTAATTATAATAAAAGACATATTTTGGAGGTGCAAAATGGATAAGAACTTGCCTGTATTATTACTAAAAAAATTATCCCTTTTGCCGACCCAAGAAGTACGTTTAGAATTAAATAATGAATTATCTCAACACGTGATCGAAGTAGCTAATACTAAATTTGATAAAAAAGTAGTAGTAATCTTACCTAAAAATTCTCTAGAAGAATCATTAGGTGTCAATGACCTGCCAGAAGTAGGCGTCTTAGCTCAAATTAAATCATGTGTAGTTTTACCCAACTCAAACTATAGAGTAGTTCTAAAAGGCTTAAATCGTGTTAAAATCAAAGATTACACTAACTACGCAGCTAATAAAAGTATCTTAATTGCTAGTACCCATTTAATCTATATCGATAATGGTGAAACCGTTGAAGAATACGCCTTAAAGAAAAAATTAATCTCATTATTAAATAAATATATAACCTCATCAACTGAAATATCTAATTCAATCCTATCTAAAATAAAAGAAACCGATTCATTAGATGCTTTAACCGATATAATTGTTAACTTTATGCATTTTCCAATAGAAAAGAAACTTTTATACATGAATGAATTTGATGAATGTACAAGAGCTAAAATGCTTATTAAAGATATCAATGTTGAATTAGAAATAATTACTTTAAATAATAAAATAGATAATGAACTAAGAACTTCATTTGAACAAGAACAAAAAGAATATCTAATCAAAGCTAAAATTGAAAAATTAAATGAAGAACTTGGTATTAAATCAAGTAAAGAACAAGAAATTGCTTCTTATACTGAAAGTATTAATTCTCTAAAATTAAACGAAAAATCCAAAAAGAAATTAATGCAAGAATTAAAAAGATATGAATATACTCCTAATAACAATCCAGAATTATCAGTTATTCGTAACTATTTAGAAACAGTTTTATCACTTCCATATAACGTATCTTCTAAAGAAGAAACTAAAGCTGATAAAATATCTAAAGCCTTAGATAAAACCCATTATAAAATGGATAATGTTAAAAAGAGAATTATTGAGTATGCACTCTTAAAAGCAAAAAACCCATCATTAGATAACCCTGTATTATGTTTAATTGGTTCTCCTGGTGTTGGTAAATCAACTATCGCTAAAAGTATTGCTGAAGCTCTAAAAAGAGAATTTTATAAAATAAGTGTTGGTGGTCTAAATGATTCATCTGAACTTACTGGTCATCGTCGTACTTATTTAGGTGCTGCTCCTGGTAAAATCATTGAAGCAATCTTAAAATGTGGTACTAATAATCCCGTTATCTTAATTGATGAAGTAGATAAAATGGTTAAAGACTATAAAGGAGATCCTGCTAGTGTCTTACTAGATATCTTAGATAATAATCAAAATAAAGAATTTATCGATAACTATATCGAAGAACCATTTGATTTATCAAAAGTCTTATTTATTCTAACTGCCAATGATGTTAACGAAATACCTGCCGTTTTAAGAGATCGTTTAGAAATAATTAATATTTCAAACTATACATCTCTTGATAAAAAAGATATTGCTATTAATTATTTAATTCCTAATATCTGCACTAAATATAATGCTAAAAAACTAACTATTAGTGAAGAAATTGTTAATAAAATAATTAAAGAATATACACTAGAACCAGGTGTCAGAGAACTAGAACGCTTACTAGATAACGTCATAAGACATATGATTATAAATGACATTAAAGAAGAACCTAATATAGTTGAAATCTTAGGGATGCCAATCATATCTTATGAAAATAAAACTAATCTAGTTGGTCAAGCTAATATAATTGGAGTATCACCATTAGGTGGAGCCTTAATTAAAGTTTCATCAATCATGGTACCTATGACTTATGATACAAATATTACTGGTAATGTTGGTGATGAACTAAGAGATTCAATTAAAATAGTCATGAGTTACTTTAAATCAAATGGTTATATGGACTATAAAAAATCAACTAATGGAATCCATATCAACTTTGATACCCATCGTTTTAAATTAGATGGAAGTAGTGGTTCTCTTGGAATTGCTATGAGCTTAGCTAGCTTAATTCATAATAAACCAATTGATTCAAATATTGCCTTCTTAGGTTCACTAGATTTATATGGCCGAATAAATAAAGTAAGTAAACTAAGAGAAAAAGTTATCACAGCCTATAACAACAACATCACTCAATTATTTATTCCTATCGATAATAAAATAGATGAGCCTACATTACCAATTGAAATCTTAAAAGAAATAAATATTATGTACATCTCTTCATTCGAAGAAATATATAAAATAATCTTTAAAAAATAATTAAAAAAGAACTTACAATTAAGTTCTTTTTATTATACATAATCATATACTTTGTTAGAAAGGACTGATTATGTATGAATGAAGCTCATGTATTAGATAAGGAGTTTTTATTTAAATCAAGTATTTATGAAATAACAAGTATTTCTATTGAAGATAATCATGATATAAATGGTTCTAAAATAGAAGGCGAATTTATTATTTCTGGAGATTATCGTCTCCATGAAATAAGTATTAATAAAGAAGATTTCTGTTTTAAATTACCATATACCCATGAATTACCAAGTAATATTAATTTAGATACTGTTGAACTTGAAATAACTGATTTTAACTATGAATTTAATAATAATGATGAATTAAAAGTTCATGTTGAATATATCTTAACCGCTGAAGAAGGTATTAAATTATTTGAGTCAGAAGCTGAATTAAATAAATTTTTAGATAATAATGATGCTGAAATAATTGACCTAAAAGAAAGCACTAGAGCTCAAAATGAAGTATTACTACCAGAAACTAAAGAAGAAACAGAAACACCTTCAAAAATTGATGAAAATATGATTTTAGGAAGTATCAATGAAGAAGAAAAGTATGTTAAATATCATATTCATACAGTAACAATGAACGATTCAATCGAATCAATAACTAAAGAATATAATATCTCCCTAAATACCTTAAAAAAATACAATACCTTTGAAAATCTCGAACTAAACATGAAACTCTTAATTCCAGATGAAGAAAGTTAATGAAATATTTAACCCTAATAAAATAACCATAAAAGGAAAGTCAACCATCGTTGATACTGAAAGTGGTAAATATGTAATTAAAGAAAAACAAAAAGATATTAAAAGTCTCTATAATTATCTATCATCAAGAGATTTTAACAATTATCCCCAAATAATAGATGAATATGATAATAATTATGTCTATGAATACTTAAAAGATAATCCATCTCCCTTAAATCAAAAATGTGTAGACATGGCAAAATTACTAGCTAATCTTCACTATAAAACTTCATACTTCAAACCAATCGTTAAAGATGAAATAAAAGGAGTATATGAAAATATCTTAAGTAATATTAACTATTTTGAAAACTATTATCAAAAACTTATTGATAAAGCATCAAATGAAGAATATCCATCTCCCTCTAATTATTTATTATTAAGAAATGAAACCAAAATAAATTCTCTCATCTCATATCTCAAAAAAGAATTAGAAAAATGGTATAAAATAGTTATTAATAATGAAAAAGAAAGAGTAGTGTATAATCACAATAACTTAAGTATTGATCATTACATAAATGATTATTTTATAAGTTGGGATAACTATCAAATAGATACTCCAGTCTTAGACTTAATTAATCTATATAAAAATGACTATAACAAATATGATTACAGTAACTTTTTAGAAAATTACACAAAAAGATTTGAACTTCTAGAAGAAGAAAAACTTCTATTATTTATTATTATATCCTTACCAGACATTAAATATCTAAAAGAAGATGAACTAACCAACACTATTATTATTGGTAAATTAATTAATTATATAAACAGCAGTGAAAAATTAATAAGGCCATATTATTCTATAGAGAAAAAAGAAGAGTAAAAATATCTCTATTAATAATATAAGTATATTCCATCTTAAAGGAAAAAAGAAAGTAATAATTAATTGATAAAATATTAAAGTACATAAAATTAGAAACCAAAAAAATGACCATATACCTCTAAAAGGACTATTATTAAAATGGTTATTATTGTTACAATTCATATAACTTCACCTAATATATTTTATGCTCTAAAAAAATTAAGTAGTAGGCTATATTTAGCCTTTTTTTTAATTTTAAAATGTTATATAATTATCATAGTAGGAGAATTTGTATGAATAAAAAAGGTTTTATAGCTACATCATTAATTTATTCTTTCTTTTTAGTGTTTTGTGCTACACTTGCTAGCTATGTTGCCATTAATATTCACAACAAAATGCTACTAAACAGAGTAACCGACCAGATAAGAGAAGATTTAAATTCTACAAAATATGTAACTGATATGCCAGTTGGTTCTTATGTTAAATTCAATGTTAAATATACAAAAAACAATGCTGATATAGATACCAGCGATTTAAATTATAATGTTTTATCTACAAGTGCAGACAAAATAACATTAATATCAAATGGAATATTCTTAACACTTCCTACTGAAATAGATAAAACCGATTATACTGAAATTGACCTTATGTTCTTAGATGAATTGCCTTTTTTTTCTGCTAACTCATGTACAAAAGATGGAACAGTATATCGAATGATGACATCTGATGATTTTAACAATATTCTAAATACTAATAATATTGACATAATAAAAACTTTATTAAATGTTAATACAAAATATGCTGTTTTAAATAATCCAGATTATATCGTTAATTATTTTTCGTATGATCCTATAAATGATGCCAAAAAAGCCACAGAAGGTATTACAGAATATAAAAAATATCTGAGTAATAAATTGAAAAACACAACTGTTGAAGATTCTGACCCAGTAGGAATAAGATTAGTTTTTGATATTAATCCAAACATTGAAATTAAAGGTGGAGATGGTACAGACCTTTCTCCTTACATCCTTGAAAGTAGGTGTTACAAATGAGAAATAATAAAGGCTTTGTTCTAATGGAAACAATTATAGTTATGAGTGTTTTATCAGTTGCTTTAATGACATTATACTCATCATACGTTAAAATAATGGCTAATTCAAAAGCTAAAAATTTTTATGACACCCCAGAAGCATTATATATTGCGGAAGCAGTGAGTCGAGCTCAACTTTATAATAAAGGATATTTAGCATCAAACATCGAAGATAATTCTGATAAAAAGGCAACAATAATTAAAAATGGTTCAGCATATAAAATAACATGTTATAATGCAATAGAAACATATAATAAAAAGGCAACTTGTAGCACTACCTCCAATCTAATGGCTTATCAATCATCTGGGCTTAAAAGAATGTACGATGCTTTTAATATAGAGGCAATCTATGTTGTAGATGCATTAGAATTTAAAAACTTATCTGAAGATAAATTTAAATCAGTACTTCAATTTTTTGATGGTAGTACCATTGGTTATCTAAAAAGTATAGACAGAAGCACAATAGATCCAAAAAATGATACTTACACTGACTTAATCATTGTTAAAATTAAAACCGAAGAAGGATATGTTTTCGGTCGTAGTGAAAGGACAGGACATAATTAATGGAATTCAGTTATAAAAACGATCGTGTAACTATCTTTATTGATTTAGCAACTGGTAAAATAATATATAAAGATATTTTAAAAGTCGCTATCAGTAAATGTAAAGATATAGCATACCTAAAAGATTTTCAATCAAGATTCGAATCATATGTTGGCGAGCATATCGATGTAATAAGTAAAAACGATGCAAACGATATAAGACAAACAATCAAAAATAGAATCAGTTTATCTGAAAATATAGATGAAATGTTAAGAAAGGAAAAATCCGATATGTTAGATAATAAAACTGCAAGTTCAATTCGTACATTTAAAGACATTGTAGATGGTAAAGAAGTATCTGAAAATGATAATCATTTACTAGAAAGACACATTAATGAATTAATGGGTAAGATGCATAATCAGACTATTACTCCAGAACAGCAAATGTTACTAGATGAATATATTGCATTCAAACAAAATGCTGATTTGCAAAATTCATATAGTCAAAACGTTGAAGCAATGAATGCTGCTAAAAATGCTGACTATCATAAAGAATACCCTAATGGTAAAGTATTAAAACTGGAACCACGTAAAAATGATCAAAGTGGTTTTGTAAGTATTATTGCTATCTTTGAATCAGTTATATTATTAGGTATTTTATTAGGAGCAGTTATTATAACCCTTGCGTTTAAATAAATTTTCGGTATAATAAAGATATAAGGAAGAGGATTATGGATATTTTAGAAGAAACAGAATTAAGAATGACAAAAGCAATTGAAAACATGGAAGGAAGATTCACAAACGTTAGAGCAGGTCGTGCTAATCCTGGCATGTTAAGTGGTGTAATGGTTGAATACTATGGAGCACCAACACCATTACAATCTCTAGCAAACATTACTGTTCCCGAAGCTAGACAATTATTTATCAAACCATTTGATAGATCAATTATCAAAGACATTGAAAGAGCAATTAATGAAGCTAATTTAGGAATTACTCCAACCAATAATGGAGAAATGGTAATCATGACAATTCCTGAATTAACTGAAGAAAAAAGAAGAGACTACGTAAAGCAAGTAAAACAAATAGCTGAAGAAACAAAAGTAGCTTTACGCAACGCTAGAGAAGATGCTAGAAACTCAGTTAAAAAAGCTGAAATGCCAGAAGATGAAGAAACAATGTATTATGATGAAATCCAAGAATTAATCACAAAATACAACAAAGTAATCGATGACAAAGCCAAAGTAAAAGAACAAGAACTAATGACTGTCTAACCAGTCATTTTTTATTTTACAAAACTTTTTAAAATTTAGCACTCATATATTGACAAGTGCTAAGCATAATATTATAATGGTATTAGCATTTAAGAAATGTGAGTGCTAAAGGAAGTGATGATGTGAATACTCGTCAAAATGAACTTTTAAAGTTAATCGTAGAAACATTTGTTAATACAGTTCAACCAGTAGGTTCAAAAGCACTAGTTAAAAAATTAAAATGCTCAAGTGCTACAATAAGAAATGATATGGCATATCTAGAAAGTTTAGGCTATTTAGAAAAAAAACATACATCTTCTGGCCGTGTTCCTTCTGAAGCAGGGTATAAGTATTATGTAGATAACTTAATGAAACCAAAAGAAATTTCTGGTGAAGCAGTCTTAAAATTACAAACTATCTTAAATAATAAAGATCTTGCTGTAAGTGATGCGATTGTTAAATGTATGGAAATAATTAGTGAATTAACAAACTACACATCAGTAGTTCTTGGTAAAGAAAGTAAAAATAATACTTTAAAACAAGTAAGTATAATTCCTATTGATGATCATCGTATCGTTGCTGTCATTGTTACTAACACCGGTCATGTTGAAAATAAACAATGTACTATCCCAAACAATATTAGTATTAATGAAATGACAAAGGCTTGTGAATTAGTAAACAAAGCATTAATTGGTACTAGATTATCAGAAATAGATGCTAAACTTGAATATGAAATAAAACCTATCATTGCTCAAAGAATGAAAGAATACGAAAGTATAATGAACTTCTTTCATGAAACATTTAATGACTTTGCCGTTAAAAATAGTGATATATTCTTTCAAGGTAAAACTAACATTTTAAAACAACCTGAATATGATGAACCTGAAAAAATTAAAGGAATGATTAGTAAACTTGAAAATATTGACTTAATCAAAAAAATTGAAACCAATGATAAAAAGATAAATATCTTTATTGGTGAAGAAAATGAATTTGATGAAAACGTTACTGTTATTAAAACAAGTTATAGTATTAATGGTGAAGAAGGAACAATTGCTATTATTGGTCCTAAAAGAATGGAATATGATAAAGTTGTTGCACTTCTTAACTATTTAAAAGGCTACTTAGAAAGGTAAGTTATGGAAAAAGAAAAGAAACATCTAAATAAAGAAGAACATCATGAGAAACATGAAGAACATGTTAAACAAATTGAAAAATTAGAATTAGCTTTAAAAGAAGAACAAGCAAAAAGTATGCGAATTCAAGCAGAAATGCTAAACTTCAAAAAGCGTAAAGAAGATGAAGTTGCATCATTTTATAAGTATTGCAATGAAGATTTAATTGAAGAATTACTTCCAGTAATTGATAACTTTGAAAGAGCTATTCAAATGGATACATCTGAAGATGCTTCTGATGAAGTTAAAAGATTCTTGGAAGGATTTAAAATGATCTATGGTAATTTAGTAAGTATTCTTAAAAAAGAAGAAGTAAAAGAAATTGAAGCTTCAGGTATTGAATTTGATCCAAATTATCATCAAGCAGTACTAACTGAACATGATGAAACAAAACCATCTGGTGTAGTCTTAGAAGTATTACAAAAAGGCTATACATATAAAGATAAAGTTATTAGACCAGCAATGGTTAAAGTAAATGAATAATAATTAAAAATAAAAAAGGAGAGATAAATTATGAGTAAAATTATAGGTATCGATTTAGGTACAACAAATTCATGTGTTGCTGTATTAGAAGGTGGAGAACCAAAGGTTATTGTTAACCCAGAAGGCGATCGTACAACTCCTAGTGTAGTGGCATTTAAAAAAGGAGAAGAATTAGTCGGAGTAACTGCTAAAAGACAAGCTGTAACTAACCCAGACAATACAATTAGTTCAATTAAAAGATTAATGGGTACATCTGAAAAAGTTGAAGCAGAAGGTAAAAAATATACTCCAGAAGAAATTTCAGCTAAAATCTTAATGAAATTAAAGAAAGATGCTGAAAGTTACTTAGGAGAACCTGTTACTAAAGCAGTTATTACTGTTCCAGCATACTTCAATGATGCTCAAAGACAAGCTACTAAAAATGCTGGTAAAATTGCTGGCTTAGAAGTAGAAAGAATTATTAACGAACCAACTGCTGCATCACTAGCATATGGTTTAGATAAACAAGACAAACAAGAAACTGTTCTTGTTTACGATTTAGGTGGTGGTACATTCGATGTATCAATCCTAGAATTAGGCGATGGTGTATTTGAAGTTAAATCAACAAGTGGTAATAACCATTTAGGTGGAGATGACTTCGATAAACGTGTTATGGATTACTTAGCATCTGAATTCAAAAAAGAAAATGGCATTGACTTAACTAAAGATAAAATGGCAATGCAAAGAATTAAAGATGCTGCTGAAAAAGCTAAAAAAGACTTAAGTGGTATGAGTACAACTAATATTAACTTACCATTCATTTCTCAAACATCAGAAGGTCCAGTTCATATGGATATTAATTTAACAAAAGCTAAATTTGAAGACTTATGTCGTGACTTATTTGATTCAACATTAGAACCAGTTCGTAAAGCTTTAAGTGATGCTAAATTAACTGCTAAAGATATCGACGAAGTTATCTTAGTAGGTGGTTCAACAAGAATCCCATATATTCAAGAATTAGTTAAAAAAGAATTAGGAAAAGAACCTAATAAATCAGTAAACCCAGATGAAGTAGTTGCTATGGGTGCAGCTATTCAAGGTGGTGTTTTAACTGGAGAAGTTAACGACTTAGTCTTATTAGATGTAACACCTCTATCACTTGGTATTGAAACATTAGGAGATGTTATGACAGTTCTAATTCCTAGAAATACAACAATTCCTACAAGTAAATCTCAAGTATTTAGTACTGCTGCTGATAATCAACCAGCTGTAGACATTCATGTTTTACAAGGTGAAAGACCAATGGCTGCTGATAATAAAACATTAGGAAGATTTGAACTTACTAATATCCCACCAGCACCAAGAGGAGTACCTCAAATCGAAGTAACATTTGATATCGATTCAAATGGTATTGTAAATGTTAAAGCTAAAGATTTAGGAACAAACAAAGAACAATCAATTACAATCACTTCAAATACTAACTTAACAGATGAAGAAATTGATAAAATGATGAAAGAAGCAGAAGCTAATAAAGCTGCTGATGAAAAACGTAAAGAAGAAGCAGATGCTCGTAACGAAGCAGATCAAACAGTATTTGCTACTGAAAAAGCTTTAAAAGACTTAGGTGATAAATTATCAGATACTGAAAAGAAAGAAACTGAAGATTTAGTTGCTGACTTAAAGAAATCATTAGAAGGATCTGATTTAGAAGATATCAAAGCAAAAACAAAAGCATTAAATGAAAAAGCAATGGCCTTAGCAACTAAAGTATATGAAGAAGCAGCTAAGAATAATGCTAGTGCTAACCAAAATAATGATAATAATGACGGACAAGCTGAAGAAGCTGAATTCGTAAATAAAGATAATTAAGTTCTAGACCACTAGAACTTAACTTTTTGGAGGAATTATGGATTTTGACAAAAGAGAAGATGTAAATAAAGAATATACTTGGAATTTAACAACAAGATATAAAACTGATAAAGCTTGGGAAAAAGAATATGACGCCTTAAGAAAAGATGTTCATATTATGGAAAAATATCAAGGTAAACTACTAAAAAAACCAGAAATATTAAAAGAAGCTCTAGACACATATTATGACTATGAAACCAAAATAGCTAAATTATACGTCTATGCTTCCTTAAAACATGATGAAGACCTAAAAGTAGATAAATATACCATGTATTTAACCAAAGCTTACTCATTATATAGTGAATTTATTACATCTTGTTCTTTTATCAGACCTGAAATTCTTAGTGGTAGTAAAACCACTTTAAACAAAATTCTTAAAAACGAAAAACTTACCAAATATCGTTTCTTATTAGAAAAGACTATTAGATTAAAAGAACATACTTTAACAAAATCTGAAGAAGAAATAGTAAACAAGCTAACAAATAATAGTAATGTTTTTGATAAATTAAATAGTATTTTAATAGATTCAACCCTTAATTATGGAACTATTAAAGTAGATGGTAAAGAAGTAACAATCACTAATAGTAATTATCGTAATATCATGACTAACAAAAATCGTAAAGTTAGAAAAGAATGTTACAACTTAATGTGTGATAAATTAAAAGAATATACAAGTATCTTTGGCGAAACTTTAGTCGCTAATATGAAATTATATAGTTCATTAGCAGACATTTATCACTATCAAAGTACGTTAGATATGGAATTGTTTGATTCAAATATTCCTAAAGAAGTAGTAGATAACTTATATAGTGTAGTTCATAAAAGATTAAATGTCTTTCAAAAATATCTAATTATGTTAAAATCAAATCTTGGTTTAGATAAATTAGAATATTATGACTTACAAACCGACTTCTTAAATAATGATTTAACGTTCTCAATTGAAAATGCTGAAGATTTAATTAAAGAAGCAACTAAAATTTATGGTGAAAAATATCATAAAGTAATTGAAAAAGCTTTTAAAGAACGTTGGATAGATTATGCTTCATATAAAGGTAAAAGAAGTGGGGCATATGCTACAAGTAATTATGGTAGTACCCCAGTAGTTTTAACTAATTTTCATGGCAAATTTACCGATGTAAGTGCCGTTGCTCATGAACTAGGTCATGCCGTAAACTTCTATTTAAGCGAAGAGGCCAATGAAGCCCATAATTATGAAAATGACATCTTTGTAGCTGAAGTAGCTTCCTTAACTAATGAAATAATCCTATCAAACTATATAATTAATCATACTAACAATAAAAATTACAAGTTATTAGCTATTTATAATCTTATTGATATTATTCAAAATAATTTATTTGATGCTTGCCTAGAAGGTGAACTAGAAAATAAAATGTATGCTTTAATTGATCAAAAAGAAGAAATAGATGCTAATGATTTATCTGAATGTATCTTGTCATTAAGAAAACAATATTATGGTAAAACAGTTGAATTAGACGATAAAGTAAAATATATGTGGGCTCGTAGAAGCCATTACTATAATCCATTTTACTTATATCAATATGCTACAGGCGTATCAGCTGCAATTTATATCGCTTTAAGAATTATTAATGACCAAGATAATATGAAAGAAAAATATATTGATTTCTTAAGTAAAGGTGATACTGATTATCCAATAAATTTACTAAAAAATATTGGAGTAGATATGACCAAACCAGAAGTAATCAATAATGCTATTAATTATTTTGAATATTTAATAGATGAATTCAATAAAGTAAGTGAGGAATAATAATGGCAAAAAAAGATTATTATGAATTATTAGGTGTCTCAAAAACCGCTACAGATGCTGAAATAAAAAGTGCCTTTAGAAAAAAAGCTAAAGAATATCATCCGGACGTAAATAAAGATCCTGGAGCTGCCGATAAATTTAAAGAAATCAATGAAGCCTACGAAGTATTAAAAGACCCAAATAAGAGAAAACAATATGATCAATTTGGCTCTGCTGCTTTTGAAAATAATGGTGCCGGAGGCTTCGGTGGATTTGGCGGCTTTGGTAATGGTAACTTTAGTGGTGGTTTCGGTAATTTTGGCTTTGATGATTTTGATTTAGGAAGTATCTTTGATTCATTTATGGGTGGAAGCTCATCAGGAAGAAGAAAATCATCACCATCAGCTACCAAAGGAGAAGATGTTTTAGTTAAATTAAATCTAACCTTTGAAGAAGCAGTCTTTGGTTGTGAGAAAACCTTTAAAATAAATATTAAAGAAAATTGTCCAAAATGTAATGGTAAAGGAGGATTAAATCCTCATACCTGTTCAAGATGTAACGGTAAAGGACGTATCGTTCAAGAACAAAGAACCATTTTAGGAGTAATTCAAACTCAAACAGTTTGTCCATCATGTCATGGCAGTGGCGAAGAATTTGAAAGCGTCTGTTCATCATGTCGTGGTGCTGGTAAACTTAAAACTGATAAAAACATCACTTTAAGAGTCCCAAGTGGTATCGAAACTGGTGATCAAATGCGTATGAGTGGTAAAGCATCAAGTGGAACCAATGGTGGACCAAACGGCGATGTCTATATCGAATTTACTGTTAAAAACCATCCATTATTTAAAAGAGATGGTAAAGATATTTACTTAGTAGTTCCCTTAACAATTACTGAAGCAACACTTGGTTGTGAAAAAGAAATTCCCACTCTAGAAGGAACCACAAAAGTAAAATTCCCATCAGGAACCCAAAACAATGAACAAATTAAATTAAAAGGAAAAGGCGTTAATGATGAGAAAGTAGGTAAGTTAGGGGATATGTATATTATTACTAACGTTATAATTCCTACTAAATTAGATCGCAACCAAAAAGCATTATTTGCTGAACTAGATAATACAACCTTAACAAATGAAGATGCTTTTAAAAATTTTAATAAATATTTATAAAAAACTTCATAAAATTATGAAGTTTTTTCTTTTATATGATAGAATTATAAGAGGTGATTAATAATGGATAAATTAAAAGAAATAGATTATAAGAAAGTATTAAAAGAATCATATCCTTATTTAATAATAATTGTAGTTATCTTATTAGTAAGAGCATTCTTATTTACCCCAATTATTGTTAATGGTACAAGTATGTATCCAACTCTAAAAGAACACGATATGATGATTTTAAATAAAATATCTTTAAGAGTTAATGGTTTAGAACGCTTTGACATCGTAGTTGTTGATAATGAAGATTATATAATTAAAAGAGTTATTGGCCTTCCTGGTGAAACTGTCGCATATTATGATGGTAAATTATATATTAATGGAAAACACATGGAAGATAACTATGCTACATCTACAACTAAAGATTTTGACCCTGTAAAATTAGGAAAAAATGAATACTTTGTTATGGGTGATAATCGTGAAGTATCTAAAGATAGTCGTACTATAGGACCAGTAAATATTAAAAACATAAAAGGAAAAGCATCTTTAAGATTAGTTCCTTTTAATAAAATGGGAATTGTTGAATAATGAATAACTTTTTAATTGTTACTAATTCATATAACTTATTTAATGAAGAATTAAATAAAATATCTAATAATATCACTAATATTATTAATTTTAATTATGATGAAACAACTCCTGGTGAAATAATTGAAGAATGTAACTATACCTCACTTTTAGATGAAGATAAATTAGTTATCGTCAAGCACTTTAAAACTGATGTTTTAAGCAAAGAATTAATCAAATACCTAGAAAACCCCAACCCTAGAACTAAACTAGTCTTAAATGCTTTAGAAATAGATAAAAGAAGTGCTTTTTATAAAAAAATTAAAGAAAAAGGTAAAGTAATCGAACTAGGAGAACTAAAACCATCAGAACTATCAACTAAAATAAATAACTATTGTAAAACTAAAAATATCACAATTGATTATAACGCCGTAAACACCTTAATAATGTATTCATTAAATAGCTATGATTTATGTTTAAGTGAAATTGATAAATTATCAGTCATAACTAATAAAATAACTGAAGATATTATTAACGAATATACTCCTAAATTAATAGGTGATGAAAATTTTGATTTATGTGATGCCATAACATCCCAAAACATCAAAAAAATAGTCCCATTATTAAAAGACTTTAGAGATACCAAAAGTGAAGTAATTCCATTTGTTGCTCTTTTAGCAAGTCAATATCGTCTAATATACATTACAAAAACTGTTAATAAATCTCCCGAAACTCTAGCTAAAGAATTATCAGTTCATCCATATCGTTTAAAATTAGCTAAAGAAAAAGCAATTAAATACACTAAAGAAGAGTTAGAGAAAATCTTAATTAATATCTGTGAATTAGATTATAATCTTAAAACTTCAAATATCGATCCATATATCTTACTAGAAAATTTCATCATGCATATCTAAAAGGAGAAAAATGAACGTTATCTTAAAATAAAATACTTCACATGGTAAACATTCAGACTATAACATCGGTGGTTTTAAAATAAAAAGATAATATTATTGGTCAAATAATTCCAACTACAACATCATCTTATAAAAACGTTGTAAAAAAATTAAATAAACTATTAAAAGAATACAATAATATATCTACTCCAACTATTGAAGATATTATTGATTTTCACTATAAATTTGAACTAATTCATCCTTTTTCAGATGGTAATGGCAGAGTAGGACATATAATTATGTTTAAAGGATGCTTAAAAAACAACATCATTCCCTTTATAATTTTGAACGAACATAAAAATTTTTACTTAAGAGGACTTAAAGAATATTCAAAAGATAATATGTGAAGAATTATTTTTTGATAAATTAAAAAGGATTTAGAAACCATATCTAAATCCTTTTATTTATTATTTAATATTTCTTTAATCTTATCAGTATTCTTAAAATTTAACTTAGCAATCTCACTTAAAATGCCTTCACCATATCTTTGAACCAACATCGCACCTTGCTTATCTACATCTAAACCAGCACCTTTTTTTAAGAATATATTATACTTTTCTTCAATCTTTTGCATTTCCCTTAAAAATACATATCTACATATAATTGAAGAAGCCGCAACACTTAAACATTTATCTTCAGCTTTGGTTGTAAAAGTAATCTTTGTAAACTTTTCCTTAGCACCATAAATATATTGAAAATAATTTCTTGGATAACAAAATTGATCTACAACAACGTATTTATAATCATAACCTTTCTTAACCATTTCACATAAAACCTTATTATGTAAAACAGCTTTAATTTGATTCATATTAGTAGGTCTTTGATTATAAGTTTTATTATCTAGTATAAAAGTACTATGAGGAATTTTTTTAATAAGAGTAGGACCAATCTCTAAAATCTTTTGATCAGTTAATTTTTTAGAATCTTTAACTCCTAATTCATACATCAAACTCATATGTTCTTTATCTACATAAGAAGCCGTAACAACAACTGGACCAAAATAATCACCAGTACCAACCTCATCAGAGCCAATCGTAGCCACATTAATAAATCTTAAATCCTTAGCATCTTCTTTTTTCTCAGCTTTTTTATCTTCTTTTTGTTTTATCTCTGCATCAATATCTCTGTTATTAAAAGATTTCTCCATATCTTTCCAAATATTAGCATCAATATCCGCATTATTACCCTGAAAAACAACCTTACCAGATTCATATAAAGTAATATTAGTATCAGCATCATCAGCTTGAAATACAGCATAAGGAGGAGTTTTACTTCTTCTTTTATCTTGATAAAACTCAATCATTTTTTCTTTAATATTGTCACTAACACTAAATACTATAGTCATAATATCACCATAAACATCATAACATAATTTGATAAATAAATCTTTATTTTTTTATCTTTCTATAATATAATTAGTAAAGGATGTGTTATATATGAATATATTAGATTATTTAATTATTGCTATTTTAATTATCAGCTTATTAGTAGGATTTAAAAAAGGAGTACTTAACTGTTTAGTAACATTTATTGGAACACTTGCAGTAATAGTCTTAGCCTTTTATCTAAAGAATCCTGTCTCAATATTCTTATACAATAACTTACCATTCTTTGATTTAAGTGGTAATTATAGTGGTATAAGTGTCTATAATATTTTAATATATGAAGGCTTAAGTTACATTTTAACTTTATTTATATTATCTATTATAGCGGGCATTATAATAAAGATAACTGGTGTCTTTAACAAATTAGTTAATGCAACCATTATTTTAGGTATTCCAAGCAAAATATTAGGAGCTATCTGTGGTTTCATTGAAGGATATATTTTAATGTTCTTAGTAGTATTCTTATTAAGCATAATTGTTCCTTCGTCATCACTATATAATAATAGTAAATATGCTGATACCTTAATGACTAAAACCCCAGTATTATCAAATGTTATTTCTAAACCATATAAAGCCTTTACCGAAATCTATGAAATAACTAAAAAATATGCAACTTCAAAAGATAAAACCGCTGCTAATTTAGAAGCCTTAAGTTCATTACTAAAATATGAAATTATCTCAGCAGATAATGCTCAAAAATTAGTAGATAAAGGTAAAATAGATTTTGAAGGAGCTCAAGATATAATTAATATCTATCGTAAATAGAAAGGATTAATATGATTGAATATTTAAGTGGCCAAACCCTAGAAGAAGTTCTAACAGAAGGAATTACCTTAGTAGACTACTTTGCTAATTGGTGTGGGCCTTGTAAAATGATAGGTATGGAATTAGAAGAATTAACTAATACCCATATCATTAAAGTAGATGTTGATACTCACGAAGAACTAGCTAAAACTCATGGTGTCATGAGTATTCCAACTATTGAAATATATAAAAATAAAAAATTAGTTAAAACCATCATTGGTTATAAAACTAAAGATGAATTAGAGCAAATTATTAAAGATTTTAAATAACCTCAAATGGTTATTTTTTCTTTCTTAAAATATTACTTGCACTCATATTTAGCCCGTGGTATAATACTAATAGCTTTGAAGGGAGGGAAAAACAGTGACTAAGGTAGAAGTTAGAGATGGTGACGTAGATAAGGCTTTAAAAAGATTTAAAGTTAAAGTTGCTAGAAGTGGTGTCCCTTCAGAATTAAAAAAACATAAATTCGCTGAAAAACCAGGAGTTCGTAGAAGAAATGAACTTAAAGAAATGATCAAAAATTCACGTAAGAAAAAACGTAATAGAGACTAGGTGATAATGTGTTTGAACAAATAAACAAAGATTTAACTGAATCAATGAAAGCCAAAGATACTTTCAGAACATCAGTCTTAAGAATGCTTAAAAGTGCTATAATCTATGAAAAAACCAATGGAGAAAAACATGAATTAACTGATGAAGATATTTTATCTATCATTAAAAAACAAGTTAAAATACGTAAGTCTTCAGTGGAAGAATATATAAGTTATAATAGACAAGATTTAGCAGATTCACTTGAAAAAGAGATTGAATTACTAAATACATACTTACCAAAAGAATTATCTGAAGATGAAATCAATAAAATTATTGATGAAGCAATCAAAGAAATTAATCCAGATGGTATGAAAGGTATGGGCCTTGTTATTAAAGCAGTCAAAGAAAAATGTGGAGTATCTGCTGACATGACTTATGTAAGTAAAACAGTTAAAGAGAAATTATCAAATCTATAAAATCATTCACACGAATGATTTTTTTCATGCCATAATTTAAATTTTCGTTTTCTGAACTTTTTTTCATGCTTTAATCATATAATTAAATGGTGATCTAATGCTTGATATAATAAAGAATGGTTTAAGAAATAATGATTATTATATATGCTTATATCCTAAACATATTTATATATATAATTATATTGAAATAATAACTTTTACTAATGAATTTATTATTATTTCTTTTAGTGATTTAAAATTAAAGATTAAAGGTAAATCTATGCATATAAAAAAGATGGCTCATTTTGAATTATTAATTGAGGGTATAATTATAGGGGTAAATTATGAATAAAACTATTAATATTAAAGTAGTAGGGTACCTAGATAGATTTATGAATAAATGCATTAAAAATAATATCTTTTTATTTAATATTAACTATATTAATGATGATACTGCTACTATGACGATATACTTAAATGATTATAAAACCATTAAGAAGCTTAATTATTATTCTAAGATTTCTATTACTGGTTATAACGGTTTAGATCGTTTAATTAATAATTTTAAATCTAATTTCTTTAAATATTTAATTGTCTTATTTTCTTTCATTTTAATGGATGTTTTAACGTCTTTTATTATTGATGTGAATATTATTCATGAAAATAAAAATATTCGTTCTTTGGTCTTAAAAGAACTAAATAATAAAGGTATTAAAAAGTATTCTTTAGCTTATTCTGATTCTAAACTTGAACAAATTAAAAAAGAAATAATTAAAGATAATCCCAATACTTTAGAATGGATTAATATTACTAGAAGTGGTATGAAATATATTGTAAGAATTGAAGAAAGAATTATTAAAGAAGATCAAAATGATAATTCTTATCGTCATGTAGTTGCTACTAAAGAAGGTCAAATAACTAAAATATTATCATCTAAAGGAGAAATTTTAGTAAGACAAGGAGATTATGTAAAAAAAGGAGATATCTTAATTAGTGGTGCTATTAACTTATATGATGAAATTAAAGGTAATACAGCTGCTACTGGTACGGTTTATGCCAATGTTTGGTATGAAGCAACTATTAAAATGCCTAAAAAAGAAACTATTACTAAACCAACCGGTAAAAAAAGATATAATCTAAATATTAATAATAAGATTTTACTTAAAAATAAATATCAGAATTTTAAACAAGAAAACATTAAAGAAATTAAGATTTTAGGTTTAAAATTTAAACTATATAAAGAAGTAGAATATAAAACTATTACTAAGATTCTTACTAAAGAAGAAATAGATAAAAAGATTAAAAAACGTTTAAATGATGAGTTTATCATCAAATTAAATAATAAAGGCACAATTATTAGTCAAAAAGTTTTGCAGAAAGAAGAAAAAAATAGTACAATAGAATATAGAGTATTTGTAGTAACAAATGAAGTAATAAGTAATTACTCATATTATAGTGTAGGTGATGATAATGATTCCTAAAGCTGCAATTGATACTGTAATTAATTTATGGCCAATGATTGTCTTAATTACAGTTGTTCTAATATCTATTAGACTAGTATACTTAAAAACTAATCATAAAAAGATATACTTTTATAAAGAGATAATGAATTTATTCTTTTTAATTTATATTTTATTACTCTTTGAATTAGTCACTACTACTGATATGCAATCTTATGGTAATAATTTTATTCCTCTTAAAGAAATGTTTAGATATAATTTAAATAGTAAATTATTTTATCGTAATGTTGTTGGTAATATTGTCTTATTTATTCCTTTTGGTTACTTTATAAGTTATTATTGTAATGCTAAAAAGGGTAGATACAGTATCATAATTGCTTTTATTACTAGTTTAACTATTGAAACTATTCAAATGAATATAGGTCGTAGTTTTGATATAGATGATATTATTCTTAATGTTATTGGTGGCTTTATAGGTTATTTATTTTATATAATATTTAATAAATTGTTTAGTAAAGCTAGCTTAAAACTTAAAAATGATTTATTATTAAATGTAATATGCTTAATTATTATTATAATTTTATGTATGATTATACTTAATTTATATGGAGTGGGGATTTCATGAGTGATTTTGAAGTTATTGATAAAGTAGATTATAAAGATTATGAATATTTATATGATTTATTAGAATTTGCCTTAGAAAAATTAAATATTGAAAATAGTACTTTTAGTGTTATTTTAACTGATGATGAAGAAGTTCATTATTTAAATAAAACTTATCGTAATATTGATAGAACAACGGATGTGTTAAGTTTTGCTTTAAATGATAATGGAGCTTTTCCAGGACCTGTAAATGTTTTAGGTGATATTTTTATAAGTATTCCTAAAATGAAAGAGCAAGCTATTGAATACTCTCATAGTGAAAAAAGAGAGTTATCTTTCTTAGCTCTTCATGGTTTATTACATTTACTTGGTTATGATCACACTAAAGGGCCTAAAGAGGAAGAAGAAATGTTTGGTCTTCAAAAGGAGATATTAAATGAAAAAGGCATTATCGATTAAAAGAATTATTAAATCATTTGGTTATGCTATTAATGGAGTTAAATGTGCGTATAAAGATGAACCTAACATGAAAATTCATGTTTTAGTTGCAACTATTGTTATTTTAGTCGCATTTATTTTAAAAGTATCAACTCATGAATGGCTTATTTTATTATTATTAATTGGCTTAGTGATTGCTGCTGAAGTTTTAAATACATCCTTAGAAAACTTTGTCGATTTAGTAACTAAAAAGCAAGATCCCTTAGCTGGTAAAGTTAAAGATACTGCTGCTGGATTTGTTATGGTTTTAGCTATTTTATCAGCTATTGTTGGTTTAATAATATTTATTCCAAAATTTATTTTATTAATAGAAGGGAAATTATGGTAGAAAATTTAAAGAAATTAATTAAAAATTCTTATAGTCCAATTTCTCATTATGGAGTAGCCTGCATATTAGTATGTAAAAATGGTCAAGAATTCTTAGGTGTTAATATTGAAAATCCTTCAGGTAAAGCGGGAATGTGTGCCGAACAATCAGCAATATCTGCGGCAATTACTGAAGGTTATACCTCTAAAGATTTTAAAGAACTACACGTTATGGGAACTGGAAAAGAAATTTGCACACCATGTTTTTTATGTAGACAATTACTAGTTGAATTTTTTGATGCATCATGTGATGTAATTTGTTATAATAAAAAGGGAAATTCCAAAACTTATAAAGTTGAAGAGTTATGTCCTCATGCTTTTAAATTGGAGGAATCAGATGGTAAATGAATTAGAAAGATTATTAAGTAATTCATATGCCCCATATGATAATATTTGCTTTAGTGCTATTGTAACAACCAAAGATAAAAAAGTATTTGGTGGTGTATCTGTTAAAAATGCTATATTTAGAGATACCATCTATGCTGAGCAAGTAGCCATATCTAGAGCTGTAACTTTAGGTTATCGCTATAAAGATTTTGATGCTTTATATTTAATGGTCAGCACTAATGATTTAAATGATTTAAAATATATAAATAAAGATATGATTTTAGAGTTCTTTGAACCCGATCGTGAAATCTTCTTATATAACATTAAAAGAGAAGTAAGAGTTATTAAAGTAGGTAATTTAATTAATCATATCTATTAGGAGGTAATTATGAAAAGTGGATTTGTAAGTATTATAGGTAGACCTAATGTCGGTAAAAGTACGCTTTTAAATACCTTATTAGATACCCATATCGCTATTGTATCAAATGTTGCAGGTACTACCAGAAACGCTATTCAAGGTGTTTATAATGATGATGAAGCTCAAATAATATTTATAGATACACCAGGTATTCATAAACCTCAAGATAAATTAGGAAAATATTTAAATAAACAATCTTATGAATCACTAGAAGATGTAGATGCCATATTATTTGTAGTAGATGCCACATCAATTCCAGGTAAAGGTGATAAGTTTATAATTGAAACTTTCAAGAACATTGAAACTCCAGTAATTCTAGTATTAAATAAGATCGATAAATTAAATGATGAAGGAATCTTAAGAGCAATAAATGCTTATAAAGATTTATATAACTTCTCAGATATTATCCCAATATCAGCCTTAAAAGATGATAATACTAAACGTTTAATTAAAATCTTAAAAGGTTATTTAACCGATGAAATAAAATATTATGATGATGGAACCTTTACTAATACATCACTTCAATTTATGTTAGGAGAATTTGTTAGAGAAAAAATCTTAAATCTAACTAATGAAGAAGTTCCACACTCAGTCACATGTGTCGCAACTCATCTTCAAGATAAAGGAAACATTATTGAAGTATATGTTGATATCATCATTGATCGTAATTCATTAAAGAAAATAATAATTGGCTCAGGAGGATCAATGCTTAAACAAATTGGTTCTTTAGCCCGTAAAGATATGGAAGATTTACTAGGTAAACAAGTTTACTTAGAATTATATGTTAAAACAATTAAAAACTGGAGAGATAAAGAAAGATATTTATCTGAATTAGGTTTTAAAGATTTTGAATAAAAAGGAGAAATTATGCCAGTACAAAAATATACAATGGAAAAACAATTAGAAATTGGAAGAGAAGCTTACGAAGAATTAATTAGAACTAAATATGATTATAATACTCTAATATTTATATCAGAAAAATATGGTTATGCTGAAAGCAAGATTAAAGAACTTATTAGACGTTATCGTAAAAAAGTAATTGATCCTAAACCAACTCAAGAACAAGAAGAGTTATTTATTAAATATCGTAATGAATTTACTAAAAGACAGGTATCAAAAAACGTTGAAAGATCTAAACAAGAAAGTGCTAACATTGAACATAAACCAAATACTGCTTATCAAATAATTGATGAATATTTAGATAGTGAAGATGTATTTCCATATTTCATTGCTTTAAAGTACTATAAAGCCCCTACTAATTTTCCAGCAGCATTACAAAAAATGAAAAATGGTAGTGAACAAGATATTCTTTATTATAGTGCTTATCGTGCAGCTCTAGCTAAAAAGAAACAAGAATTTTGTGATATATTATTTGAGATAGTTGCCAAACTTAGAAATGGTCATGATATAAATGGTAAACATATCAACTTTGAACCATATGATTTATATGAACAATATCATATTCCATTCGTCAAATTTAAAGCATACGTTGCATCATTATATTCAACTAGACTAAAAAATGAAGATCCACTAACTGTTGAAGAATATGGTTTACTTCAAAAATTTATTGTTAGATGTGAAATGAGTAAGAGCCATTTAACTGGAAATTTAGATAGAGTAGTAGCAACTAAATATCATTGCGATGGTCGTGAATCAACCCCAGATGAAATTCAACAAATACTTGAATATTTAAATGAAAAGAAAATGCCTCTTAATAATGCTAACGTTAACACATGTTTTGAAAGAATGTGCCGTGGCTTACTAAGAAGACCAGAAAAAACAATTTAACTGAATAAAATAAAAATAAATACCCCACTATATAAATAGAAAGGGTATTTATTATGGATAAAAAAGAAGCTTGGGAAAAATTTAAAGAAACCGGTAAAATTGAATATTATTTAATTTATAAAAGAGGATAGTTATGTTAAAAAAGATTGAAGGTATTATAATTAGTGAAACTAATTATGGTGAAACAAGTAAAATAATTAATATATTTACTAAAGATGGCATCATTGGTGCCATTGCTAAAGGAGCTAAAAGTATTAAAAGCCCTTTAAGAAGTTTTACCATGACCTTCACATATGCTGAATTTAACATCTACTATAATGAAAATAAATTAAGCACTATCAAAAGTGCCGATATTATAAATGATTTATCCAACATAAAAAAAGATATTACTTTAATAAGTTATATGTCTTTTTTATGTGATTTAAGCACGCAAGTAATGAAACAAAATAATAATGAAGATATCTATAATCTATTAATATCATCGTTATTAAAAATAAATAATGGTTTAAATCCTATGGTAATAACTAATATTTTAGAACTAAAATTATTAGATTACTTAGGAGTAGGAATTTCCTTTAATTCATGTGCAAAATGTGGTTCAACTCATAATATAGTCACTATCAATCCTGATATTGGTGGCTACATTTGCCAAAACTGTTATACTAATGAAATTCTATATGATGAAAAAACCCTAAAAATGTTAAGAATGTATTATCTAGTTGATATTAATACTATTACCGATTTAAAAATAAGTGATAAAGTAATTAAAAATATTAATTACTTTGTAAATACCTATTATGATAGATATACTGGATTATATTTAAAAAGCAAAAAATTCTTAAATGAAATGATAAGTTAATCTTAGCTATTTTAAAATAGCTTTTTTTATGGTAAAAATTGTGCTATCATTAATAAGGTAGGTGAACACATGAGTAAACGAAATAAAATCGTATTAATGATAGTAACTTTAGGCTTAATCTTAGCATCCGCTGGTTTAACATATGCTTTTTTTACCAGCTTTAGTTCATCAGAGTCTGCATCAACCATTGCAGCAAAAGGTGGAAATATGAGTATAAAATATGCTAGTGGTAATGGCAATATCGTCGTAGAAAATATCTATCCAAGAGAAGCAGCATGGGTTAATAAATCCTTTACCGTAACAGGTAATAATACAACCGATTTAGATATGTACTATTCAATTTCTCTAGTTATAGATAATGCAGACATAAGTATAAATCCGATAACTTATACTTTAAATGGAGTAAATACTTCAAATAACGGAAGTATTATTCCTTCAATAACAACTCCAGAACATTTTTTGAATAATACAACCGAACTAGGAGTAGGTAAATTTAATAAAGGGAACAATCTAACTCATTCATATGTTTTAAAAATTTATTTTAAAGATGATGGCACTAATCAAAATTATGGACAAGAAATGAATTTTTCAGCTCATTTAATAATTAATAATGTAAATGATAGTGGAGAAGCAAGTTATACTGGTTCAGGAAGAAACATATTAACTTCCCAACATACTTCATCTCCTTTAACTAAAACTTTTAACGTTGATAGTGGAAATATAGCTGTGCCATATGATTATGATATTTATTTGATTAATAATTCAAATTCAAATTATTCATCCAATGATTTTACTTACACATTAAAAGGAACTGATAAATCATCGTCTGGCACTGTTGCTAATATAACTAATCAAGCATTGTCTCATGATTCATCATCAGTAAAACTAGGTAGTGGAACTTTTACAAAAAAGAATGCTACTCACAAATATTCATTAAGTATTTCAGGTGTTTCTTTAACGAATACATCGCTAAATTATTCTCCAATTTCATCATCTACGGGGATACGAATTGCTGGCCAACTAATGGTAGTCAAGAAAAACACCTTAAGTGACACAATTATAGCATCTACAAGTAGTAGCGGTTCACCTAAAACTGTGCCAGGTAAAGTAAGTGCTACAACTAATGAAGGAATAAATAAAACTCAAGATGATTATGG
>JALFTB010000025.1:0-8982 GCA_022779465.1 bacterium
TAAAACCTCGCAAACCCTTTAATTAATTGATTTAAATAAAAAATATGGTAGAATTTTTCCATATTTTAACTTAATTTTGCAAGTGTAAATAAAAAACTTACGACACCATAATAGGATCGTAAGTTGTATTCAATTGGAGCAGGTGATGGGAATCGGACCCACGTTATTAGCTTGGAAGGCTAGAGTTCTACCATTAAACTACACCTGCATTTGATTGACAAGATTAATTATACCATATCTTGTCAATTTTTCAAGTATTTTTTATTTTTTTATTAAAGAAAGTGTGACTTTTTCTTTATCTTTAAATATTTCATCTACGTATACAGTGATAATATCTCCTACATTTACGATATCAGTAGGATCTTTTACAAAACTAGTACTCATTTTAGATATATGTAGTAAGCCATCATTGTGTAGGCCAATATCAACAAAGGCTCCAAAGGAAGCAACATTTCTAACAGTTCCTTTTAATTGCATGCCTACTTTTAAATCATCTATAGTAAGAACATCATTTCTTAAGATAGGTGCTGGGGCTTCGGTTCTTGGATCTAGTCCTGGATTCTTTAATTCTTTAATTATATCTTTGATGGTATATTCATCATGATATTTGTTTATAAGTGTATTGATATCAACATTTTCTAGAGTTTCTTTAAATTTGTCTGTATTAATATCTTTAATGTCTAAATTTAAATCTTTTAATATTTGATTGGTTAATTCATAACTTTCTGGGTGAATTCCAGTATTATCTAAAGGATTAGTTCCATTATTAATTCTAAGGAAACCAATTGCTTGTTCATATACTTTATCATTTGCTAATTTTTTTATTTCTGTACGATCTTTAAAGTCATTTTTTTCTTTAAATTTGATAATTTTATCAATTATTGGTTTGGTTAGTCCAGAGATATATTTTAGAATAAATGATGATGATGTATTAATATTTACTCCAACGTTATTAACTACTTTACTTACTGTATAATCTAGTGATTCAGTTAATTTTTTAGTGTTAACGTCATGTTGATATTCTCCTACTCCGATACTTTTTGGATCTATTTTAACTAACTCTGATAATGGGTCTATTACTCTTCTACCGATACTTACGGCTGATCTTTCTTGAACTTCGTAATCAGGAAATTCTCTTTGAGCTTCTTTTGAGGCTGAATAGACACTTGCCCCGGCTTCACTTACGATTATGTAATAAACTCCTTTAAGATTTTTAATGGTTTCTGCGACAAATTCTTCACTTTCTCTCGATGCTGTTCCATTTCCAATAGCGATTAGATTTAAATTATATGTTGAGATTAGTTCTAGGAGTTTCTTAGCAGCTCCTATTTTATCATTTTTAGGTTCATGTGGGTATATTACGTCTTTATGTAGAACATTTCCCTTTTCGTCTAAACATGCTAGTTTACAACCGGTTCTAAAGGCTGGATCGAAGCCTAAGACACGATATCCGGTTAATGGTCTTGTCATAAGTAAGTTTTCTAAATTTTCTTTAAATACTTCGATAGCGGTATCTTCTGATTTTTCAGTTAATTCACTTCTAACATCTCTTTCAATAGATGGATATATTAATCTTTTTAGAGCGTCTTTAATAGCGTTTTCAACATATTCGGTTACAAATGATGATGGATTTTTAATGATTTTGGTTTTTAAATGATTAAAGATATAATCGGTATCATAATCTAATTTTACAGACAAGATACCTTCTTTTTCTCCTCTATTAATTGCAAGGATACGATAACTTTTAGCATATTTTATTTTTTCACTAAAGTTATAATATATTTCATATGTTTTCTTTTCATCAACAGCATTTTTCTTTAATTTTGATTCGATAGTACCATTATTATAAATATAGTTTCTGACAAATTTACGATAATAAGCATTATCACTTATCCATTCACTTATGATATATTTAGTGTTTTCTAAAGCAATTGCTTCTTCGACAGGAACAATCTTACAAATTGATGACATATCTCCTTTAGTTGGAAAAGACATTATTAGTTTTGCTAAAGGTTCTAATCCCATTTTTATTGCTTCTGTTGCTTTGGTTTTTTTCTTTTCTTTATATGGTAAATAAATATCTTCAACATCTACTAATTTGGTACATGCTAAAATATTAGCTTTTATTTCATCAGTAAGCATACCTTTTTCATCAATTAATCTAATAACTGTTTCTTTTCTTTCCATTAAGTTATTATAATATGTATATTTTTCATTTATTTTTTCGATTTGATTTTCATCTAAAGCACCAGTTGCTTCTTTACGATAGCGGGCTATGAAAGGAATTGTTGATCCTTCGCTTAATAGCTGTAAGACAGCTTTAATTTGTTCTTTTTTGATGTTTAGCTCTGTTGCTAATTCGTTAATTACTATTTCGTTCATATTCTACCTCACTTTGATATTATAACATAAAAAAAGGAGAAATCTCCTTTAAAAAATCTTTTTAATAATAGTTATTTCTGTTTCTTGGGAATACCCGATTTTTATAGATTGATCAGCTTTTAAATATGGTAATTTATCGCTTACTTTGATTGATACTTTATATTTATTATTTTCTTTGTCTATTAAGTAATAATAAGTATTACCATCTATTGTTGCAGTTTTAATTGATTTGATTGTTATTTCTTTTTCAGTTAATTTGGTGTCATCTTCTTCGGTAAAATCTTTTCCTAAATAATTTTTAGCTGCTTGTTCAATACCTTTAGAAGAATCTGTAACTACAACTTTTTGATAATCTGAAACATCGACAAATCCATACATTTTAACTAAGCCGGCTGCATCTTTTAAACTTACTAGGTATGTTGGTTTATTGTTTAAGTTGATAAGTAATGGGAATGTTGATTTATATCCCATTTGTTGAACTGCTCCTTCAGCTGATGCCATGGCTGAATATTCTTCGGCACCTGGTGCGCTATAAAATGATGTTTCATTAGTTCTCATATTAGTTAGAATAAATCCTAAATTTGATTCATCATTTACAATTGAGGTTAATCCTGTATAAAGATAAATATCATCATTCATTGCTAAATAGTTATATCCGTCTGTTGTATTAACAACATTTTTTTGACCAAAAACACTATTTAAGAAACCATCTTGATATGTTCCCCAATCATCTACTTGTTCAATTATTAAATCAGCACTATAGGCAATATCAATCCAGGTTGGAATTGAACCAACGTTATATTTAACACTTTTACCGGTAATAGCATCTAAAACTACTACTCCTGATACTTCGGCTCTAAGTTCAATGCCATGATATTTAATAACCGGTACTACCCAGTATGGATTTCCTTCATTATCTATTTCGAATGAATAATCACCAAAATTTAAAGTTGGATATTTAAATCTTAAAACTCTTGTAAGATTATCATTAAATAAACCTGATGGAAGATATTTCATACCTTTTTTTAATCTAGTTAATTTAGCTTCTCCATTGACACTATCAACGGTAATATACCCTTTTACACCTTCTTTTCTGTTAGTTAACCATTTAATTGGTGAAGCATATTCTAAAGGTGTTACTCTTAATATTTGATTATTATAATTAATTTGAGTATATAAATCCGATACATCATATTGACTTACCATATCACTCATTTGTCCCATTACTCTATCTCCTAGTTTTTGACTTGAAGCTTTGTCTAATAATGGTAATTTAGTAAAATCAACTTCTTTAATGTCAGTTGTAAAGTTTTTATCTTGATTAATAGTGATTCTAGTTGCATATTTTTTTGACATAAATAATGGTGAATTAATTACATTTACTATAACTAAGATTATACACACTAGGGGAATTAAATAAAGAATGTTTAATTTAGGTTTTCTATTTCTTAAATTAATTCTTTTAAGATTAAAATTTAAAGTTAAGTCTATAAAATAATAGAATATTAAAATCATAAAGATGTACATGTAGAATCCAATGTTAGTAAAGTTTATTGCTGGTAAAGAAATATAATATAATATTCCTCCAAATAATATTGTTAATAAAATACTTGTAATTTTCTTTTTCATTTATCTCTCCTTAAATACATATTAACATATTTATGTTAAAATAAATAGTGGTGATTGAAGTGTACTATAACAATTTAAGTGATTACTATAAAAATAAATTTGGTGTTAAGGTTGTTAAATTATCATTTGATGGTGGGTTTAGTTGTCCTAATAGAGTTAATGGTAAAGGTGGTTGTATTTTTTGTTCAGGAAGTAATGAATTTGCAGGAAACAGAAATAAAACTCTTGAAGAACAATATCATGATCAAGTGGAAATGATTTCAAAGAAATGGCCTGATTCTAAATATATTGCTTATTTTGGTTCTTTTACTAATACTTATGATACTGTGGATAATTTAAAAAAAAGATTTGAAACTGTTTTAAAGTTTAATAATGTTATTGGTTTATCGATTGGAACTAGAAGCGATTGTATAAATGAAGATGTTCTAGAATATTTGATTGATCTTAATAAACGTACTTTTCTAACTATTGAATTAGGTTTACAATCAATGCATGATAGTACATTAAAGTATATAAATAGAGGTCATGATTTAAAAAATTTTGATGAGTGTGTAAAATTATTAAAAAAGAATAATATAAATGTTGTTGTTCATATTATTGATGGATTACCTGGAGAAACAGAAGAAATGATGCTTGATAATATTAACTATTTAAATAAGTTAGATATTGATGGAATTAAAATACATAATTTATTTGTAGTTAAAAATACTCCCCTTGCTTATATTTATGAGAAAGAAAAATTTAATTTATTAACTTTGGATGAATATATTGTTATTTTATATAAACAAATAAGATTATTAAAACCTAGTATTGTTATTCATAGATTAACTGGAGATCCTAAAAAAGAGGATTTAATTGTTCCTTTATGGGCGATACATAAAATTGATGTGCTTAATGGTGTTGTAAGGATGCTTAAAAAGAATAAAGCTTACCAAGGTATAGATTATAAAACAAATAAATAGTGATGTGAATCCCAATTAGGAGACACAAATAAAAAAGCAGTATATTAAAAATATATTTTAGATTTTATGATGAAACGTAGACTTTTATTGAAATAGTGACTAAGTATGGTATGTCATACTATAGTATGTACATAAACAAATGAAAAAATTTAAAATTAAATCATTTGATATGCTGTTTGTACTACTGCTATAAAATGATTTTTGTTGACTTTTTATTAAAATTGTAGTAATATATGTCTCATCGAAAGGGAGGTTAGAGGTTGATGATTAGAAGAGAACTTCTAAACGAAGTTAGTAGAATGACTTCAAATATGTATGCTGCTTTATTAGCTGCTAAAACTACTGAAGAAAGATCTGCTATGTTTCAAAGGGTTAATGAAATAATTTGGAGATTACAAAATTATCCATCTGTCATTGATGTAAATGGAAACAGAGAGATTATTAATACTATTCGTGATAATAGAAATAATGCTTATCAAAAATTTATTAATAATGCAATGGCTATTGATGAAGAAGATCCAGCTGCTTTAAAATCTTTAGAGGTAGGTATTGCTTTTGAAAATTCAGATTTAGTTAAAGCTACTGAAGAATATATAGCTTTAAATCATGAAGACTTTAGATTTGTTGAGCAAATAGCTGCTGAATACGCTAAAACTTTTGGTGTAAGTCCAGATCTTGCTAATTGTTTATTTGCTGAAAGAGCCGCTAAAAAAGAATTAAAAACACAAATTACAAAATAAAAATTCGGAAAATTCCGAATTTTTTTATGCATCTAAAATTACATTTTCTTCTGCTAGCCAATCAGCAAATGTTTCTTTAAATTTAGCAATTTCTTTAACTTTAGCATCTGGATATATTCCCTTAAAATTGCATAATGCTTTATAAATATGTTGGAGTTTGACTTCTTTTGAATTTTCAAACAATGCATAACTAAAAGAGTTTGCTAAAAGAGTTAAAGTTATATCAGGATATCTACTTTGCATTTCATAAACTCTTTTATATTCACTAGTTGCACTTACTAAAAATTTAAATATTTGTTCTTTTTGGAAATCGGTATATGCAAGTTTTAATCCCATTTTCTTTTCAAATTTCGGATATGTACCCATAAGAATTTTTACAACTGTATCTTCATCTGCTTCAGCAATATCAATTTTAATAAATCTTCTTAAAAAAGCTCTATCTCTTAAAATATATGATTCATATTCTTCGGTAGTGGTTGCCCCTATCATTTTAATTGTTCCTCTATCTAAGAATGGTTTTAACATATTGGCAAAGTCAATACCATTGCTTGATGCAGCTTTATTAACTAAAAGGTGAACTTCATCTATAAAAAGTATGGTGTGATCAACTGTTTTTAGTTCTTGAAGTAAAAGTTCTAGTCTTGATTCCATATTACCTTCTTCAGTTTTACTACTACCTAGTAACGAAGGAATATTTATTTTTATGATATTCCATCCTTTTAGAGCATCTGGAGCTTGTCCAATATTGATACGATATCCTAGACCTTCTACAATTGCAGTTTTACCTATACCAGGTTTACCAACTAATAAAGCACTTTTATCAGGAGTGATTAATGCTAGAATCATTTCGTTTATTTCTTGTTCTCTACCTATTGCTGGATCAGTTATAAATTCTTTAGAACTTAAATTTTCACCATATGTTTCTAGGATGCTTAATTTGTGACTATTTTCTTGAATATTTGTTTCGGATATATCTAAAACTTCAGTATTTTCGTTATTTTCAATTAAATCTAATTTTTCTATTTCTTCCATAAAGTGCTCCTTTACTCATATATTATATCATAATAAATTTTTAATAAAAATAAAAAGTATATAAATTATATACTTTAAAATGGTAAAAATTTCTTTTTATATCCGCCTTTTACAGCATAACAGTCATGTACTACTATAAATGCATTTTCATCTTCAGTTATTAGTGAGTGTTTAAATCCATAATATAAATCAAATGGAACTATAACAAATAGTGTTGGATCTTCTTTATTAAATATTCCACCCTTACTGCCTATTTCTGTTACTCCTATGTGATAATCATTAATTATTATCTTTTTTAATTTTTTCCACTTTTTACTTTTGATGTAACACATTTTACTGTCATTAACTCCTAACATTACTACATCGATTAAATTTGACGATATAGTTAAGATAATTACTGAATAAATTGTTTTGGTTAGACCAAATGTTAAGGTTCCTATTATTATAATAATAGCATTAACTATATGATTACATTTTCCAACTGATAATTTAAAATATTTATTTACTACTTCAGCGATGACATCTGATCCACCGGTATTAAAACCCGTTCTAAATATTATGCCATTGGAAATTCCTCTCATTATTGAAGAAACTAGTATTACTACAAACATATTATTAAATTCAATATTTATTAATTTTACTAAAGGTTCTGTTAGGGAAACAAGAACTGTGAAAGTAACGGATCCGATTAAGGTGTTAATAACGTCACCTTTCCCCAAGAATATATAGGATATTATTAATATAATTGCAGTTGTTAGATATAAAAATGTTGTGGTGGACATTCCGGTTAATTGTTTAACGATAATCGCTAATCCACTCATTCCACCAACTACTATATCATTTGGCACGTAAAATAGATTATATGCTAAGGCATAAATAAAACATGCAAAAAGAAAAAAGGAAAATCTAATGAATAGATTCTTGGTATTTATTGATTTTAAGATATTTTTATTCTTTTTAAGTAGCCCTTGCATACTCTCACCTATTATAATAATACTATTTTTAATTATTTAAGTAAATAAAAAAAGCTCACTTGCGTGAGTCTTTTTTATTATTCCATAATTTCTGTTACAGTACCAGCACCTACAGTACGTCCACCTTCACGAATTGAGAACTTAGTTCCGTTTTCTAAAGCAACCATACTGATTAATTCTACTGTCATTTCTACGTTGTCACCTGGCATAACCATTTCAACTCCTTGAGGAAGTTCAATAACACCAGTTACATCTGTAGTTCTGAAATAGAATTGAGGTCTGTAGTTTGAGAAGAATGGAGTATGACGTCCACCTTCTTCTTTAGATAATACGTATACAGAAGCTTTGAATTTTTTATGAGGAGTAACTGAACCTGGTTTAGCTAATACTTGTCCACGTTCAACTTCGTCTCTGTTTATACCACGAAGTAATACACCAGCATTGTCTCCTGCTTCAGCATAATCTAAAGATTTTCTGAACATTTCGATTCCAGTAACAACTGTTTTCTTAGTTGGTTTTAATCCAACGATTTCAACTTCATCGTTAAGATTTAATTTACCTCTTTCAACACGTCCAGTAACAACTGTACCACGTCCTGAAATTGTAAATACATCTTCGATACTCATTAAGAATGGTTTATCATTATCTCTTTCTGGAGTTGGAATGTATGCATCAACAGCAGCCATTAAATCTTTAATAGATTGTACAGCTTCTGGATCTCCTTCAAGAGCCTTTAGAGCAGATCCTCTAATAATAGGACAATCAGCATCAAAGTTGTATTCTCCTAACAATTCTCTGATTTCCATTTCTACTAAGTCTAATAATTCTTTGTCATCTACTTGATCACATTTGTTCATGTAAACAACGATTCTAGGAACTCCTACTTGACGAGCAAGTAAAATATGTTCTCTAGTTTGTGGCATAGGACCATCTGCAGCAGAAACTACTAAGATAGCTCCATCCATTTGTGCTGCACCAGTAATCATGTTCTTAACATAATCGGCATGTCCTGGGCAGTCTACGTGAGCATAATGACGTTTTTCAGTTTCATACTCAACGTGAGCAGTATTAATTGTAATACCTCTTTCTCTTTCTTCTGGAGCTTTGTCGATATCAGCATAATCTACAAAGTCACCAAAATATTTTGTAATAGCAGCAGTTAATGTTGTTTTACCATGGTCTACGTGGCCGATAGTACCAATATTAACATGTGGCTTACTACGATCGAATTTCTCTCTTGCCATTTAAATTTCCTCCTATTCG
>JALFTB010000012.1:0-2876 GCA_022779465.1 bacterium
AACAAAATTTGGAAAAATATTTTTTAGTTTGATTACAGTCTTGATGATTGGAATTTTTAGCTTATGCTTTATTAACTCTAAAAATAAATTATATGAAAAGCAAGAAACAGATAATTACTCAATTGAAATTAATTATCCTAATGTAAAAAATGAAAATTTATTAGCTTCTTCAACTGAATATATAAAAAACAAAGAAGAAGAATTTAAAAATGATATAAGTGATTTAGAAAATATGTATTCAATGAAATATGATTTTAAAACGGATTATGAAATAAGTGAAAACAAAGATATTTTAGGAGTTCATTTAAAAGTTTATGAATATACAGGAGGAAATCATTATATAAGAAGTGATAAATCTTATTATTACAATAAAAATGATGATAAGATAGTGTCAATTACAGATTTTTTAGCAAACGATAAATCTCTAGAAAGATTATCAGCTCTTTCTTACTATTATGTTATGAAATATAGTAATGATAATAATTTAGAATTTGATGAAGATATGGTCAAAAGTGGGTTAGAAAGTAATTCAAATAACTTTGAGCATTTCAATTTTATAGATGATGGATTAGAAATAATATTTCCACCATATCAAGTTGCGTATTATTCAGCAGGTGAAGTCAGAATATTAATTCCATATAGTGAATTAAATGGAATAATAAAGAATGAATATTTAAAATATAGTAAAACAGAAAATATCTCAAATACTCGAAATAGAGATTTAAAAGAATTTAGCAATAAAAAGTTAATCGCATTTACATTTGATGATGGTCCGAGTTACATTGGGACAAATAAGTTGTTAGAAAATTTAGATAAATATAATGCTCGAGTAACATTCTTCGTTTTGGGTAATCGTGTAAATAATTATAAAGATACATTAAAGAAAGCCTATGATATGGGAAACTTGATTGGTAGTCATACTTATAGTCATTCAAATCTTTTGAAGTTAGATAATTACGAAGTTATGAATGAAATAAGAAAAACTAATGATGCCATAAGAAATATAGTTAATAGTGAAACTATTTATTTAAGACCACCTTATGGAAATATCAACGCAAATATAAGAGAAATATCTAATATGTATACTATTTTGTGGAATCTTGATACAGAAGATTGGAAATATAAAGATGCAAATAGAATAGCAAATTATATAGTTGAAAATGCACATGATGGGGCAATAGTATTATTGCATGATTTATATGAAACATCTGTCGATGGAGCATTACTAGCTATGGAAAGATTACAAAGCGAAGGCTATGCATTTGTAACTATTGAAGAAATGGCTATGTTGAAAAATGTTCAGTTAGATAAAACAAAAAATTATTTTTCTATTAAATAGAATAGTTACAAATTCCAATTTATCAAGCAGATCTATAAAATGATTTGCTTTTTTTATGTTATAATATTTATAGAAAGAAAAATAGTAATTTGTCAAGGAGAAATATAGTTATGGAATTTAGCAAAAAAATACAAGAATTAAGAAATAAAAATAAATTAACACAAGAACAATTTGCAGAAAAATTATATGTATCACGAACTGCAGTATCAAAATGGGAAAGTGGGAAAGGTTATCCTAGCATTGATTTATTAAAATATATATCAAAAATATTTAATGTTTCAATTGATGAACTATTATCAAACGAAGAAATAATAGATATTGCTAAAAATGAAAATACTTCTAACATTGAAAAAATAAATAATTTAGTATATGGATTACTTGATATAATGAGTATTTTATTTATCTTTTTACCACTGTATGGACAAAAAATTGGAGAAAAATTTTATACAGTATCTTTAATTAGTTGTACTGATATAGGAAATACTATAAAAACAATATACTTTATTACTTTGATTTTTATATCTATAATTGGAATTGTAGAAATTGTATATAATTTTATAGATGACAAGAAAATACGAATTATAGTTAATATTGTTTCACTTATTATTCAAACAATTGCAATATTATTTTTTGTAATGACAAGACAACCTTATGCAACATCAATAATGTTTATGATATTGATTATAAAAATGTCATTGATAATTAAAGATAATTTTAATAAGAAAAAAGTATTATAAGTGCCTAAAAATAGGCATTGTTACTAAAAGTGTCAAACAAATATATAGGTAGTGAGAGAAAGTTTCTTGATAGATATAAAATTTCATAATAAACTCAAAATGGGCTTACCCAGAAAGGAGTATTTATTATGAACAACAAAAAAAGAAATTTTCTCATTAGTGGAATTTTGCTTTTAATAGCAATAACTTTTACAATATTAGTCAAAGTAGTAGATGTAAAACAAATTGGAGTAAACAATTCTAGTATAGGGTTTGCGACTTTAAATCAATTTATTTTTGAAACTACAGGAGTAAATATAATTTGGTATCACATTACTGATTGGTTAGGATTAATTCCTGTTTTTATGGCTATAGTGTATGCTTTTATAGGGCTTATCCAATTAATAAAAAGAAGAAGTATATTTAAAGTCGATAAAGAGATTATACTATTAGGACTTTATTATATTATTGTAATAGCTTTATATGTATTCTTTGAAAAAGTAATTATTAATTATAGACCAATATTAATGAATGGCTTTTTAGAAGCATCTTACCCATCATCTCATACATTGATGACAATTTGCATTTGTGGAAGTTCTATTTTAATCAATAAAAAGTTATTTAATAATAAAATAACAAAAGTTATTAATTATTTATCAATTATTATAATTACAATAACTGTTGTTGGAAGATTAATATCAGGTGTTCATTGGTTTACTGATATTATAGGTGGCATACTTATATCAAGTGGTTTATTAATGACTTTTTATTCTTTATTAAGTATAATAAACAAAGAAAATTATTAGTACAAATTACAATTT
>JALFTB010000013.1:0-39116 GCA_022779465.1 bacterium
AACAAAATTTGGAAAAATATTTTTTAGTTTGATTACAGTCTTGATGATTGGAATTTTTAGCTTATGCTTTATTAACTCTAAAAATAAATTATATGAAAAGCAAGAAACAGATAATTACTCAATTGAAATTAATTATCCTAAGGTAAAAAATGAAAATTTATTAGCTTACTCAACTGAATATATAAAAAACAAAGAAGAAGAATTTAAAAATGATATAAGTGATTTAGAAAATATGAATTCAATGAAATATGATTTTAAAACGGATTATGAAATAAGTGAAAACGAAGATATTTTAGGAGTTCATTTAACAGTTTATGAATATACAGGAGGAAATCATTATATAAGAAGTGATAAATCTTATTATTACAATAAAAATGATGATAAGATAGTGTCAATTACAGATTTTTTAGCAAATGATAAATCTCTAGAAAGATTATCAACTCTTTCTTACTATTATATTATGAAATATAGTAATGATAATAATTTAGAATTTGATGAAGATATGGTCAAAAGTGGGTTAGAAAGTAATTTAAATAACTTTGAGCATTTCAATTTTATAGATGATGGATTAGAAATGATATTTCCACCATATCAAGTTGCGTATTATTCAGCAGGTGAAGTCAGAATATTAATTCCATATAGTGAATTAAATGGAATAATAAAGAATAAATATTTAAAATATAGTAAAACAGAAAATATCTCAAATAATCGAAATAGAGATTTAAAAGAATTTAGCAATAAAAAGTTAATCGCATTTACATTTGATGATGGTCCAAGCTACATTGGTACAAATAAATTGCTGGAAAATTTAGATAAGTATAATGCTCGTGTAACATTTTTTGTTTTAGGGGATCGTGTAAATGATTATAAGGATACATTAAAAAGAGCTTATGATATGGGTAATTTGATTGGTAGTCATACTTATAGTCATTCAAATCTTTTAAAGCTAGATGATTATGCAGTTATAAATGAAATAAAGAAGACTAATGATGTGATAAGAAATGTAGTTAATAGTGAAACACTTTATTTAAGACCACCTTATGGAAATATCAACTCAAATATAAAGACAATATCTAATATGTACACTATTCTATGGGATCTTGATACAGAAGATTGGAAATATAAAGATGCAAATAGAATAGCAAATTATATAGTAGAAAATGCCCATGATGGTGCAATAGTATTATTACATGATTTATATGAAACATCGGTAGATGGTGCTTTGCTGGCTATGGAAAAATTACAAAATGAGGGGTATGCTTTTGTAACTGTTGAAGAAATGGCTACTTTAAAAAATGTTAAATTAGATAAAGAAAAAAGTTATTTTTCCATCAAATAAATAATACAAATTACAATTTATAGAGCAGAAATGCTCTTTTTTTATTGACGTAGTGATAGAAAGTACTGATGGAAAATTAATCGGAAATTATTCGGAAATTAATCGGAAATCAAACGAATAGTAATTTTTGGTATAGGTGTTTCAAAAGACTTGTGGTATACTGAAAATGTCAACGAGGGACAGTTCATATAAGGTACGATTATCGCACCATTAAAGATAATGATTTAACATAAGTTCAACTTATAAATAAAAAAGATGATAGTGTTTTTTTTACTCATTATCATTTTTTTTTACTATAAAAAATAGAAATATTTAACTAATATTAGTTTACAATTAAACATTTTAAAAGAAATAAAAAAATTTAAATTCATATAATAAAATAGTTAACTAAAAGTATTGACAAATATTAAAAATTTGTTAGTATATATAATCAACTAGGAATGATATGCTCATGAATAGTTAACACTAAAATAGTCAAGTTTAATTACCAGAGATTAAACATTGACAATATAGGAGGGAGTTTTGGTGAAAATGAAAAAGTTGAATCGCATTATAATGGCAACTGCAATTTTTATTACTACTTGTTTCTCTAATTTAGGAGTTGTACTTGCTAGCGTTGAAAATCCCCAACCAGGAGAAGTTTTTGCTAGTAAAACCGCTAAAATAGTAGAAGGAAGAAAAGCCGAAGTAACAATAAACGTTAATGGTAATTCTTTTAACGAACAAGAACAACTTGAAAGAGAAATCGTACTTGTATTAGACGCATCAAGCAGTATGCAACAAGGTAAAAAGATAAGCTCATTAAAGCAAGCTGCTAAGAATTTAGTAACTAAACTTTTAGATGAATCTAATCAAGGTAAAATAAAAGTTGGAGTAATTTATTATGGCACAACTATTAAAAAAACATGTTCTTTATCAACAGATCCAGAATCTGTAAAAAAATGTATAGATATTGAATTATCTAATAATGAAGGAACTAATGTTCAATTAGGAATAAAAAAGGGTAAAAATTTATTTACTAATAATAAAAATGAAAAAAATATGATTATTTTATCTGACGGAATTCCAACATACTACAATGATAATAACGATGTGTTACATGGTAGTGGTGGAAGTGATGAACACGAAGAAGGAAATCCAAATTTTAGTAATTATACTATAAAGGATAATCAAACCTTAATAGTACCTTACTACGATAAAGATAATGAAACTGTACTTTATACATGTGAACACAAATTCACCAATTGGTTCGGTAATATAATAATTAACGAATGGGAAAATAGTAATTGTACAGAAAACACTGGTAAAAAACCTAGTGAAGCAGCTTTAGAAGAAATTAAAAGCTTTAATGGTAAAGTATATACCATTGGACTAGAAGTAACATCACAAGCAAAAACCTTTTTAGAATCTTTAGCAACAGTTAATGGTAAAAATGGTATTTACTATAACGTAGCTAATGCTACTGATTTAGACAGTGTATTTGAACAAATTCAAGTTACTATTAATAAAATAGCTACTAATGTAAAAGTAGTAGATCATATACCATCAACATTTACATTAGATAAAGAATACTTATTAGAAAACTACGGTCCAATTGTTTCTTCTAAAACAGAAAACAATATTACTACTGAAGTTTATGAAAAATCAGTAACAACAATTACATATCATGCAAATAACACTCAAGATATAATCTGGAATATCGGAGATTTAAATGCAGAAGATAATAATACTTTAAAATTTAGAGTAATAGCTAATAAGGATTATTATGGAAGTATGTTTACCAATGATGGTGCTGAAGTAACCGGAAAAGCAGTTGATGGAAACAAATTTTATTCAGAAACAAATCCATTAAAAATCCAATTAGAAAATCCAGTAGTTCCAATCCCAGCTGTTACAGAAGATGATCAATACACATCAAACCGTAATGAAAAATTAACAGTTACACCTGAAGAAGGAATTAGAAAAAATGATTACAATTCTAAAGAAACAGATGGAAAAAATGTTACATCAGTTTTAGATAAATTAGTAATCGACATGAAAACAAAATATGGCTCATTAGACTTAGATAATAATGGTTCATTCAATTATAAACCTAATTCTAAAGACTTTATGGGACAAGATGAATTTAAATATCATATTGAAACAACCATTACCTATGATGATGGAACAACAGAAACAATCTTAAATTCTAATACATCTACAGTAAAAATAAATGTAGTAGGAAAACCAGCAACATACGTAGTAAAATATCAAGACAGAGCTGGAAATGAAATACATTCAGAAAAAAATTCCACTGGTACTTACTATGTATGGGATGATGTTACAGAAACAGCAATAAATGTTGATAACTACAAGCTATTATCAACAGAATCTGCATCAAAGACTATAACATTAAAAGAAAATGCCAAAGAAAATGTTATTATCTTTATATATGAATTAGAAGATACTAATGTAACAGTAAAATATTTAGAAAAAGGAACAAATAAAGTATTAGCTCCAGAAACTAAAGGTACTGGAAAAGTAACAGATAGTTATACAGCTACAGCAAAAGTAATTGGAAACTATAAATTAGTATCAAATCAAACACAAACAATAACATTAGCTAAAGAAGGAAATGTAATAACATTCTACTATGAATTAAAAGATACTAATGTAATTATTAAATATGTAGATGAAAATAATAATAATTTAGTTCCTGAAGAAAAAGGCACTGGAAAAATTAATTCTAAATATACTGCAAATGCAAAAACAGAACAAGATGATTCAATTTTTAAAAAATATAATTTAGAAAGTGAACCTGTACAATCAATTATTTTATCAGGAACAAATGAAAATATTATAGTATTTAGATATTCTTTAAAGAAAGCAACAATTAAAGTACATTATTATGAAATAGATACTAATAATAAATTATCAGAAGATATTGAATTATCAGGCAAAGTAGGAGAAGAATATACTACTTTATCAAAAAAAATAGATAATTGGGAATTAGTGGATATTCCAGAAAATGCAAAAGGAATATTAGATTTAGAAAACGAGGATGTAATTTATTATTATCAAAAAGTAAATGGTAAATTAACTATTAATTACATTGATGATAATGGAAATACATTGCTTCCTAGTGAAGAATTTATTAAACAAACTGGAACTGATTATCAAACAGAAGCAAAAACAATTGAAAATTATGAATTATCTAAAGTAATTGGTAATGAAAAAGGAATCTATACAAAAGAAGATTCAGTTGTAACTTATGTATATGAATATGTTATGGGACAAGGAGATATGAAAGATCCTATCGAAGAAAAACCATATACAGGAATTACTGAAACAAATAATACCTTAGATTATATTCTAGCAAGTTCAAGTTTATTATCTGCAGCAATATTAGTAATCTTAAAAAAGAAATTTAACTAATTTCTTTTTTTTATGCCTATTTTTTTTTCAAACATTTACTTTAACTTTTATTAATGTTATTATTAAATTAGGTGATAATAAATGGCAGAAACAAGAAAAACAAAAAAAGAAATTGTTCAAATGTTATTAAAAAAACAATTAGAAAGCACAGATGAAGAAGAACTAATAAATATGTTAATCGATGAACCAATCGCTGTTGATGTTGATAAACAAAGTGATGCCAATCGTACCATTGGTGATAGATTAGCTGATAAATTAACTGAAATTGCTGGAAGTTGGACATTTATCATTGGTATCATTATCTTCTTATTATTGTGGATAATCTTAAATATTTATATTTTAGAAAATGCTGATCCATATCCATTTATTTTATTAAATTTATTACTTTCTTGTGTTGCAGCTCTTCAGGCTCCAATCATAATGATGAGTCAAAATAGAGAAGCCAAAAAAGATCGTTTAAGAAGTTCAAATGATTATAAAACCGATTTGAAAAGCGAATTAATATTAGAAGAATTACATATAGAAATTAAAAGATTAACTGCCAATCAAAACAAAATAATCAAAATGTTACAAGAGAAAGAAGAAAATACAAATGAAAAATAAAAAACTTATATATATATTAATACCTCTAATTTTAATAATTGTTCTAGCAACTTTTATCTTTTATAAGAAAAGTTTAACTACTCCAAATTTAAATGTTGAAACTGAAAAAGAATGTAACCATGAACCAATGCTATATTACGAATACAATGATAGAAAAATATATTCATATTGTCTAAGTAATATTGAAATATCTATTAATAATGAAAAAACAGAATTAAAAGATTATCTCTTAAATAATTCTTTAGATAGTTTAATTAATCATTTAGAACAATTCGTTACATTTGATGATGGTGGAACTACTATTTATAAAGATGGTGGATCTAAAAAAATAACTGCCAATGGCATGACATTAATCGAATGTAAGACTTTAGAAGGTAATAATGATATTTATATTGGTCCAAAAGATATGAAAATGAAAAAGAATTTTTGCCAATCTGATAATACAACATTCACTAGAACTTACATAGTAGATAAAGTAAGTAATTATACTAAGCAACAATACGAAGGTGAGACTCCTGTCACATATTCTAAATCATTAGAAGTAACATTACATGAAGAAAAAAAAGAACCAGTAACTGTAATAATAAATAATTCTGCTGAAAATCCAGTAGCTGGCAAAATCTATGAATTTGAATTTATGATTGATAATAAAAAAGAATTAAAAGATAATATTGAAAGTATTTTTAAAAATTGTCTCGTTGTTGAAATAAGAGAAACAACTAAAACAGGGCTTGCTCAAAGACAAGATGAAATAAAATAACATGATTAACAAAGAAGTTCTAAGAAAAAAATATAAAACATTAAGAAAAAGCATTCAAAATAAAGAAAATAAATCATTAATAATTACTAATAAAATAGTTAATCTTTCCAAATTTAAAACAGCACAAATAGTTGCTTTATATATGAACAATGAAGATGAAGTAATAACAAAATACATTATTGAAGAATGTTTTAATCAAAATAAAAAAATTTGTATTCCAAAGGTCATTGGACCTCATGAAATGAACTTTTTTTATATTACTAAAAATGAAAAATTAGAATTAAGCAAATTTAATATTTTAGAACCAAATAATTATAATTTAGTTTTAAAAGAAGATATTGAATTAATGATTGTTCCTGGTATTTGCTTTGATCAAAAAGGTGGCAGAATAGGTTATGGTAAAGGCTTTTATGATAACTATTTAAAAGATATTAGTCCTTATAAAATAGGTATCTGTTTTAAAGAACAATTACTTATAAATGAATTAATCAAATTATCAGAAAATGATATTAAAATGAATGAAATAATAACAAATTAAAAGGGTGTTAAAATGAAAGATAAAGTTAAACAAAGAAAATATATAAAGCAAAGTTTTAAATACTTTTCTAATGTCAAAAAGTATTTATTACTTATGTTACTTTTTTATGTAATTTTAAGTGCTTTAGGTTTTATTTCACCAATTCTTGAAGCAAACTTAATAACATCGATTACAAAAGTTGATATTAAAAGTGTTATAATCTTAGCTTTAGTATTCTTAGTAGTTACCATTTCTGAAGACTTCTTATGGCATTTTAGTTCGGTATTTTGGCGAAAAAAAGTTAGAGCACCAATTATGATGAATATCAGATCATCACTTTTTGATACCATTATGAGGCTTCAAATTTCTAACTTTGACTCTTACACAACGGGATTTTTTCAAGAGAGAATAAAAACTGATCCCGCCATCATTGCTAGAGTAGTAAATGCTGGACAAAGATATTTATTACAATGTATTACCAACATCGGTGTCCTAATATACGTAATTTATATTAATTGGGTTTTAGGATTGATTTATATAACTGGAGTTGCTATTGTTGCTATAATTCAGCAGTATACTCAAGAAGAATTAAAGAATCAAAATAGAATCCTAAGAAAAGCCGATGAAAAAGTTAATAGTCTCTTAAGTGAAGACATTAGAGGTATCAGAGACATTAAATTATTAAATTTAACCAAAAATATCAAAAAGATTACAATGAATGTTCTTAATGAAAACAATGAAATAGAAATCAAAAGACACAACTATGAAAGTTTAACATCAAGAATAACAAGATTAGTATTAGTATTAACCGTTTTTTTAGTTATAATAGTTGGTATAAAATTTGTTGATATGGGATTACTAACATCAGCTAATCTCATCGTACTATTCTTATATAATGGCAAAATATTCTCACTAATGAGTAACTATGCTGATTTAAAAAATTTAATTAAAGAATATGAACTAGCAGTTGAAAGAATCATGGATATTGATGATAATAATAAATATCTTAAAGAACAATATGGTAATGTTCATCTAGATAATGTAAAGGGAACAATTGAATTTAAAGACGTTTCATTTGGTTATAATAAAAATAAAGTTTTAAACAATTTATCATTTAAAATTAAAAGTAAAGACACCATAGCAATCGTGGGTTCTTCTGGAAGTGGTAAAACCACAATACTTAATCTTATTACTAAAAGTTATTTAACCGGTTCAGGTCAAATAACTATTGATGGAGTAGATATCAATGATTTAGATGAAGATACTATTAGAAATAATATTTCTATCATAACTCAAAATCCATATATCTTTAATATGAGTATCATGGATAATTTAAAATTAGTAAAACCAGATGCTACTAAAAAAGAAATAATCGACGCCTGTAAAAAAGCATCATTCTATGATTTTGTCATGAGTTTACCTAAAAAATTTAATACTCTTATAGGAGAAGGTGGAGTAAACTTGTCAGGTGGTCAAAGACAAAGATTAGCTATCGCCAGAGCACTTCTCAAAGAAAGCAAAATTCTATTATTCGATGAAGCAACCAGTGCTTTAGATAATATAACCCAAAAAGAAATTCAAGAATCAATTGATAAAATTTCTGAAGATTACACCATAATAATTATCGCACATCGTTTATCAACCATTAAAAATTGTAGTAAAATTTATATCTTAAACCATGGTGAAATAGTCGATTCAGGTTCTCATAGTGCCTTATTAAAGCGTAATAAAGATTATAAAAAATTATATAGTTATGAGAGTGTCCAATGAGTGAAATAATCGGAATAACAACAGATAAACAACCTTTAATTAAAAAATTAACCGAACATAATATTATTAATCTAACAGGTGAATCGGGTAGTGGTAAATCAACATTTGCCCAAAACTATAATAAAGATTTTATTATTGTTGATACTGATGTTATCTTTGGTAATCAACAACCAACTAAAATATATGAAATTGAACTAAAAGATTATTTTCAATCAAAATATCAAGATAATTTTAAAACCGCTCTATATACCAATTTTGATGAAATATATGACGATATCTTAAAATATTTTAGTCAAGAAAAAAGAACTATCGTAATAGATTCAGCTCAATTTCGTAATATTAAAAACGTTCGTAAATTAAAAGGAACAGTAATTATTTTAAGAACAAGTATTAAAACATGCTTAAGTAGATGCATAATTAGATATCATAATAATCATCCAGAAGCTACAAAACAAGAAGTTATTGATTATGCTAATCATAAAAAAGAAATGTTAAAATCAAGTAAATACTTAAATGACTTTATTGAAAAAATAATTGCATTATAAAAGGAATTAGCATTCATCTAATTCCTTTTTAAGTTTTTTATACTCTTGACAAATCTTATTACATTCAGCTGCTTCTAACTTATACCAAGATTTATTAAAAGCTAAAGTAAACAAATTTTTCTGAGCACTAGTTACACTATCAAATATATCATGATAACTATCATATATTTCACTACAACTAGCCTCATTTAAAGCAGTTGCCATATTAGCAACTAAATTCTTTTCGGTTTCTAATATATCCTCAACTATCTTTTTATCATTCATTAGAGTCACACTCCTTTAAAACATTAACCATTAATTGACAATTCTTTAAATGCATCTTACTTAATTTTTTAAACTCTTTACAAACATCTTCATCTTTCAAAGAGTCTAAATAAAAATTAATCTTATTATAAGCATTCATATTCCAATTAAAAATATCTGTAATATAAGCCATATCTTTCGTAGATATCATACAAGGAATCTTTTTCATATCATTACCTCCAATATTATTGTGCTCCAAAGCATAAAAAATATACTAAGAGTCAAAAATATGATAAAATATAAATGTATTGCTGAAATAGCTCAATAGGTAGAGCAACTGAATCGTAATCAGTAGGTTGGGGGTTCGATTCCTCTTTTCAGCACCATAAATAAATTAATTCGTTTTATTCGAATTTATATAAATAAATTAATCATTAATGATTGATTTTTTTTATACTTAAAAGCTTTAGAATAATTGGCAATTTATAAATATATAAGTATTATTTAAATAGTATAGGGGTGAATTTGTATGTACGATATTAATACAAAAAATGTAAAAAAAGAAAGAAATATTTTTTCTAGTTGGAATTATAATGCTTATTATAATGGGATGGGTATATATATCATCAGTTAAAAAAGCTAAAAGACTAGATTCGACTGTAACATCTACAAGTGTTGAAGTTAAATCTTATATTAGTGATGAGGGTAATACTATGTATTCACCAGTTTATACATATGAAGTAAATGGAAAAACTTATAAATGTGAATCTACTTCTTCATCAAGTATATATCCAAGTAATGATAATAAAACAGTTTATTATGATTCAAAAAATCCATCAAATTGTATGACCAAATATTCTAAATCTGGCAATACTATTTTACTATTTTGTTTATGTTGATTCAGTAACAGGAAAAACAGTTTCAAATTATACTGAAAAAATCCTAGCTTCTAAAATTAGTGAAACCCAAGCTGAAGAAATCGGTCTGAAATATTTTAGTTTAAATCGTAGTGAGTGCAAAATAGTTGAAGCATATTATGATTATAATAATGGAAAGATGAGATATACATTTAATGCCCAATGTAAAGGTAAATATTATTCATTAAATATAGATCCAACAACTGGTGCAACCTCAAATCCAACTACCTGGTAAAATAAGCAATTAAACTTGCTTATTTTTTTACATAAATGCAACTAAAATTTGCTTTACTTTTTGTCCCAATATGATAAAATACTATCGAAGTTGAGGTAGCATATGAAAGATAAAAAAGAAAGGATAAAAAAAGCTCATATATTTGTATTACTATTTTTATTAATACTAATTCCTCTTGCATTATATTTGATCACATCACTTGATAATAAAAGTACTAGATATCGTTTAAATATAATCTCATCTTATGGAGATAAAGAAGCATATCATCCAAAAGTAATAGCTTTTAAAGAGAAGTGGAATGGATATAAATATTGGATGAGTTTTACTCCTTATCCTAAAGGAAAATCCGCTAAAGAAAATCCTCATATCGTTGCAAGTAATGATTTAATAAATTGGGAAGTGCCAAAAGGTTTAAAGAACCCTTTAGATGAAGTAGATAATATTCCTAAAAAAAGATACAATTCAGATTCTCATATCGTATATAATCCTGACACTAAGATACTATCTTGTTATTGGCGCCAAGTAGATCATAATAAAGTAATTATTTATAAAAGAGATACTAAAGATGGCATTCATTGGCGTAAAAAAGAGACTGTTATAATCTCAACCGATCGTCATAAAAAAGATTATATTAGTCCAGCTATTATTTATGATGAAGGAATTTATAAAATTTGGTATGTCGATGTTAATTATAAAGTAAAATATGCTACCAGTGAAGATGGTCTAAATTGGGTAGATCAAAAAGAAGTAAATATTACTTACAAAGAAAATCTAAACACATGGCATCTAGATATTATTAAAACTGATAAAGGTTATGAAATGTTAGTCGTAGCTTTTGATAAGTGGAAAAATTTAAATAAAATGAAATTGTATTACACATATTCTCTAAATGAAACGGATTTTGTTGAAACTAAAGTTGTCCTAAAACCTGAAACTAGAATGAATAAATGGGATAATTCAGGAATTTACCGTAGTAGTTTTATTTATGAAAATGGTAAATATTATGTTTTTTTCGGAGCCCAAAGTAAAAGAAAGCATCGTGGCACTGGTTTACTTGAAGGAAAAGATTTATTTAATTTAAATAGTATTAATCCTAAAAAATATAAGAAATACAACAAACAACATAACAATTCAATTACTAAACATCAAATTAAAACATGCCCACCAATTAAATTTGCAAACTAAATTTATTATGATATAATTACAATCGAAGAGGAGAGTTTATATGAAACATTTAAAAAGATTATTGTTAATTGCTTTATTACTACCAATTACAGTATTTGCTCAAAATTATGACATTAAAGAGGTAAATACACATATTACTATGCCTGATGATTGGTATGTTTTTACTAAAGAAAATCTTAAAGACAATGCCAAATTAAAAGAAATTAATATTACTGAAGAATACATGAATAATTTCTTTACAACGAATGGAGCATATCTTGATGCTATGCCTAAAACATTTGCTTATGAATTTGTTTTAAGAACTAAGAACGTTGAAAAAATGAATAATTTATCTAATTATACTGATGATGAAGTAAAAGAAGTAGCTAAAGAAATTGGTAAAAGAGTTTATTCAAGTACCAACGATATTTACAAAACTAATTATAAATATGTTGAATCTTATTATTATGATAGTACTAACAAAATGTATATTGCTTCTTATTACACAGTAGTAAATCGTTTAGGTTATACATTTACTGCGCAAAAAAGTGAAAACTTCACAGATACAGAAAAAAATCAAATCCGAGATATAATAAAATCAGTAAGTTATGATATTAAACCAAAATATAAAGAAGAAGAAAAAACATCATTTAACTTTAATAATATTTTAATATATGCAGCTATCGGCGGTGTAGCAGGTGGTTTAGCATCATACATAGTATCTAAAAAGAAAAAGAATCAAGCTAACTAGCTTGTTTTTTTATAACAAAAAATGACCATTTAAGTATCCTTAGTTGTTTTAATTAAATTCTTATGATACTATTTAAATGGTGAAACTATGAAAAAATATCTAATTATAATTTTATTAATTTGTATATTTATCTTAACAGGTTGTTCCAATACTAAATTTAATATAACTAACACTGTCGAGTATAACTATATGAAACAAAATAGTGAACATATTACTGACTTTATTGTTAAATATGATGGTTTTTCAGCGGAAGGACCTAAGTGTTATAAAATAGATAATGATAAATTATTTGACACTTTAAATAAAGTAAAAACTATCAAGAAAACTAATGAACAAGTATCTGATGGAGATATGTATTACATTATTAAATTCGATGATGATACAACTAAAACCTTTAAATTTGAATCAGATATCTTAGTATATAATGAAGACAGATATGAAGTAGAATTACCTATATTAGTTTTAACCACCGACATCGAAGTACCATGTGAATAAAAGCCTAAACATCTATTAAATTTTTACATAAACTACACTAGAAAGGAAAGTGTATAAAATGTTTAAATCAAATAGATGCTGTGATATGCAAAATGATACTATGAAAATTGAGTGTCCACCAGTTTATGAATGCCCATGTGAAAAAGTATGTCATCGAGAAATTAATCATCAAATTGAGCATATTCAACCAGTTCATACTAGAATAATCAATCATCACATTTATCATCATTATTACACACCATGCTTTACTAGTTGTGAAGAAAACGAAGTGTGTCATGTTTATGACCAAAATCCTTGTGGTAAATAATTTTTGTAAAATAAATGTATAAAAATTGACAAAACTATGTTTAAATATTTTAGCCTATAGTATATTATTATTGTAGGAGAGTGATACAATGATTTATCCATCAATAGATAAAATATTAAACTATGTTGATTCTAAGTATAAATTAGTTCATATTATTGCTAAAAGAGCAGAGCAAATGAAAGAAACTAATCATTACCAACTTCCTGAACGAGAATATAAAAACAAAAAGGAATTAGGTAGAGCACTTGAAGAATTGGAAAAAGGGTTAATTAAATATAATAATTAAGTCTTTTTTTATATAAGGAGGAACTATGGATAAAGTAAGATTTTATGAACCAATCCCAGAAAGATATGTAAGATATATTAATAACTTAATACCTCAAAATGAAAGTAGCAGTTTAGCAAATAATATAATTGCTACTAAATGTTTAGAATTAGCTAAAGATTTTGAGGTCTTAGGTTTTAATGAAAGATTACTATATTTTTTATTTTATAGAGTAGTTTATAGTTATTACGATTTACCTAAAATATCATATGAAGAAGCATATAATGCTATCAAAGAAGCAATTTGTACAGAAGAATTTGCTAAAAGAATAAAATCTTATAATCCTCAAAGTGATTTCTTTATCGTATTTAAAAGATTATATGATGATATCGATGAATTAGAAACCTTACTTTATGAAGGTAAAAAATATTTAGCTTTAAAGAAATATCGCGATATCCTAATTAGAATTAGTGAAGATGCCGTAGATCAAACTATGAGTGATAAAGAACTATCTGAAGAATTAAATAAGCGTCTGCTAATACCTTATAATAATCTTAAAAACTATCGTCGTAGAATGGCTAATAAAACCTTTAATGCTTTTAAATATCCGAAAGAACATCCCTCATCAGTTGTTAAAGTTCCCGGTTATTCATTAGGGTGTCACATACTTCAGAACTATCTTATTGATTTAATGCAAAAATATTATCAAAAAACAGGATATTACTATCATCCAATTGATGGTAATTTAGAATACTTTGTTTTAAGCAATATATCTATAATAACATATCGTTATGATGATACATTTACTCCTTATTTTCAAGTCGGAAATAAAGAATTAACCTTTAAAGATTATGGTTTCTGGGCTATTTGCTTATCACCAGACTTTAAACCAGAAAAAATAAAACAAAACATTAATCCTGCCTTTAAAGATAATCATTATGGTGAATTAATAATTGCTCCATATGAATATATGGAAGAAGCTTTAATTAAATATGCCAATGGCAATAATTATGATGGTATGACTGATAGTTTATTTGCTAGAGAATTATTAACATCAATTGGTATGCCAGATGATACTCCAATAACTGATAAACTAAAAACAAATGGTAAAATGTTTTATAAAGATTTTAGTAAAGTAGATGAAATAGAAGTAAAAGACTTATCTGTTTACCCAACTTTAGAAAGACTTCAAAGTGAAAAGACACCTGAAGAAAGAAATAAATATATCAGAGGCTTACTTGCTAAATATAAAGGAGATCAAACTAGAGTTAAAAGAAAAGAGCAAGAACTAAAACAAGAGATATCTCAAAAGAAATTTAAACGTAAAAAAGCAAGTGATACATATCGTGATTAATCTAGTACAAAAGTACTAGATTTTCTTTATAAAAAAATCAAAATATATTATAATATTTAAGAGGTGTTTAAAATGAAAAAAGTAATTTTAGTTGATGGAAATAACTTAATGTTTAGAAGTTACTTTGCTACTGCCTATACTGGTAATTTAATGAAAAACTCAAAAGGCGAAGCAACTAATGCATTATACGGTTTTGTTAATATGATTAATAAAATTATAGATGAAGAAAAGCCAAATTATATGGCAGTTGCCTTTGATATAGGTAAAAACTTTAGACATGCTAAATATAAAGATTATAAAGCTGGTCGACAAGAAACTCCAACTGAATTATTAGAACAAATGCCTAAAGCACGTACTTTATTAGATGCCATGGGAATTAAACACTATGAAGTTGAAAATTATGAAGCGGATGATATTATTGGAACCATTTCAGTTATGGCTTTAGATGATCCTGAATTTGATGCTACCATAGTATCATCAGATAAAGATTTACTTCAACTAATTAATAAAGAAGTCGATGTAAAATTATTAAAAACCAAAGATTTTATTAGATATAACGAAAAAACTTTTGAAGAAGATTATGGAATTAAACCAATTCGTATGATAGATTTAAAAGCCCTTATGGGAGATCCATCAGACAATGTTCCAGGAGTTAAAGGAATCGGTGAAAAAACTGCTTTAAAACTATTACAACAATATGATAGTCTTGAAGAAATATATAATCATATCGATGAAATAAAAGGATCACTTCATGATAAATTAGTTAATGATAAAGACAATGCTTTCTTTAGTAAAGATATCTGTACAATTTATTTAGAAGTGCCCCTAAAAGATAAATTAGAAGACATGACATATAATGGACCTACCAAAGAATTAGAACATATCTATGAAGATTTAGAGTTTTATTCATTCTTAAAAAAATTACCACAAAAGAAAGAAATAAATACTCAAATTGATTATAAAGAATTAACTAGCGTTACCGAAATAAATAAAGATAACATTATATCTTATTATATTGAGATTGATAATGAAAACTATCATATCGCAAATATCTTAGGAATGGGATTATATGATCAAGAAAACTTATTTTATATCAATAAAGATCAAATAAAAGAAGTATTTACATATTTGAAAGATACAAAAAAATATACTTACGATTTAAAGAAAAATATTATTATTCTAAATGATTTTAATACTAATACTATCTTTGATAACTTAATTGCTACATATCTTCTTAACTATCAAATCAAAGATGACTTAGCAGTTCTTATGAATAAAGAAGGCATTGAAGTACCATTTTATAACGACACCTTAAAAGATGAAACAAAACTTAAAAATGCTGTCTGCCAAAAATCTAAATATATCTTTGACACCAGAGATGATTTAATCAAAAAATTAAAAATGGAAGATATGTATGATTTATTTAATAATGTTGAAATGCCATTAATTCCTGTTCTTGCTCGTATGGAACAAAATGGAATAATTTGCGATAAAGAAATTTTAAATAAACAAAAAGAAGAATTAGATAAAAACTTAACTGAAATTGCTAGTATTATCTATAACTTAACTGGTGAAGAATTTAATATAAGCAGTCCTAAACAATTAGGAGAAGTATTATTTGTTCATATGAATTTACCATATCCCAAAAAGAAATTAGCTGGTAAAACTTATAGTACTGATGTTAATATTTTAGAAAAACTTATTGATGTTCACCCAGTTATCGAATATATTTTAAAATATCGTAATCTATCAAAACTAAGTAGTACTTATCTAGAAGGTTTAACTAACTATATCAGACCAGATCATAAAATTCATACTATCTATAAACAAGCACTAACAAGAACAGGCAGATTATCAAGCATTGATCCTAACTTACAAAATATTCCTACTAAAACAGATTTAGGAAAAAGAGTAAGAAAAGCCTTCTTACCAGAAAATGATTTATTCTTAAGCGTTGATTATTCTCAAATCGAATTAAGAATCTTAGCTCATATATCTGGTTCTAAAGAATTAATTGATGCCTTTATTCATGATAAAGATATCCATACCGAAGTAGCTAGTGACATCTTTGAAGTAGAACCAGAAGAAGTAACCAAACAAATGCGTAAAGCTGCTAAAGCTGTGGTCTTTGGAATCGTTTACGGTATAAGTGGTTTTGGTTTAGGAGAAAATCTTCAAATTAAACCAAAAGACGCTAAAAAATTTATTGATAAATTCTATGAGTTATACCCAGGTGTAAAAAAATACATGGATGACATTGTAAGCGAAGCACACCTTTATGGTTCTGTAAGAACTTTATATAACCGTAAAAGAGTAATTGATGAATTATCAAATAAAAACTATATCATTAGACAATCCGGCGAAAGAATCGCCATGAATACACCAATTCAAGGAACAAGTGCTGATATTATTAAAATGGCTATGATAAAAATTGATGAAGAAATGCAAAATGCTCATTTTAAATCAAAGATGTTATTACAAGTACATGATGAATTAATTTTTGATGTTGTCAAAGAAGAAAAAGAATCTTTAACTAATTTAGTAAAAGAAATAATGGAAAATATTGTAAAACTAGATGTTCCTCTAAAAGTAGGTATCGACTTTGGAACTGACTGGTATGAAGCAAAGTAGGTAAATTATGCCAGAATTACCAGAAGTTAGAACAGTTGCCAAAGTTCTAAAAAAGAATTTATTACATCAAAAAGTCACTAACATCAAAATAATATATCCTAAAATAATCGAACAAACAAGTTTAGATTTATCTAACCTAATTGGTCATGAACTAAAAGATATTACTACTAAAGGTAAATATTTAATCTTTGACTTTGATAATCTATATCTAATAAGCCACTTAAGAATGGAAGGTAAATACTTTATCAAAAACATTAATGATGAAATAGTCAAACATGAACACATAATAATTGAATTTGGTAATATTTCCTTAAGATATCACGACACTAGAAAGTTCGGTAGAATGTACTTAACTGAAAATCCTGACTCTTATGAAAGTTTACATAAATTAGGCCTTGAACCATTTTCTAAAGAAATGATACCAAGCTACCTAAAAGAAAAATTAAGTACCAAAAATATTCCTATCAAAGAAGCTTTATTAGATCAAACAATTATCTCTGGTTTAGGAAACATCTATGCTAATGAAGTGTTATTTTCATCTAAAATAAATCCATTAAAACCAGCTAAAAATCTTACTGAAGAAGAATGTCAAAGTATCATAGATAACTCAGTAAATATCTTAAATAAAGCTATCACTTATGGAGGTACAACCATTAAAAGTTATACTTCATCACTAGGAGTAACTGGTTCTTATCAAGATTTCTTAAACGTTCATAAAAAAGAAAATGAACCATGTAAAATATGTAAGAATCCTATCAAAAATATTAAAGTAGGAGGACGAAGTACTTATTACTGTCCTAACTGTCAAAAATAACAAAACTATTTTCCAAAAGAAATAGTTTTTTTTCTAGTCATTTTATGGTAATATATATTATAGGGATGATTCAAGTGAGTGATAAAACATATATAATTCTTGGTATCGTTTATGGAGCCGTGGCAATTATTTTAATTGTCGTTGTTTTAGTGCTTATAAATAAGCATAATAAAAAACAATACGAAGAAATCCTATCTAAACTTGAACGTAATAAAAATCTAATAATTTCCGGTAATATCTTAACTGAATTAAATAAAGTATCTTCTTTAATTAATAATAAGGAACTAGAAAAAAAATATGAATCATGGCAAAAAAGATACAAACAAATCAAAGACGTTGATATTCCTTCCTTAACTAATGAATTAAATGATTTAGATGAACTTATCAAAACTAAAAAAAGAAAAGCAATTAATGAAGCAAGTGCTAAATTAGAACTAGAAATCTACTATGTTAAAGCTAAAAGTGAATTCTTACTTAAAGAAATTAGAGAAATATCTTTATCAGAAACTAAGAATAGAGAAATTGTAACTAAACTAAAAAAAGATTATCGTGATATCTATTTAAAATATAATAATCATAAAGATGACTATGAATCAATTTCTAAAACTATTGAACTACAATTTGAAAACATCGATAAATTATTTAATGCTTTTGAAATAGCCATGGAAAATAATGACTATACTGAAGCTCCTAAAATCGTTAAAGCTCTAGGTGATAACATCGGTAACATTGAAATAGTTGTTAACGAAGCACCTACAATTATCCTAATGGGTAAAAAATTAATCCCATCAAAAATTGAAGATATACGTAATATTTATAATAAGATGACAAAAGAAGGATATGTCCTAGATTACTTAAATATTGATTACAATATCTCTGAATCAGAAAAGAAAATAGCCGATGTCTTTGATCGTTTAAAAGTTTTAAATCTAGCTGATTCAATCTTTGAATTAAAAACAATATTATCTTACTTTGAATCACTTTATAATGATTTTGACAACGAAAGAGTATCTAAAAAAGAGTATGAAGAAAACTCACGTAAAATCGCTATTAAATGTAAAAAACTATTAGAAATAATTAAAACCTTATCATCAAAAATCGAAGACATAAAATATAGTTATGATTTAACTGATGATGATGTTAAAATAATAGATGAATTAAATCTAAGTGTTAAATCTATTCAAAATGATTATGAAATAATAGTTGAAAACTATCGTAGTAAATCATTTGCTTTCTCTAAATTAAATAAAGAACTTGAAAATTTATCTTCTAAACTTGCTGTAGATGAAGAAAAACTAGAACTAACTATTAAAAATTTAAGTAGTCTAAAAGAAGATGAATTAAGAGCACGTGATCAATTAACTGAAATTAAAATGATCCTAAAAGATAGTAAATATCGCATCAATAGTTATAAATTACCAGTAGTTCCTAAAACATACTATATTGAATTATCAGAAGCAAATGATGCTCTAGATATCATGATTGATGAATTAAGTAAAAAACCAATTTCAATTAAAACCTTAAATTTAAGAGTAGATACTGCCAGAGATTTAGTTTTAAAACTATATAAAAATACTGTTGAAATTATTAAAAATGCTTCCTTAGCAGAAGAAACAATCGTTTATGGAAATCGTTTTAGAACCACTATCAAAATAGATAATGGATTAACCAAAGCTGAAAACTGTTTCTTTGAAGGTAAATACAAAGAATCTTTAGAACACGCCATTAATGCTATCTCTGAAGCAGATCCAACAATTCATAAAAAAATCTTAGAGATTTCCAAAGAAAAGAAAAAAGAACTCGAATGAGTTCTTTTTATTATAAAAAAAATAACTATATAGTTATTTTAAGCATTTTTCTTTAATGTTCTAGCAGCTCTTGCAGTTAATCTAACTTTTACTCCATTAATTTTATAAGTTTGTAAATTAGGATTTTGTCTACTATTTGTTTTATTATTTGCATGAGAACTTAACTTTACAAATAAAGGTTTAGCTTTTAATACATTTTTTGCCATAGGTCTTCCTCCTTAATCAAAATTCTTTATGATTTTATCATATATTCTTGATAAATGTCAATGATTTTGACTATTTATGTTATAATTGTCTTAAGGAGGCTCTTATGAAATCATGTCTAAGTATTAAAACTGATTACAGCATTTTAACAAGTCTTATTAAAATACCAGACTTAATTTCATATGCCATAAACAATCATATTGAAGCCCTAGGTATCATTGACGACAATTTATCATCATCAATGGAATTTATTTTAGAGTGTCAAAAAAACAATATAAAACCCTTAGTGTCACTCGAAGTAAACTATCAAAACAGTAAAATATATTTATATGCCAAAGATGAACAAGGACTACATAACTTATTTAAAATAAATACTATAATTTTAAATAATCCTTTAACTATAAATGACTTAAAAAAATACATCAATAATCTAATAATTATTTTACCATATAATTCAATTAAACTATATGACGAATTAAAAGCCATAACGAACAACATCTTTATTGGTTATCAAACAAAACAAGAAAAACAATCAGCCTTAATCATAACAAACAAAATAATTTACTTTAATCAAGCTTTATCTCTAACTAAAGAAGATACTAAATATCTAAACTATCTAAATATGATTAAAGACAATTTAACCTATGATACCTACCAAGATATCGATTATTCTAATAATTATCTTCATATCACTGAAGATGCCGATGAACTGATTAATCAGGTAAATATCACGATATCTCCAAGTAAAAACCTAATCCCACATTATGATGAAAATATCAAAGATAGTTTTTCTTATTTAAAAACTTTATCTATTAAAGGACTAACTAAAAGATTAAATGGTAATGTTCCAAAAGAATATCAAGAAAGACTTCTTTATGAATTAGATGTTATAAATAAAATGAACTTTGTTGATTACTTTTTAATTGTTTATGATTACGTCAAATATTCAATTAAAAATAATATCTATGTTGGTCCCGGTAGAGGTTCTGCTGCTGGTTCTTTAGTTACATATTCACTGGGAATAACTTCAATTGACCCTTTAAAATATAATTTATTATTTGAAAGATTCTTAAATCCTGAACGAGTAACTATGCCAGACATTGATATCGACTTTGATGCCTCAAAAAGATATCTAGTAATCGACTATGTTAAAGAAAGATACGGTTCTAAAAGAGTAATGCCAATCATGACCTACGGAACTCTTACCTCTAAACAAGTCCTATTAAACGTATCCAAAATATTGAATATTGATATTTCTAAAATTAATAAATTAATTGATCCTAAAAAAACATTAAAAGAAAATCTAACTGAAGAAATAATTAAGATTTTAAATACTGACAAAAAAATAAAACAAGTATATTATGAATCTCTAAAATTAGAAGGATTAAAAAAACATATCAGTACCCATGCTGCTGGTGTTGTAATTTCTAAAGAAGATTTAGACGATATAATCCCAATCACTAAAAGTGGAGACGTATACCTCACTGGTTATACCATGAATTATTTAGAATCATTAGGTCTACTTAAAATGGACTTTTTAGCTATTAAAGATCTAACAACTATGGCTAGTATCATTGATAAATTACCAACTAAAATTAATATTAATAATATTGATTTAAATAATGAAGAAGTCCTAAATAGATTTAAAAATGCTAATACAACCGGTATCTTCCAATTTGAAAGTGCTGGTATGAAAAACTTTTTAAGAAAATTAAAACCTAATTCATTTAATGATTTAGTAGTAGCCTTAGCGTTATTTAGACCAGGACCTATGCAAAACATTGATTCTTTCATTAAAAGAAAAGAAGGAAAAGAAAAAGTAGAGTACATTGTTCCTGCTTTAGAACCTATCTTAAAAGAAACATATGGTATTATCGTTTATCAAGAACAAATCATGCAAATCTTTAGAACCATTGCTTCATATAAAATGTCAGAAGCTGATTTAATCAGAAGAGCAATTTCTAAAAAGAAAGAAAAAATAATCATCGAGGAAAAAGAAAAATTTATTTTAAGAGCTGAAAAAAATGGTTACTCAAAAGAAATAAGTACTAAAATATATGACTTAATTTTAAAATTTGCTAATTATGGTTTTAACAAATCTCATTCAGTAGCGTATGCCTTAGTTGGTTATCAAATGATGTATCTAAAAGTAATATATCCTAAAATATTTTATTCATGTTTATTAAATATTAATATTGGCTCTGTTACTAAAACTAAAGAATATATTGATGAAGCAAAATCATTAAATATTAAAATAGTTAAACCAGATATTAATACAAGTTCTTATGATTATTATATAAATAATGATATAATCATGCCCCTTAGAGTAATTAAAAATATTGGAGATGTTGTCTCTCTAGAAATATTTGAAGAAAGAAAAAAATCTCCATATCAAGATTTCTTTGACTTTGTTTCCAGAATTTATAATAAAAATATAAACACTAAAACTATTGAAACATTAATATATGCTGGAGCTTTAGATTCATTTAATCAAACTAGAAATACCTTAATAAATAATATCAAGCAAGCCTTAATATATGCTGAATTAGTTAGTGGCTTAGATAGTAACTTAGTAACAAAACCAAATCTTGAAATATATGAAGAATTACCATCAAATGAATTAATGAATAAAGAATTAGAACTATTTGGTTTCTATGTATCTAATCATCCTGCTAGTAAATATAATGAAATAAAAATTATGAATATAAAAAATTATTTTGATAAAACTATTACTACTGTAGGTTTATTAGAAAGTATTAAAACAATTAAAACTAAAAATAATGATACCATGGCCTTCTTAGAAATATCCGATGAAACAGGTTCCTTAAGTTATACATTATTCCCTAATAAAATAGCATATGCCAACTTATTAAAAGTAGGGGACCTTTTAAAAATAAATGGACATGTTGAAAAAAGATATGATAAATATCAAATAATCGTTAATAAAATTGAAAAATTAAAATAGTTTTTATAACTTGACTGAAACAGAACCTTATTATATAATTTTAATAGGAAAATAGGTGGAGAAGATGAAAGAAAAATTTATTTCTCTATTCAATTTAATCAAGAATAATAAAACTACTAGATATTTAGTGGTTTTATCTGTTTTGGTATTATTTGTTTTAGCACTAAATACAACTTACAGTGCTTTTACATCTAATAACACTAATAACTTAGCAAACGTAAAAGTGGCTGATTTATCATTTAATATAGCAGTAAATGGTACAGTAAGAGATATACTAACCGCACCTGCTAATAATGATGCCACCCAAACCCTAAAAATAACTTCTCTTAATAATTTCGGTGTGAAATATGAAGTCACTTATAAAGTATGTGCAACAAGTGCTTGTACCAGTTTTATTTCACTACCAAGTGGTTTAAAAGTTAAATATTCTGACAATACGGCAGATCCTGTTAATGGAACAATTAGTGCTAATTCTTCTAAGATAATTACATTAGTAACTGAAAATAGTTCATCAACAACATATTATATAAAAATATTTATTAATGCTGGATATGAAAATAATACCTTAGCATTAACCAATCAAATAAATGAATCAACTAATGATCAAGATGTAAAAATAGTTACAACTGTTGATGGGACAACAACAAATACTTTACCGACTAATGAAAACTATACTGTAACAACATCATGTAATGCTCCAGGCACAACATTAACATTTACTTGGAGTGGTTCAAAATGGGTTGGAAACGTAAGCGGTTTAAATAAAAAAGGTGTTACTTGTACTGCATACTTTACATTTGACGATGCATCATTCCCTAAATATACCTATAATGGTTCACTTCAATATACAGATGAAGGTAGTGGTAACTGGCATGTTAAATTTACAACAGGTGGAACTCTAACAATTGAAAAAGCTATGACCATAGATGTCTTCTTAGTTGGTGGCGGCTATGGTGGAGATGCTGGAATAGGTGGAAACACATGCTATGGTGGTAATGGTGGCCGTGGAGGCAACATCTATACAGTTTATAAACATAAAGTAACCGCTGGAACTTATACAATTACTATTGGTTCTGGAGGTTCATCTGGAAGTTCTGGTAGTGCCACAAGTGCTTTCTCACTTTCATCTGCAAGTGGTACAGCAGGTGCAGAAGGCGGAATTGGTGCATCAGTTGCTGGAAAAGATTCAGGCACTGCAAGACCTTCAACCGCTGGTTCAGATGGAGTATATGCCTTTGGCACATCAGATATAGATGGAGTTATGTATGCTGCTGGAGGCGGTGGCGCTGCTTGCGTAAATACACAGTTTGTATGGACTAAGAATTTTGGTGGAGCAGAAAAACCAGGAGGAACAACAGGTGGTGGTCATGGAGCCCATGCCCAAGCCGAAGGTAGTGCAGCAACCAATAATACCGGATCAGGTGGCGGAGGCGGTGGAGCCGATGCCTCAGCAAACGGTGGTGGTGGCGCATATGGCTACCAAGGTGGTGCCGGAGGTTCTGGTGTCATAATTATCAGAAATGCACGATAAATAAAGACTTTTTAGTCTTTTTTTTGTATAATAGATTTAGGTGATTAAAAATGTTTGAATATATGGGAGACAGAATATCAAATGCAATAAAAAACATTAAAGGAATGGGTAGAATTACAGAAGACAATATTCAAGACGCTATCAAAGAAATTAGAATGGCCCTTCTTGAAGCCGATGTAAACTACGAAGTAGTAAAAGAATTTACTAAAAACGTTAAAGAAAAAGCTTTAGGTCAAAACGTAGAAAAAAACTTAAAACCCGAAGAATTATTTATCAAAATCGTTAAAGATGAATTAATCTCCTTATTAGGAGAAAATTATTTACCATTAGAAACAAACAAAAATCCTACTATTATTATGTTAGTCGGATTACAAGGTTCCGGTAAAACCACTACCTGTGGAAAAATAGCTAATCTAGTAAGAAAGAAAAATTCTAAGAAACCATTGTTAGTAGCTTGTGACATTTATAGACCAGCTGCTATCAATCAGTTAGTTGAAATCGGAAAAACCTTAAATATTCCTGTTTATACTGAAGGAAAAACCGATCCAAGAACGATCGTAACTAATGCTTTAAAGTATGCTAAAGAAAATAATAATGACTATATCATCATCGATACTGCCGGACGCCTTCACATCGATGAAACCCTAATGGATGAATTAAAAGATATTTCTGACATCGTTAAACCCCATGAGATAATCTTAGTAATTGATGCTATGATGGGACAAGATGCCATCAATGTTATTAAAGGATTTAATGAAAAATTAAATCTTACTGGAGCAATCCTTACTAAAATGGATGGAAACACCAAAGGTGGAGTAGCATTATCCGTAAGACATCTAACCAATATACCAATTAAATTTATTGGTGATTCTGAAAAATTAGATGGCTTAACTGAGTTCTATCCCGAAAGAATGGCCGAAAGAATTCTTGATATGGGAGATATTCTTTCAATTGCAGAAAAAGCATCAAATGCAATTAGTGAAGAAGAAGCTAAAGACATGGCTAAGAAAATGAAGACCGGTAAATATGACCTTGAAGATTTCCTTGTCAATATGAAACAAATTCGTAAACTAGGACCTCTTGAAAATATCATTAAAATGTTACCAGGAGCTCGTAATATGGGATTAAATAATATTATTATTAACCCTAAAGATATGGCTCATGTTGAAGCAATAGTTTTATCCATGACCCCTTATGAAAGAAGACATCCAGAAGTTTTAAAAGCCTCAAGAAAGCAAAGAATTGCTAAAGGATCAGGAAGAACTGTTGAAGAAGTAAATAGATTATTAAAACAATTTGAACAAATGAAATTAATGATGAAACAAATGAGTAATGGAAACTTAAAAATGCCATTTTAAAAAAAGGAGGAATTAAATGGATTTAGTTATCATGGCTGCCGGAATGGGTTCAAGATTCGGTGGTTTAAAACAAATTGAACCAATCGGACCAAATGGAGAATTTATTATAGATTATAATATCTATGATGCAATTCAAAATGGATTCGATAGAGTAGTTTTAATCATCAAGAAAGAACAAGAAGAAATATTTAGAGAAACGATTGGTAAAAGATTAGAACATCACGTTAAAGTAGAGTATGTCTATCAAGAACCAAATATCCCTGGAGTAACTATTGAAAGAACCAAACCTTGGGGAACCGCTCAAGCAATATTATGTACTAAAGATACTGTTAAAGGACCATTTGCTGTTATTAATTCAGATGACTATTATGGTGCTGATTGCTTTAAAGTTTTGCATGACTTTTTAGTTAATATTAAACCTAATGAATGTGGAACAGTAGGGTACAATGTTTTAAAAACAATTACTGAATCAGGAAGTGTTAAAAGAGGAGTGCTAGAAGAAAAAGATAACATCGTAACCAAAATAACTGAATCATTAATTGAAAAGAAAGATAATAAAATATATGCTACTAAATTAGGAACTACAGAAACCATAGAAATACCATCAACTACAAGAGTTTCTATGAATGCCTTAGCATTTACCCAAGACATCTTTAAACATCTAGAAACAGGCTTAAACCACTTTATTGAAACAGCTAAAGATCTAACTAAAGATGAATATCTAATCCCCGAATTAATCGAAAGTAAAATCGAAACAAAAGAACTAACTTTAAAAATGATTAATACCACTGCTCAGTGGTTTGGGATGACCTATAAAGAAGATTTAGACATCGTTAAAGAAAAAATAAATAAATATATTAATGATGATTTATATCCAAATAATTTATGGCAATAAAAAAATAACCAAAGGGTTATTTTTTTTCTGCCTTACCCTTAAGAGCATCTAAAACTTCAATAGGTAAAGCAAAAATAATCGTATTAGATTGATCAGAAGAAATATCATTAATAGTAGATAAAGTTCTTAAATGTAAAGCTCCAGGTGTACTACTCATAATTTCTGCAGCCTTAGCTAAATTTTCACTAGCTTCAACTTCACCAACAGACTTAGTAATAACTGCAGCTTTTTCTCTTTCAGCCTCAGCAACTTTAGCAATAACACGTTTCATTTCTTCAGGTAAAGCTACATCTTTAAGTTCAACGTTTTCAACTTTAATACCCCAAGGATCAGTAGCTTCATCAACAATCTTACAAATCTCTTCAGAAATTTTATTTCTTTCTGCAAGAAGTTCATCTAAAGAAACAGCACCAACAGCATTACGCATAGTCGTTTGAGCAAGCTGAGCAACTGCATATCTATAATCTTCTACTGCAATGATAGCCTTACTAGCATCAAAAATCTTATAATATAAAACCGCATTAATTCTAATAGAAACATTATCTTTAGTAATCGCATCTTGTTCAGGAACATCAACAGCCTTAGTTCTAATATCAACCTTTTTCATAGATTCAATAACTGGTAATATTAAATTCCATCCTGGATTAAGAATCTTTGCAAACTTACCAAATCTAAATTTAACACCACGCTCATATTCATTAACTTGTCTAATAGATCTAAGTAAAATAATTACAACTATTACAATGATAAATAATAACATAAATTCCATACATACTCCTTTCACCAATATAATATAATAATATGCTTAAATTATCAATAAAACCCTTTAATTAATTAAAAAGTTATAATATAATAACTTACCATGGAGGTAAGAATATGCAAAAAATTACATTAGATGAATATAAAAGAATATTATGTTTAAATGAATTAGATATGTTCTATGTATCAGAACCAAATTCAAAACAAAAACAATATGTTGAAAAACATTATCAAGATGAAGAATTACAAGAAGTAATAGATAACACTTTAAATTTTATTAAAAAATTATTAATTGTACTTAAAAATCAAACACCAATAGATGAAGAAACAATATCTTACAAATTTGAATTACCATTAAATTCAATAAGTAAAATTTTAAATGGAAGTGATACTACAGCCGATGAACTATTCTACTTAGAAGGTAGCGAGAATCAAAAAATAAGTACTAAATTAATCCAATATTTGTTTAGTAAGCAAAGTTATTTATTTTTCTCTTTTTTAGAAGATAAAATTACTTATAAAGACTATACTTTATATATTCCCGTTTTAAATATTATTGTTCCTGCTAGTAAAGTTTTAGAATTATCAAAAGCTCAATCTCTAAACTTTAATTAATTGACAATTTTTCTAATATAAACTATTATTATTATAGGTGATAATATATGTTATTTAAAAGAAAAAAAGAAAGAACTAAAAAGAACAAAATTAATTTAATATGTAGTGCTATTTTACTATTAGTAGGTCTAGCAATGTTTATCCTACCTTGGATTAAAATCTTAGATCCTGTCAAAATATTATATGTAGTATTTAGTATTTATGCTTTAGTAAAATTAGTTGAATATTTCTTAACTAGAAATGGTAGCGACTTAGAAAATTTATACACCGCTATTGCTTCAGCTCTAGCTGCAATAAGTGGTTTTAGATTTATAAACTATGAACCAACAATAGTCTTAAGTATGACACTAGCATCTTGGGTAGCAGTTATGTCTATTATTAAATTAATTAAATTAGACTACTATCATGATCGTGAAAATGGTATGCTTTATGTTAATTTAATTACATTCTCATTATTTATCCTTTTAGGATTACTAACAAGTATTAATCTATATTTTAATGAAACAGTTCAATACATTATGTTAGCGTTCTTCTTTGTTGTAAATGGATTATTAATGCTTGCTGAAAACGGAATTAGAATCCTAGTAACAAGTAAAGCATTAGATATAAGTGATATTAATAAATAATCACTTTTTTTATGATAAAATATATATGTGATGTTTATGAAAACCAAAGAATTAAATTTATCCAAAAAAGAACTAATCAAAAGAATAAAACTATATAAAAGATTGATATATAGAAACACAATCTTCAAAACCAACTCTAAAGATATAGATATCCAAAGAATTATCAAAGGATTAAATATCAAAAATCGTAAAGAAAGAATAACATATGTCTTTGATGAATCATGTAAAATGTTAGATAATCAAACTAAAAATACCAATATCTGTGGTTTCGATAAGAATAAACAATGTATTGTTCAAAGAAATAATAAATCCAATCATATCTGTGGATGTTGTCGTCTTTGTGAATACGTTACCTTAAATGGATGCCCATCTAAAAATGTTGCTTGTAAATTATTTAACTGTTCAGAAGTAACTAAAAATTATAATACTCTTAAATACAAAGACCTTTATCTATTAAAACTCTTAAACTTTAAACAAAGACAAATTATTAAATCAAACTATTTTACAATCAGAGAAGAAGCCTTAAAAGATTTATATTCTTACAGTATTTTTTATTCATTCTATCGAATGATAAAAAGACAATTTAAAAGATTATTTAAAAAAAATAAATACTTATATTTAAATAAATGATAAAATGAAAAAGAGGTATATATGGAAACAATAAAAGATTTTAATGAATATGAAATATTAGCTATGAGTAATGGCTATAAATATGAAAGATGGAATAATATAACCCTAAAAAGACCAGATCCTGAAATAATTTGGCCAGATAATGAAAATATTAAAGTAGATGCTAGATATACTAGAAGTAATACTGGTGGTGGTATGTGGGAAAAATTAAGTAATATCCCAGATTCATGGCAAATCCACTATAAAGATTTAGTATTTAACTTAAAATTAATGGGCTTTAAACACACTGGTTTATTTCCAGAACAAGCTTATAACTGGGATTTAATAAGAAAAACCATCAAAAATTCCAATCGTAAATGCAAAGTATTAAATTTATTTGCTTACACCGGAGCTGCCAGTATTGCTGCTCTAAAAGAAGGGGCCGAAGTAGTACATGTTGATTCATCAAGAGGTATGATTGATTGGGCTAAAGAAAATGTTAAATCCAATCATTTAGAAAATGAAACCATTAGATTCTTAGTTGATGATGTTAAAAAATTCGTTAAAAGAGAACTAAGAAGAGGTAATAAATATGACATTATTTTAATGGATCCACCATCATTTGGTAGAGGAGCTAAAAACGAAGTATGGTCAATCGAAAAAGATCTATACAATCTAGTTGATGATTGTACCAAACTTTTATCAGACAAGCCATTATTATTTATTATTAATTCTTATACAACCGGTTTATCAAATACTGTAATTGAAAATATCCTTCATAAAACCATAACTAAAGAAGGAACAATTACCTCAACCGAATTAGGAATTAAAGCTAAAAATAATTTAATCTTACCATGTGGTAACACAACAAGATGGGAAGCAAATGCAACTAAATAATATAACTAAAAATTTTAATAGTAAAACCATTTTAAATAATGTCTCATTTAACCTATCTCAAAACGAAGTAATTGGACTAGTTGGTCCTAACGGGAGTGGTAAAAGTACTCTTTTAAAAATAATTTCTGGCCAAATTCCTGCAGATAAGGGTAAAGTAAAGTTAAATAATGAAACTGCCTTTTATTTGAACCAGGAAATATCACCAGAGTTTTATAACCTTTCAGTTGTTGATTACTTAAAACAAATAACTAATTTAACAAACTTAGAAGCAATAATAAGTAATTTTGAACAACATCCAGATGAAGCAAATATGGAAGATTATGGCAACGCCTTAGAAGAATACTTAAAAAAAGATGGATATAATTTTGAAAGCAACTTGTCATTTATTTTAGCTGGTTTAAATTTTGATGAACCATTAGATAAAAAAATAAAAGAATTATCAGGTGGAGAAAAAATGAAAATACTTCTAGCTGCTATGCTTTTAAGTAATGATGATATTTTTCTTTTAGATGAACCAACCAATAATCTAGATATAGAAGCAATAACTTGGTTAGAAAAATATTTAAAAAGTTTAAATAAACAAATGATTATAGTAAGTCATGATGAAGAATTTTTAAATAACTTAACTACCAAAATAATTGAGTTATTGAGTTAGATGGCGGTAAAATTAAAGAATACAATTTATCATATTATGCTTATGTTGAATATAAAGAGATAGAATATACTCACGCTTTAGAAGCATATGAAAATGCCAAAGAAAAGAAATCAAAAATCAAGCAAGAAATAAATACTGCACAAAAATGGGCTTCTAAAGGAATGAAGAAAAAATCTAGTGATAATGATAAAATTGCTGCCAATTATCAAAAAGAGCAAACAAAGAAAACCGCTGGAAAAATATCTAGACTAAATAAAGAATTAGATGAAGTTGAAATTGATAGTGATTTCAGAAAAAAAGAAAAAATTACATTTTTTCTAAAACAAGATATATCAAAAGGCAATAAAGATATTAAACTTGAAGATTTAGTTTGTGGTTATGATTCATTTCACACAGATGCAGTTGATCTAACAATACCATTTGGATCAAAAGTACTAATAGAAGGTTCAAATGGGGTTGGAAAAACAACCTTAATGAAAACTATTACTGGAGGACTAAAACCAATAAGTGGTAATGTAATTATAGGAAGTAGTGCTAAAATTGGTTATATATCTCAAAATACATACGATGACTTTTCTGAAGATGATACAATTTATACATTTTTAACCAAAGATAAAACCATAGATAAAGGTTACTTATTTACATTACTTGATAAATTTAACATAAGTTATGAAGATAAAGATAAAAAATATAAAGAATTATCTCCAGGCATGAGAACTAGAGTAAATCTAGCAAGATTAGCTTTAGAAGATATAAATATTTTATTATTAGATGAAGTTACAAACCATCTAGATATAGAAGCAATCAAAATAATAGAAGAAGTAATTGACACATTCAAAGGAACAATCATATGTATAACTCATAATCGTAATTTTAAATCAAAGTTAAATGCTGATTTAGTTATAAATATGCAAAAAGCGAATTTATCAAAAAATAATAAACCAAAACCTATTCAAAAATAATTCTATTTTTCTTCCAACAAGAATATATTCTAATGGAGGCACAAATGGAAATATTAAAAGTATCCAGTAAGAGTAATCCTAGTAAAGTAGCTGGAGCAATTGCTAATGTCTTTCGTATCGATGGAATAGTTGAAATTCAAACTATTGGCGCCGGAAGCTTAAATCAAGCCATAAAAGCAATCGCTATAGCTAGAGGCTTTGTAGCTCCTAGTGGAAAAAATTTAGTTGTTGTTCCTGCATTTTCAGATATTCTAATAGATGGAGCAGAAAAAACAGCAATTAAATTAATCGTAGAGGCTGCCTAAGCCTTTTTTATATGCCAAATAAAGTCATAACAGACTTTATTTTTTTTATGATATATGCTAATATAAATGGCCAAAAGAAGGATATCTATGGAAGTACTAAAAGAGTTAGATAAAATGAATTATACCTTTGTTAAATCTTATCCCTTAAGTCATGTAATCACCATGTCTGATGATGAAATTAGACTATATGTTTATACAATTGTAGTAGACTATGAAACATTAACTAATCATTTTGATGAATTCTTAAGAGTAATTAAAATCCTAAAAGAAGAGGGAACAACCGTAATAAATTGTGAAACATATGACTGTGTAAAATTTATAAACGAACATTATAAAGAAAGATTTCCAATGATAATTAATGTCCTAGATGATTATCAAAATAAAGATCGTTCTGATATAAAACTTTCTAAACTAGATAAAACCATCATAACAATTCCCATTCCACATCTAATGTGGGGTATTGACTTTGATAATCTAATTTATTTAAATTCAGTAACCTACAATCAAAACGCCTTGTTTTATAATGGTAATAAAGAAATATCATTAGATGATTTAAAAAGAATTAAAGATGTAATTGAAGCATTAAAAGACGAAAATCTATCAGATGCTCAAAAACTCCTTGTTGTATCAACTTATCTTCAAAGAAATGTCCAATATGTCGATAACACTCCAAATTTTAAAATCAATGGAGTAGAATATGAATTAGATGATCCATCCTTAACAAAAGAAATTCTTATTCCTGAAGTAGGTTTAATTGAAACTATTATTAATAAACACTATGGATTATGTATGGGTATTGCTAACACTACAACAGTTCTTTTAAATAATCCTGAAATGAACATTGATGCTAGAACCCTTGTTAATGAAAATCATGCTTGGAATATCATTAAAATAGATGAAAAATACTATTACTGTGATAATACTTGGGCTATAAGTAGAAACCCTCATTTATTACCAAATGCTATCATGACTACTGAATTTTCTTCGACAAATTTATTATTTGGTCAAAGAAGTATGGACCACATGAAAGAACATAACCTAATTTGTTTAGATAATCCCAACTTAAAACATATAAGTTATACTGACTATAGATTAAAAAGAACCATAAGAAAATTAAAAGACTTAATTACTAGTGGCTATTCAAAATCTCCAGTCTTAACAATGCATAGAAAGGTCTAAAATGAAACAATATACTAAAGAAGATTTAAAAGAAATAAAAATGTTATTAAATGACTATGTTGTTCAAAATGATTTTGATTTTATCTATAACAATTTACATTTAATTGGATATACCTGTGAAGCAATTAGAAAAACATCAAAACCATTTGCTAAATCAATGAATAATTCTGATATAGAATATAAAAATATTCCTGTATACACTGGTAAATTTAGATTAGATATCGTAAGAAAATATTTAAAAGATCATCAAATAGACCTTGATGTTGATGATTTATTTAATAGGGGAATAATCTGCTGTAATTGTAATACATATCCTGATGAAATTGCTAAAAAAAGAATTTATAAACCCTATACCGGTGGAAGATGTCAATCTTATCTTGATGAACATAGAGTTGAATTACTAGTTCCCAATACTGGTTATATTTCTGATTCAGCAGTACTAGTTCATGAACTATCCCATTATCGCGAAGAAGAATACAAAAATTACACAACCGCAGCAAGAGAGATTTTTACAGAGGCCTTAGCGTATACCGAAGAATTTATTTTTTTGAAAGATAACGAAAAAGAATTTACCGAAATAGAATATTTTATAAGAAACTTTTTATGCGGCTTAACCAATCTTGCCATTAAAATGGAAAGTATAATTGCAATTATTATCGTATTTGTAAATACCGGAGACATAGATCAAGAAGCATATAAATTATACTTTGGTACAGATGAAAATTATGAAGAAGATCTCCAAGAATTATTAGATGTCATTAATAGTGGTTCATTTAAATTATTAGAAAATATAAGATATGTAATCGCCCTCATACTATTTCCCTACTTATATTACAGTTGTTTGCAAAATCCAAACTTTATGAACAAACTTCAAAAATTACACAAATTAATTCTTAATGAAGGCGTCTTAACATGTTTAGATTACATTGGTATCAATACAATATCATTTGAAGAAATAGATAAAATTTCTGAATTTTTAAAACTATTATATTCAGAACACTTTACCGCAACTATTACTAAAGAACCAACTAAAACCCTAGATTAGTTATATTTAACTAATCTTTTAATTTACTAATTGATTATGCTATAATAACTATTGGTGTTATTTATGAAATTAAATAAAGAATTTATTACAAAAGTTTCTAAATTAAAAAATGAACCAAAATGGATGCTTGAATTTCGTCTAAAATCATTTGAAAAGTTTTTAGAATTAGATAATCCTAATTTTGGTCCTCATATTGATATAGATTTTGATAATATTAATTATTATAAAAAAGAATTAGATCTAACTGATGATTGGAATAAAGTAGATGATAATCTAAGAACAACTTTTAAAAATCTTGGTGTTATTGATGCTGAAAACAATTATTTATGTGGTGTATCTAATCAAGTTGAAAGTGAAGTTTTCTATCATAAACTAAAAGATAATAACGGAGTTATCTTTCTAAGTACAGATGAAGCCCTAAAAGAATATCCTGAAATGTTTAAAGAATACTTTAATAGTTTAGTTAAATATGATGAAAATAAATATACTGCTTTAAATGGTTGCTTGTGGAGTGGGGGTTCATTTATTTATATTCCTAAAGGAGTTAAATTAGATAGACCACTTCAAAGTTATTTTAGAATTAATAGTGTCACAATGGGTCAATTTGAAAGAACTATAATTATTGTTGATGAAGGTGCTGAATTAAGCTACATAGAAGGTTGTACAGCTGAGTCACATTCTCAAAACTCATTACATGCTGGAGTAGTTGAAATCTTTGTTAAAAAAGACGCTAAATGTAAATATAGTACTATTCAAAACTGGAGTACTGATGTTTATAATTTAGTTACTAAAAGATGCATTGTTGATGAAAATGGCTATATGCAATGGATTGATGGCAACATTGGTAGTGGAGTAACAATGAAATACCCATCATGCATTTTAAGAGGAGATTATTCAAGAGCCAATTCTATAAGTATTGCTTATGCTAAAGAAAACCAAAGATTAGATGCTGGTGCTAAAATGATTCATTTAGGTAAACATACTAAGAGTAATATAGTATCTAAAAGTATTGCCTCTAATGGTGGTTTAGCTAACTATCGTGGTACAGTTAAAATATCTTCAAATGCTACAGATAGTGTTGCTTCAGTTAAATGTGATACCATACTTTTAGATAATTTATCTAAAAGTGATACTATCCCTAAAAATATTGTTTTAAACGATTCATCAGTTTTAGAACATGAAGCCACTGTATCAAAAGTAAGTGAAGAAAAACTATTTTATTTAATGAGTAAAGGTTTATCAGAAGATACCGCTAAAGAATTAATTATTTTAGGCTTTATCTCTGACTTTAAAAAAGAATTACCATTAGAATATGCCGTCGAATTAAATAGATTATTAAAAGAGAATTAAAATAAATTTTCTGTTAATCAAAAAATAAAATTTGTCCTAAATAAAAAATAAAAATCTGAGTGAAAAACCATTCAGATTTTTATTTTTAACTTTTTGCTTAATAATTTAAAAGATGATAAAAAGTAAAAAGAAAGGAGGAATTATGTACAATTCAGTATATTTAATAGGACGTTTAACAAAAGATCCTGAAATAAAAGAAACTGATAATAATAAGAAAGTATGTAATGTAACTTTAGCAGTTCAAAGATCATATAAGAACGCTGAAGGTATTTATGAAACTGACTTTATTAGATGTTCACTTTGGGAAGCAGTAGCCTCTAGAGCCTGTGAATTTTGTCATAAAGGAGACTTAATAGCTGTTAGAGGTCAACTTAGAACTTCATCCTATATAGCTGAAAATGAAGAAAAGAAATATACAACCGAAATCATTGTTGAAAAATTAGTTTTTCTAGCAAACAAAGTACCTGAAAAAGAAGAATAGTTATTAAACAAAAACATATATTTATATTGGTGAAAACATGAAAAAATTAAAATATATTTTAACTATAATTGCAATCATATTAAGCTTTTATTTTACTGACAAATTAATGATCTTAGTCGATAATAAAAATCCTCTAATGCAAACTATTATCAAAGAAGAAACAAACTATAATATTAAACCCGTAAACGCTGAAATTAAAGATAATACAATTATTCCAGGATTAAATGGTAAAAAAGTAAATAGACATAAATCATTAATTAAAATGGAAGAATTTTCTAAATTTAATGAAATATATCTCGAATATGATGAAATAACTCCCGATATATCGTTAAAAGATAATAAAGATAAAATAATAGTAAAAGGTAATAAACTAAAAAATAAAGTCGCATTAATTGTAGAAGAAAATACCTTAATTGAAAATTATTTAAATGATAATAATATTAAATATTCATATATAACAAAATTAAATAGTAATCTTACTTTAAAAAGAGAATATATTAATGGTGAAAAAGAAGAGAAGAACTTTTCTAATTTAAATTCACTACTAAATAAAAATAAAATAAATTCAAAAATATGTCTCATAAGTTATTCTAATATAGAAACTTGCAAATCCAAAAAATATTATATAGTAAATACTTCTCTCAAAATAAACAATGGTCTAATAGATTCTTTAAATAAATTAGGTAGTGGAGATATTATTCTAATTAGTAGTTCTCTTTCTTTAGATAATTTAAAATTACTGTTAAATGAAATAAATAAACAAGACCTTCAAATTGATTACTTAAGTAAGGTCATAAACGAAAATATTGAAAATTAATTAAAAATCTGCTATAATTAATTCTGCTAAGCAATTCTTGTAATTAATTATAGAAAGAGTGATTTTAATGAGTAAAATAAAAATTTTTGGCATGGGTGGATTAGACGAAAATGGTAAAAACACCTATGTAGTTGAAGTAAATAACAAGATATTTGTTTTTGATGCTGGTTTAAAATATGCTACAGATAATATCTTTGGAATCGATTATATTATTCCAGATTATTCTTATTTAATAGATAATAAAGATCGTATTGAAGGTGTATTTATAACTCATGCACATCCTGAAAGTTATGGTGGAGTATCAGATTTAATTAGATTAATTCCAAGTATTAAAATATATGCAACTAAGTATACAATTAATCAAATGAAATTAGAAGGTATTAATGAAGATAATCTTCATTTAATAGAAGCTCACAAAAAACTATCATTTGATAAAGAATTAAGTATTTTCCCAATTAAAGTAAATCATTCAGTACCAGATAGTGTCATGTATGTTTTATATACCAATGATGGTGCTATTTGTTATACTGGAGATTTTATCATTGATCCATCTATGATGGGACCATATCACATGGATTTAGGTAAAATAGCCTATGTAGGTAAACAAGGTGTATTAGCATTATTATGTGAATCATCATTCTCTGAAAATATTGGTCATACAAGTCCTAGTCATCACATGGTATCATTCTTTAAGAACGTTATCAATAAAGCACCAGGAAGAGTAATATTTAGTGTTTTACCAATCCATTTATATACTATTGAAGGAATCTTTAACGCTGCTAAAAATACTCATCGTAAAATAGTCATCATGGGTAAAAAACTTCAAAATATTATTAATATGGCATTAGAAGAAAAATACATGACAGTAGATGATGGCATCATTGGTGATTTAAGTAACGTAAACGATTCAAATTCAATATTATTAGTTTGTGATGATCGAGCATTACCATACAATTCATTAGAAAAAATCCTAGCCGGAAACGATAAATTTATCAAATTTAATTCTAATGATACAGTATGTTTTGCTGAACCAAAATACGATGAAAACGAAAAATTATTTGTAAAAATAGAAAATGAATTAGCTTATATGGGAATTAATACTATAAGTATTCCAAAAGAAAAAGGGATCTCACTTCATGCATCTTCAGAAGATTTAATGATCATGATGGATTTACTTAAACCAAAATACTTTATTCCTGTTAAAGGTGAATATCGATATATGGTAGGGAATGCTGATTTAGCAAGTAACTTAGGCTATGATAAAGATAATATAATCCTAAAACAAAATGGTGACGTTATAAACATAGTAGATAAAAAATTAATTGATAGTCCTGAACATATCTTTATAGATGATGTCTTAATTGATGGAACATCATCAGATGACGTTGGTGATCTAGTAATTAAAGATCGTGAAATGTTATCAGAAAATGGAATAGTTTTAGTAAGTGCTACTATCTCTAAAAAAGATAAAAGATTATTAGTAGGCCCTGAGGTAACAACAAGAGGCTTTATCTATATTAAAGATTCAAAAGAAATGATTGAAGAAATCAAAAGAATATCTGAAGAAGTAATTGTTAACAATACCAATAATAATTATGTTGACTTTAATAATATTAAAACCGAAATAAGAGAAAAACTAAGCAAATACTTCTATGTTGAAACTGAATGTAAACCAATGATAATTGCTGTTATTCAAGAAGTCTAATCTGACTTCTTTTTTTCTTGCATAAAATGTCGAATAGGTGTATACTCAATATAGAATAGTGAGGTATATATGAAAATTAAAACAAAAATGTCATTAATTTTAGGAATGACAATTCTAAGCATCACCCCAGTAATACAAGCAAAAGCAATTGATGTCTTAACATACGGCGACATCAAATGTACAGAAACAAAAGAATGGAAGGAATATAAGAAATTATCTGCAAAAG
>JALFTB010000023.1:0-7176 GCA_022779465.1 bacterium
AATACACCGTACCAGGCTTAAAAATAGGTTCAATCATAACATTAACAACAATCCTAACAGTAACCTTAATAACATATAAAAAGAAATCTAAAAAATAGATTTCTTTTACTTTTCTTTAATCTAATTTATTACAAATGGACTTGATGCTGTACCAGTTCCACCACTTATAGTTGTTGCAGATTTAAGAGAAACTACGGGGCGAAGCGCGCGAGAGTAGCCAACGTAATCGGCATTCAAGCGACCAACACCACCAGAGCGCCAGACGAGAGCAAGATCGAAATAGAAAACATACGGCGAAAGAGTCCAATAATAGTAGTTTGCATTATTTCTTAAATAAGATGTAACTGAGTTTTCATCATAATTATTATTCATACCCACCATACCAGCTAATACTATCTCATCTACTGTTAATAATCCAATTTTATAATCAAGGTTACCATTTCCATTTACTGTATCATCAACTGTAAATTCAGATAACTTTCCTCCATCATTGTCTTTTGGACATATTAAACTAGGGCCAGTTCCATAAGTAGAATTTTCTTCACCTCTTTGTTCAACCCCCATATTTCTTATTGTAGAACCATATACAGTCTTTTCTTTTTGATAACCTAAACCGTTATAAACCATAGAATCTTTATTAAGTACTCCATTTTCTGATTCAAATATATTAACAGTAACATCTTTAACTGTGCTTTTGTCATTACACCATATTGTATCAGCAAGTTTATCTGTATATGATGTTAGTTTTGCTTTATACCATGTTTCTAAGTTTTGTAAGATTGTACTTTTATTTATATTTGCATGGGTTGCTGCATATGTAGTTGAATTAGGCGTTCCATACATAAATCCTATATATGCATTATCATCGCCATTTTCATTAAATTCAGTTGTATATGTATCACCATTATATCTTGCAAATGCTAGGGTGTCTCCAGTATTTGTACAACTGGCAGATGAATAATCATATAAAGCAAGCTTTATTGAGCCGTCACCTGTTATTCTTACGATTCTCCAACACATATTAGCAAATGACACAAAGTTATTTTGTACATTGCCTCTAAAATAATATGAAATTCCATAATCATCTGGGGTTAAACTCATTACTGCTTCATTTGATGCAGATGCGTCAGTTATTGGATTAGTTAATGTTGCAGTAGGACTTGCATAATTTTTTTTTATTCCAGCAAGTAATGTGTTACTTACTGCACTATCCCAATTTTTAGGAGCTTTCTCTGTTGATGTTCCATCTATTTCTATTACTAAATGAGCTGCAAAATTGGCTTGTTGAGCATAATTTTGATTGTCACTACTATCATTACCAGTATTTCTTGGTTTCAAAAATATCTGTAATGTATATTCATGAACATTTCCAGTTCCTTTTACATGATATCCTGTTCCTAAAGATACATCACGCTCTCCAATGTATGCATTACTTAATACATTTGGAATTAAAGCACCACTATTTGCTATATTAGTTCCGGTAAGTGTATAACTTAAATCTAAACCAAATTCATTGTTATCAATTACCATTTTAACTTTATAAAACATTAACAATTCTGTTGTATTGTTTCCTATTACTTGGAACTTTTTAGTTACCCAAGCTTCTTCTCTTGGATAGATATTTGATACAGAGATATTATCAGACTTATTATCATACACAACATTCATTTGTCCACCTTTTGCTACAATAGTTGAAGCACTTTCACCAGGTGTTGCTGATGTAAAGAATGCATAGGTTAATCCACTACAAAGTAATACTAGAGCAAAAGTAATTGCCAGGATTATTATTTTATTCTTTTTCTCCACGGTTATTATCACTCCTATTTTTCTATTTAATTGTACAATAATTTAATTTATTTGGTCAAGATTAATACAAACGTTACATATGATGAATATTTGTCCACTTTTCCACTTTAATTGTCTACTTATCAACATAAAAAAAGCTATTGATTTTTTTTCAATAGCTTTTATTCTACATCTTTTAATGCTCTAGAGTTTTTATTATCTTTATATTTTTTAATTCCAAATAGAACAATTAAAGTAAGAATTGAACCAGCAAACATTCCTAATATAAAGAATAAGATGTTATATGATATACTCTCTTTTTCTTTTTTATAAGTATCTATTTTTTTAGTAGTTGTTGTTGTAGTTACACTAATCTCTTCATTTTCTTTTAATCTATTTACATTTAAAGTATAAGTTCTAGTTGTTTGATTTTCTGCTGTAACTAGTAATGTTATTACATTATTACCAACTGCTAAATTGGTATTCCCTTTAACGTCTACTTTAGCTTTAACATCACTTAAAGTATAAGATAAATTTAATTTAGTTATATGAAATGGAACTTCTAAAGTATAATTAAGAATATCTTTATTAAAGTTAATATTGCTTTCTTTCATAGATAAACTTTTAAGATAGTTATCATTACTTCTAGAATCTCCTCTACTGACATAAATTTTATATTCTGTTTTAGTTTGATTTTCCGCAGTTACTGTTACTGTTATAGTTTTAGTTTCACCTTGTTTAATATTAATACTTTTACTAGGACTATAACTTACTTTAGATTTACTATTATTAGCAACACCTTCTACTGAAAATGATTCTACATTAGCATTCAATGATACATTATAACTTTTAACACTTGCTGAAAATTTAATACTTCCTGAACTAACACTTAAACTTCTTAAAGTACTATCTCCATTACGATTATCATTTCTATTAACAACAATTGTATATGTTTTAGAACTTCCATCTTCAGCTTTTACTACAATATTAAAAGTATTTTTACCATAATTTAAATTTTTAGTACCTGTTCCACTAACTGAAGCACTACTATCACTTTTAGTTGCATTTATAGTTATAGATGAGTTATCTGTATTTACTGTATAGCTTGTTGTATTAGGGTTAAATGCTGGGTTTAAATTCATGCCACTAATACTCAAACTAGATAATGTATTAACACTTGATTTAACTCTAACTGTTGCTGATACACTACTTCCATCATAACTATTATAATTATCATCTGAAGCTGCAATATTAGTTAATTTAACAACCATATTACCACTACTTGGCATTTTAAATTTAACACTACCTACAGTTGTAGCACTTGGATAAGTATTATTGGTTGTAATAGAAATACCTGATGCACTACTACTATAAACAGTCCAACCACTACCAGCACTAAATGAACTAAAAGTACCTCCTGCTATAACAAATTTAGCTTGAAATCCTCCTAAATTAAACCCATTAGGTGTTACTTTAATATTACAAGTTATTGTAGAACTAGCATTAGCACTAGATGGACAACTAAGACTAGTTCCTACACTTGCTGCTTTAACTCCCAAAGGAAGTAATAAAAACATCATTAAAATATAAATATATCTTTTCATCATTACCATAACCTCATATTTCCTTTAATTGTATAATCTGCTAACTTTTTAACATCTGCTATATTTAATTTACCATCTAAAGTAACTTCTCCTGCTATAATTTCATATTTATTTAAAATATTACCTTTTAAAGTATGATCTGCTAACTTTTTAACATCTGCTATATTAATTCTACCATCACTATTAGTATCTCCTGGTACTACATTAACAATTTCCGTTTCTAAATTATTATCTCTATATATTTTAGTAACACTAGTAGTTGTAATTAAATCATTTAATCCTAATTTACTTCCCTTAGAACTATATACTTCAACAAAAACATTATCATTTTTTATTATATTATTTAAGTAATCACTTAGCTTAGTATTACTAGGTATATTAGTTATATAATCTATATCATAAAGATAATCTTTAAAATCAATTAATAAATCTGCATGCCACATTGCATATAAAGTAACTATTGTTCCATTAGTTGTTGCTAAATTCTTTACTACTTCTTCATCGGTATACTTTTTGCCAATTCCGTTTAAAGATGTATTCCATCCTACAAAAGAATATCCTTCTTTAGTATATAAATTCTTAGATAGATTTTTTACTTCATGAAGTAAGAAACTTTGGTTAGGCATCTCTCCATCTCCACCATTAGCATCAAATCTAACTTCATAAGAAATATATTTCCATACTGCATATAACTCTATAACATCATTATCTATTTCAGTCATTTCTCCAACTAATTCTTCATCAGCATATTCAGCTACAGTTGCATTAGGATTCTTACTCCAACCTATAAATACATAATTATCTTTGGTAAATAAATTTTTACTTAATGGTCGATATTCATCATTATTTAAAACTAAAGCATTAACACTACCATCTCCACCATTAGCATTAAATACAACTTTATAAGATATATTACTTACGATAGTTAAATTTATTTCTTTATCATAACCATCATAATAACTTAAAATACGTACTTTAGTTGTTCCTTTTTTATGAGGTGTTATTAACCCATTACTATCTATTGAAGCAATTGTTTCATCTTTTACTTCATAAATAAAATTATTTGCTAAAGTTAATTTAGGATATAAGAATTTACTTATATTAATATTAGTTGTATTAATATTTAAACTGATATCTCCCATATAACTATATTTAAAATTAGTATCTTTAATAACTGGTATTCTACTAATGTCTTCACTACTATCCATAAACCAATTATCATTAAATTTATTCCAACTACTATAATTATCTATATTAGTTAATTCTCTAATAGTTTTCTTTCCAACATTATCATAACTAATATTTTCATTATTACTCATATAACCATAATTATAAGTATAATAAATATTCTTAAATGTAAGTTTTCCCGTACTGGCATTATCAAATAAACAAGATGACTTACCACAATTATAACTAGTTATTTTTCCACTAGCAATGGCATTAGTTATGCTTATACTATTCTCTTGATTAGTTGATAAATAACCAAATAATCCTCCACCTCGATAATCAGAACTAACATTTCCAATATTTTCTATATTATTAAATGATATTGGTGATTTAGATTCATAAGGTAAATTCATAACTAAACCAGCTATTCCTCCAACATAATCACTACCACTAACAATTGAACTATTAAATAAATTATCAAATTTTTGTCTACTTATTTCACTATCTATTAAAGTTAAATTAGAACCTGCATAAATATTACCAACAATACCACCAACATACTTATTACCGTTAACAATGCCATTTAAAACTTTAACATTACTTATATCTAATACTTTTTCATAAGTGACACCCCAAGCATGTCCCAGTAAAGCTCCTACAAAGTTATTACCAGTAATATTAACATCACTTAAAGTTAAATTTTTAATATAAACATCACTATAATTTTGATTATAAGTATTTGCAAATAAACCAACTACATTTTCACTAGGCCTATTAATATATAATCCTTTAATAGTATGTCCATCACCATCTAATCCTCCACTAAAGCCATCAGATGTATTAACTATATTAGATACAATACTAAATGAACTATACTTAATTGGTTCCCATCCTTTACCATCATTATAAAATAATCCATCTTTATTTTGCGTATCATAAGTTAAATCTATATCATTACCTAACTTATAATAAGCAAACTGATTAGTTCTAATCATATCTAATCCTCTAGCATTAGTTATAATGTATGGACTTTCAATAGTACCATCACCTTCTAATATTTCTGCATAATTAGATATCATTAAATTAAATGAAGCATACTCTTTTCCCTTATAGTAAGCTGATACCACATAACTACCTAATTTAACATCTTCATTAAATCCAACTAAAGTATTTATATAATTGCTAACCGCATAATTACGATAAAATTTAAACTTACTAGTTACATCAACTCCCCCAATAGTTTTAACTTTAAAATCAATCTTATCATTACTTGCTAAGTTTCTACTATAACCACTCAATATAATTACATTACTTTCCGAAACTAACTTTTGAATAGATATTGAATCAACATTTTGAGCATCATTCATTACTATTTCAGGTTCATTAGTTACATTACTAGTAGTAACTGACATTTCTCCTAAAATATTGGCTTTTATTCTAAATTTATCTTGATCTAATACAATATTTTTATCACTTACATCAATTGTATATAATCCTGGATAAGTTACATCTGTCTCTCCTAAATATTCAAAAGAACCATCTTCTCCATTAGAATAATATACTTTTAAATTAGTATTAGCACTTTTTACTGATACTTTAACTTTATTTAATCTTTCTTTTGTTTTAAGTTTATCAAATACTTGATAAGTCATTCCATTATTTTCTGCTGCATAAACATTATCATAATTCTTCTTACTTACATCATAAATAGATGTATAAGTTGAATAAGTAGATTCATATGCAATATAAATATAATTACTATATTCCCAAGTGTTTTTAGCTATCCAAGCTCCTTTAATAGTTTTTAAAGTACCACTACTACATTTACCATTACTATTAGTTTTAGAAAGTAAACCACTTCCTGAAACACATACATCATGACTATAAGAATCATCCCAACCAATAATCGCTACTGAGTGATCTACTGGATATTTATAAGTAATATCACGATAATATAAAGTATTATAAGATGAATTACTATTTAATTGTTTTTCACTACCACTAGGAATATAACTTACGTAAGTACTAGTTGGAAAAGATATTTCTACAGAACCATTATCTTTAATTTGATTTTTTATAACATTAATAAAATCAGTAGTTGGCACTGCCGAACTATCTGGATAATTACTTGAAATATCCATTGGAAAATAATAATATCCATTAACTTCATAATTAACATTATCAGTATTCCAAATCTTACTAGGAGTTAACTTTTCTTTACTTTCAAACGAAACATTAAAATTAGATTCTAAAGTAGGACTAATCCCATTTAAAATTGCATTAAAATATCTTTTAGAGTTACCACCACCCATTAAAGTATCTAATTGATAATCAAAGAAATATGGATTAAATTGAATATCTACTCCACTATTAGGATTAGTAGTAGCATAATCTATTTGTCTTTCTGATAAATCTAGTTCTGTACTTCCATTATATAAACCTGTCTTTAAAATTTTACTTTCTAAAACTGAAGTAACTGAAAAATCCCAACATAAACTAGAACTTTTTTGATCCTTATTAGATGTTACATAACTTTTACCATTAACATTTCTAGAATCATATTTACTAGGCAAAGAACTACCAACTTCTGCTTTAGAATAATCATAATCAACTAAAGTAT
>JALFTB010000034.1:0-15937 GCA_022779465.1 bacterium
TACTGGAACTAATATAGCAAATAGTGGTGCTTTAATTCCAAGTATATCTAGTAATGCATATATTGGATCAACCGATGTAACATTTGGAACAGGATATCATGTTAAAGGAACAAATAAAATTCATGAATATACATTACAGATATTTTTAAAACCAAGAAATACAGGTGATGATAGCGCTGACAATCAAAATTATGCTCAACAAGCCAATTTTGCAGCTCATTTAGTAATAGAAATGGATGGAACATCAACAGAGAAAGCTCCTAAAAATTGGGATAATGCAGGAAGTAATACACTTTTAGCTGGAATAAAAAAGAATTATGCAAGTCCTACTGCAACATTAACTAATCCAACAACAAATGCATCAGCATCAAATGAAGCAGTAATGAGTTTAGCTCCAGATGATTATGGAATTTCATATTATTTTAGAGGTAATGTACAAAATAACTTTGTATCATTTGCTAATATGTGCTGGAGAATAGTAAGAATAACAGGTGATGGCTCAATAAAGCTTGCTTTATATGATTATTCATCAGCCAATTGTACAAATACAGGTAATGATTTAGCATTTGCAAGATATAGTGGTACAACATATACAACTAAATTTAATGAAAATAACGATGATAATGCATATATTGGATTTATGTATGGAACGCCTAATTCAACTACATATGCTGCTACTCATGCTAACATAAATAAAAGTACAATCTTACAAAACCTAGAAACATGGTATAAAGCAAAATTAACAGCATATACAGATAAACTTGCTGATATAATATGGTGTAATGACAAAAGTACAGTTAAAGATGTAACAGAAAAAGATGTTTCTTCAGAAAATGGAGTACTTAATAAAAAATCTTGGGTTTATAATGGTTTAGGTTATCAAAAAGAATTAACTAATTATGGTTCTGTAATAAGAAATATGGGGATTGAACAAAGATTCGAAGAAAATTCTACTTATGGAACAGGTCCTAGTTTAATATGTCCAAAAGACAATGATGGAGGAAAGTTATCTAAATTTACGGTTACTGATACAGTAAATGGAAATGGTAACCTTGATTATAAGATTGGATTATTAACAGTAGATGAAATGGTTTTAGCTGGTATGGCAACAATTTCAGTGGGTATAAATAATAATTATGACCAAAACTTAGTTACATCTTATTTAAGAAGTAATGCAAACGACTATTACTGGACTCTTTCGCCGCTTTATTTCGATGGCTATGATGCTTACGTCTGGTCTTATGGTTGGGATGGTTTCTTGGTTGACGATGATGCTCAAGTTGACGGCTCTAGCGCGCTTCGTCCCATAGTTTCTCTTAAATCTGCAACAACGATATCTGGTGGTAATGGTACAGCATCAAGTCCATTTGTAATAAATTAAGTTCAGAAATGAACTTTTTTTATGCAAAAAACTCATAAAATATGCTAAAATATAACAAAATTTTCTGAAATTTGACTTTTTTGTTAAAAATTTAAAGGAAATCAAGTACTTAAGGGTAATAAATAAATATTAGAGGGTGTTTTTATGGCTGTAATACCAAATGAAGATATTAATAACATACGTAATAATGCTAATATTGTTGATATTATATCATCATATATTAATCTTGAACCCAAAGGTAAGAACTTCTTTGGTTTATGTCCATTTCATGATGATCACTCACCAAGTTTAAGTGTATCTCCTGATAAACAAATATATACATGTTTCGTTTGTGGTAATTCTGGAAATGTATTTACCTTTATAGAAAATTATGAAAATGTAGATTTTGTTACCGCAGTTAAAACTGTTGCCGATAAAATAGGGTATAACTTAAATGTCGATGTTAAGAAAAATACTCCTAATAAAAGATACTATGATTTAGTTGAACTTGCTAATAAATTATTTATTAATAATTTAAATAGTTCTTTAGGTAATAAAGCTAAAGAATATCTTATTAATAATCGTAAGCTTGATGAAAAGACAATTGAAGAATTTGGTATTGGTTTAGCTTTAAATGATAATAATTTAAATAAAATATTATTATCTAAAGGCTATACTGAAAAAGAAATTGTTGATTTAAGTTTAGCTAATCATGGTGAAAATGGTCTTCTAGATTTATTTAGAAATAGAATAACTTTTCCAATTAGAAATGATAAAGGAGATGTTATTGCCTATTCAGCACGTATCTATAATAATGAAGATACTAGTAAATACATTAATTCTAGAGAAAGTATTATCTTTAAAAAAGGAAATACTTTATACAACTATGATAAATGTAAACAAGAAAGTATGAAGACTAAAACAGTTATTTTAGTAGAAGGACAAATGGATGCTATTAGAGTCTATTCTAGTGGTGTTAAAAATGTTTGTGCTACAATGGGTACTGCTTTAACTAAAGATCATATTAACTTACTTAAAAGATTAAATAGTAAAGTTATTTTGATTATGGATAATGATGCTGCTGGTGAAAAGAGTACTATTGCTAATGGTGAAGCTCTAATAGAAGCTGGACTGGAAGTAAATGTTGTTAGATTATCTGGTGAAAAAGATCCTGATTCATACATTTTAAAGAATGGAATTGATGCTTTTAAAGATAATATTAAGAACGCTCTTACTTACTTTGATTTTAAGTTAAATTACTATAAAAATAAACGTAATTTAAATAAAGCTGATGAATTAGCAGAGTATATTAATGAAGTAATTGCTGAACTTAATAAAAGTGATGATGATATTTTAAAAACAATAACTATTAATAAATTAAGTGAAGATTATCAAATAGATAAAGATTTACTTAATGCTAAATTAATAAAAAAAGAAAAGGTTAAACCTCAGGTTATTGAAAAACCTAAACCCAAAATTAAATTAAATAAATATAGTAAAGCAGCTGAATCAATTCTTTATATTATGATGAATAATGAACCATATATTAAGAAATATCAGCGAGATTTAAATTATTTTCCAGAAAAGGTTTACAAATTAATAGCTAATGATATAATAGCTTTCAAAACCATTAATGGTGAATTTAATTTAGCAGATTTTATTACTTATATTAGTGATTTACCATATAAAGATACTATCTTTAGAATAATTAATGAATATGAAGGAATTACTAATATAGAAACTGATTTTGATAATTATATTAAGATGATTAAAGAATGGATTACTGAAAATCAAATTAATAAATTAAAAAATGAATTAAAAAATGAGACAGACATTAAAAGACAAGAAGAACTAAATGATCTAATCATTAAGTTAAAACGAGGGAGTGAAGAATAATGGCAAAAGTTGTTAAAGAAATTAAAACTTTTGAAGAAAGAAAACAAGAATTAATCGTATTAGGAAAGAAAAATGGTTATATTACCTTTGAACAATTAGCAGAAGCATTAAAAGGGTTAGAAATTGATAGTGATGCTTTAGATGAACTTTATAATGACTTAATTAAAAATGGTATTGCCGTGGTTACTTCAGAAGCTGAAAGTAACGCTGGTGGTAATAAAGTAGAGGAAGAAGAAGTTGTTGTTCTAGATGATGAAGATTTAACTAAAGATATTAATATTAATGACCCAGTACGTATGTATTTAAAAGAAATCGGTCGTATTAGCTTATTATCTCCAGAAGAAGAAATGAAATTATCATTAAAAGTTGCAGCTGGTGATGAAGAAGCTAAAAATATCTTAGCTGAATCTAACTTACGTTTAGTTGTATCTATTGCTAAAAGATATGTTGGACGTGGTTTATTGTTCTTAGATTTAATTCAAGAAGGTAACATTGGTTTAATGAAAGCCGTTGAAAAATTCGACTGTGATAAAGGATATAAATTCTCTACATATGCAACTTGGTGGATTAGACAAGCCATTACTAGAGCATTAGCAGATCAAGCAAGAACTATCAGAGTTCCAGTTCATATGGTTGAAACAATTAATAAAATGGCTCGTATTCAAAGACAATTAACTTTAGAATTAAACCGTGAACCAAGCGAAGAAGAAATTGCTAAGAAAATGGGAATCTCTGTTGATAAAGTAAGAGAAGTAATTAAGATTAGTCAAGATCCTGTATCTTTAGAAACTCCTATTGGTGAAGAAGAAGATTCATTATTAAGAGATTTTGTACCTGATGAAAGAACAATGAGACCAGAAGATTATGCAACAAATGAAATTTTAAAAGAAGAAATCAAAGCCGTTTTATCTACTTTACAACCTCGTGAACAACAAGTTTTAGAACTACGTTTTGGTTTAATTGATGGAACAAGTTATACATTAGAAGAAGTTGGTAAAAGATTTAACGTAACTAGAGAAAGAATTAGACAAATTGAAGCTAAAGCTTTAAGAAAATTAAGACATCCATCACGTGCTAAAAAATTAAAAGATTTTATGGTGGATTAATGAAAATATCTAATCGTTTAAAATCAATTGCCGGTTTAGTAACAGAAAAAGATGTTATAGCTGATATTGGTTGTGATCATGCTTATTTAGATATCTATCTAGTTAAAAATAAAATAGTTTCTAAAGCTTATGTTAGTGATGTTAATTTAAATGCTTTAAATAATGGTATAAATAACATTAAAAAGAACCATTTAGAGCGTGAAATAGAGGCTAAACTATGTGATGGTATCAAAGGTATACCTGAAGAGGTAAATACGCTTATAATTAGTGGAATGGGTTCTAGTACAATCATTAAGATCTTAAGTAATCCTAAATTAAAACAAATAGATAAAATGATTATTCAATCAAATAATGATTATTATATATTAAGAAAATTTATTACCTCTAAAGGATACTTTATATCACACGAATCAGCTGTTTATGATAATGGAAACTATTATATAAATATTGTATTCTTAAAAGGACATAAAAAATATAACTTAAAAGAATTAACTTATGGACCAATCTTAATGTATTCAAATAAAAATTATTTTGAGTATTTATATAACAAACAAAAACAAATATTAGATAATATTCCAAAATATAAAGCTTATACAAGATTACAAATGAAAAGAAAAGCATTATACTTAAAAAAACTATCAAAATAAAGATTGATTAACTCAATCTTTTTTTATATACTTTAATTGCGAGGATAACAATGAATAATAAGAGGTTTATAAGATTAATAATAATTATATTAAGTATAGTTTTAATATCACTATCAGCACATAAGTTATATAGTGCTTTTAATACAGTAAGTATATCAAAAATAACATTAGAAAATTTTGATGAAAAACAAAATAAAGCAACTATTAAAATTAAAATCAATGAAAAAAATCAATTTTATAGTTGCTTTGCCAAAGGAAAAAAAGAAAAGTATACTTCATCAAGTGTTAATAATGAGTGTACTTTAAGTATTAATGTTAAAGATACATATAAAATATATTTAGAAGAAAACGGTAATAAATCTAAAGAATATAATTTAGCAGACTATATTCCTAATATACTATCCTTTAATTTTAAAGAACAAATAATTTATTTAACTAAAGATGAAACAACACCTTTAGAGTATACTGATGTAACCTTTAAACAAGAAGATTATAATTTTAAAATTAAAGATCCAGATATTGCTAAATATGAAGATGGTAAAATAATTGCTTTAAAAGAAGGTAAAACTTATCTTTATTCTGATAAAATTGATCAAGAGTTAGAAATAGTTGTTACAAATCTTTTAACTAAACCTTATGCCACAAAAGAAAAGAAAAAACTTTTAACTTGCCATGCATATACCGAGGAAGAATCTAAATTACTAGACACTATCTTAGAATACAAAGTTAATAAAGCCGGCTATCAAACTAGAGCTGGAGCATTGGCAGCAGCCAGATTTTTAACTTTAGAGTTTGCTTATCGTGTCCCATATTTCTATGAAAATGGTAGAGTTCCTATTTCCTCAACAAACAAAAGTAATATTAATAACCATATTGCTGATGGAGAAGGTCGATATTATAAAAAAGGATTATATTTATCAGACTCTAAAAAGAAACAAATAATTAAATCATATAAAGGTCCTGCTATCTGGGGATGTAACCTTATGAATTTTGAAACTAGAGAAGAGTGGGGCTATTATAGTGGCCAGTTAAGACCAAATGGCCTAGATTGTTCAGGTTTTGTAACTTGGGCTTTAAAGCAAGCAGGTTTCGAACCTGGTGATGTTGGTGCCGGTGAAGATCCAGGAAGAGATGGTCAATGTACTGACTTAGGTAAATTTGTAACATTATCAGATAACATTAATAACATTAAAGCCGGTGACCTTCTTAACTGGTGGGGCCATATCGCTATGTTAATTGGTATCGATAACGATACATATTATGTTGCTGAAAGCTTATCATATATTGGTGGAGTAAGAGCCATGATATATACTAAACAAGAACTTTTAAGTACCTTTAAATATGCAGTCCTAATGGATGATTATTATAAAAAAGAAGGATTATACACTAAAATGTGGTAATCCTTTTTTATTGCACAAAAAAAGAGGTAAACCTCTACATAGCTAAAATATAATAAAGTAAAGTACCAGCAAAACTAAATACCATAGTTAGAACCAAAATCCAAACCATAACTTTAGCGCCAACACTTTTCTTTTTTTGTTTATAAGCCATCTATAATCACCTCAATAACATAATTATAACCAATATGTCATAAAAATAAAACCCCATAATATGATTAAATAGGTGAGATAATGAAATTTAAGTGGCTAAAGTCTAATCGTAGTATCATTAAATTTCTTTTAATGCTTTTTATAACAAGCATATTAGTCGGAATCTATTTATACTTAAGTAAAGAAAAACTTATTAGAGAAAGTATTAATACTGAACTAATTAAAATGATAAATAATTTAGATATTACTAGACAAAATAATATTTTAAATCACCTTTTAATTATGATAGTTCTATCAGTATTATCTTTAACTATCATAGGGTTACCTATAATATTAATTTATTTTCTATATGAAGGAGTATCTATTGGTTTCTTATTATCTTCATTTATTAATTATTCTCCCATAAAGGGAATGTTATTTGGTACTATATTTATAATTATATCTAAAATCATTTATATAACTATTTTAATCTATTTACTTACAAATACTTTAAAATATACAAAAAACTTCTTAAAACGGCTAAAAATGGCTAAAAACGAGCTAATAATTAATCAAGTAATAAAAATATCATTTTGTACGACTATAACCCTCATAAATGATATTATCTTATACTTTATTGGCAATAAAATTATCACAATCTTTAAATTTATTCTATAAAAAATAGTTCATCAATAAAATGAACTATTTTTTATCATCTTTTTTTGTTATAGAACCTTTATCTAAATAGCTATAAATAGGTGAAGGAGTAGGATTACTACTTACATATTTACGCATAGCTAAATATCTATTATCAGTCTTAACAATATTTTCAAGTCTAGTTTTTAAACTAGTTCTTTCGTCAGTTTTATCACGTTCAACTATAAAATCATGATAGATTAAATAAGTACTAGCATCATATTCACTATTTCCAATTCTTCTTTCAAAGAAATAATCAATAACATCTGCATTATCATCATCAATTTCATAACCTAAAACACCTAATCTTAAGAAGAAATCAATAACCTGTTTATTATGTTTATCTTGATCTTTTAATCCTGTTTCTAATGAATCTAAGCCAAGTTTCTTAAAGAATTTAGTACCACCTTTTTCCACTTTTGCAAAATCTTCTTTACCGTAAGTGGTATAAATTTCAGCAAGCCATGAATTAACAGCAATAAAATTATCACATAATTTATATCTAAGGTCCATATTATCAGCAAATTGACTAATTAAATATTCAAATAATTCATTTTTTTCTTTAGTAGAAAAACCAGCAGAACATGGAACAACTATATCTTCATCAGTATTTCTAATTAATAAAGCAATTGCATGTTTAACAATATCTACATCCATTTCTTCACTATTAGCTAAAGCATAAACTATTTCTCCATAAGCTTCTTTTTCAACTAAATAATTATATATTCCTTTCATAGCTACTTTATTTGTAGAACTAAGATTTTCAAATAACACACTTGCTGCCTTTATATCATTAACTACTTTTACCATATCAACTAAACAAGTTTCATCAATACTATTTAATACAATTTTATTTTTCACACTTAATGCACTAAATAATTTTAAATAAGCAGCTGGTGTTAAAAACATTCTAGCTTGACTTAACATTTCTCTATATTTATTTTCATCGACAAGATATATTTTAGATAAAACTTTATTTAATTTAAATAATGTATTATCATTAAGATATACAATCGCATCAATAACATTAATAGCTGGAAAACCTTCTACATTATTTATCATAAAAGCTAAATCTGATAAATATAACTCAAGATTTTGACCTCTACGTAAATTTCTAACAACATATTCAGTTAAACCATCATATATAGCAGGGTTATCTTCATATGATCCTGCTTTTTCTGCTCTAACAGCACAAATAAAATCCACAAAATTACTTTTAATATATAAATATTCTGATTCACTCAATCTTCTCATTTTATATTCCCCCTTCAAAAATGTGTCACCATTATAGCACATTTATTTTAAAAATGCAAATTTTTTTCATAGACATCCCAAATTTTAAATGTTATAATACCATTGTGATTAATATGAAAAAAGTTGTAATTGGAATGAGTGGGGGAGTTGATTCTTCTGTCGCAGCTTATATTCTTCAGCAAAAAGGTTATGAAGTAATTGGTCTTTTTATGCGTAATTGGGATTCAATGGTTAATGATGATATTGAAGGCAACCCTAACTTAAATAATAATATATGTCCTCAAGAACAAGACTATAATGATGCTCTAGAAGTATGTAAAAAATTAAATATCCCACTTCATAGAGTTGATTTTGTTAAAGAATATTGGGACTATGTCTTTACTTATTTCCTAGATGAATTAAAAAAAGGAAGAACTCCAAACCCAGATTTAATGTGTAATAAATATATTAAATTTGATTTATTTATTAAAGAAGCTAAAAAACTAGGAGCCGATTATATTGCTACTGGACATTATGCTAGATTAAAAGATAATAAATTATTAAGAGCCGTAGATTTAAATAAAGATCAAACTTATTTTTTAGCACAATTATCTAAAGAACAATTAAAAAATGTTTTATTCCCAATTGGAGATATAATTAAACCAGAAGTAAGAAAAATAGCTGATGAACTAGGACTTGTTACTGCTAAAAAGAAAGATTCAACTGGTATTTGCTTTATTGGTGAAAGAAACTATCAAAAATTCATATCTAATTATTTAAAACCTAATCCTGGAGATATTATTGATGTTAAAACTAATGAAGTTATTGGTACCCATACTGGACTAATGAATTATACAATTGGTCAAAGAAGAAACGTTGGAATATCTGGTAATTTAGAAAAACACTTTGTTGTTGGCAAAAACGTTGAAAAAAATCTTCTTTATGTTGCATTTGGTGAAGATAATGAATACCTATATTCAGATGCATGCATTATTGAAAACATTAACTTTAATACAGACATTAGACCAACTAACTGTACTGCTAAATTCAGATATCGTGGTCCTGATAATGACGTATCATTAGAGTACCTAGATAACAATGAAATATTAGTTAAATACCCAGAAAAAGTTAAATCAGTTACACCCGGACAAGCCTGTGTCTTCTATTTAGGCGAACAATGCTTAGGTTCTGGAATAATTAAAACCGTCATGAAAGATGGTCAAAAACTTTGGTATTTATAATTAACTTAGACTATCAAAATAGATAGTCTTTTTTATTAAATATCCTTGACAACAAAACGTAAACAAGATACAATGTAATTGTAAAGAAAGTAGGGAAGCATAATGAATGCATTAAATGAACTATTACAAGAATTAGGAATATCTAAAGTTAGATTAGCAAAATACCTAAATGTATCAAGACAAATGGTATATAATTACCTAGAATTACCAAGTTTATCAAAATGGCCAAAAGAAAAGAAAATATCTTTATTTAAATTATTAGATATTGAAGATGGTGATGAAGAAACAATTAAAAATATTAAAGTTAATACCGAATATTTACTAGCTGTTGAAGATCGTTTAAATAAAGGACTAAAAGATAATACACAAGGAGAATTTTTAGATCTTAAAGGACTTAAAAAAGAAGAACAACAATTAGTAGGGGATATAACCTTTTTAATCAAAGATAAATTAGTAGATGGAGATAATCATGAAGAAAATTACTATGCACTTCTATACATGTATCATCTATTACAATCAATTGATAATGTTCCAGAAATAAAATATCTTTTAGCATATATGTCTAAAGCCACTGGATTTACTAATCCAAATGTCTTTAAATTTAATGAAGATAAACAATTTATGTTTGAAGGAATAGTCCATTCAGCATTTAATTTATATAATAGTGGAACCGCATCAAAAAGTAAGGTTATCGAATCACATCGTCGTTTTGTCGAAGAAATTGAAGCTCGTAACGAAGAAAAATTATCACGTACTCAACAACTTAACACTATTAAGATACAAGCCTTAAGAGAACTTGGATATAATGAAATAAATACATCAAATGCTGCTGAAGTATTCGAAAAAATTGCTGAAATCGAATCACGTGGTGTTTAAAAAAATTTAACACTCCCCCTACTTTAAATATTTCTAAAGAGTAGGAGGGGTTATTTTTTGTCTATAAAAGATTCTATAACAATTAATAATTAATAATAGATGAACAAATTATAATCTAATTAACAAATAACGATTAATAAACAATTAAATCATAAATATAAAAAACATAATTAATTAGTTAGTAAAACAAAATTCAAATATAAAAGATTCATATAACATAAGATAGTAAGTAAATAAGCATAATTGATAACTATAATAAAAATATAAAATTACTTAAGACAGACAATTAACCAGTTATTTAATCAAAATATTTAACTTCCTATAATATATATTATGTTAACTAACATATATTTTTAAAACTACTATAAAAGATAAGTTACTCCACTATTAAACATATAAAAAATATATCTATAACCAATAAGATATATTTTTATTTTATTATAAAACAAATTGTGTCACCACTATCATAATAACACCTAAGATAAATCCTATTAAAATATATTTATTTGAATATTTTCTAGCTTCATCAAATATATCATTAATACTTATTGAAATCATGATTCCAGCTACAAACAATAATATTATACTAATTAAAAAATTAGACATATATTTATATAAAAATAAATAAGCAAGTAATGCACCTATTGGTTCTGATAAACCACTTATTAAAGTATTGATAACCGCCTTCCCTCTCGAACCAGTAGAGTAGTAGATCGGCACGGCAATCGCAATTCCTTCAGGTATATTATGAAGCATAATTGCTATACTTAATTTTAAACCTAATTTTATATCTACTGATGATGATAAAAAAGTTAAAATACCTTCAGGTAAATTATGGATCATTAAAGCAATCATACTAAGTATCCCTACTCTATATAAATTAGACGAATTAAACCCCTTCTCTGCTATTTTCTTATTTATACAAGTATTTAATAGATAACCAATTAAAATCATTAAAATAAGCATAAAAATACCTAATAATAAACCATTAGACTTAACAGTATAATAAAAACCTTCAGGTATTAATTCGAATATCGAAATAAGAATCATAATCGTAGCAGAAAAAGCTAAACTAATCCCAATAAACTTACAAACATTCTTTGGTTTAATAACCAAAAAGAAACAACCAATTAAAGTTGATAAACCTGCCATTAAACTAATAATAAAAGGAATAATAATTTCTCTATTCATAATATAAATATATTAGCTTATCTTTAAAATATAACTAAAAAAAGACCATAAGGTCTTCTATTTACAATAATCATAATTCTGTTAAAAGTTCTAAAATAAATATACTATACTTACTTCATATAACTTATTATTATAAAAATTAAAATCAACACGATATCTATTTCCGTCATCACTTCTATATTGAATACTATCAGAACCTTTTACCACAGCTTTATCATATATTGGTTTATAATTTTTAAAAGTATTTCTAACTTGATCAGCTGTCGCATCAAAAGTTAAATTACCAGGTAAAGTATATTTAACACTTGTACTAGATTTAATAGTTATATAAGTAATCTTAGAATCAACTATTTTAACAATTTCACTTGTTGTATTAGCAAAAATAGCGATTAATCTATTACTATTTTTATCAGTTAAAGTCACCGTAGTTGCACTATTTGGATTAATTACATTATTTATTTTATCACTAGGAAGTTCAAAACCCAAAGCTTTAAAACTATCATATGAAGCTGGCAACTTAATAACTGTATCATTAATTTTAAAAGCATTACAGAACAAATCACTTAAATTAACATTACCACTATTACTATTCTTAGTAGTTACTGGCATAGTTGTTGTTGTAGTTGTTGAATTATCATCATAATGATTCTTATCAACTATTTTAGTAGTTGAAGGTTTATTATTACTACTACTATTAATTTTTTTAAATAATAAATTAACTCCAAAATAAGCAATTAATGCACACAATACACCAATAATAACAAATAAAACAACATTATTATTTTTAGGTTTTTGTTCTAAAGTAGTAGAATTACTTACTTCAGTACTTTCTTGATTAACCGTACTTACATTAGGCGTACCTACTAAAGTAGGATTAACACTATCATTAGTACTTGGCATTACAGTAGGATTAACACCATTACTAGTATCATTAGGTAAAGGTGAAGGACTAGTTTGATTATTAACTACCCTTTCACCACATTTGCCACAAAAATTTTCCCCTGGATTAATTTGATTTCCACATTTCTTACAAAACATTTTATTTCTTCCTTCCCTAATTCATTTTAATTAATTTTGAATAAGTATATTTACCAGATAAATCAAAAATCTTAAAGACTGCATAATAATCATATCCATCATTAAAAGTTTCATCTTTAAATTCTAATTTATCTACTTCTTCTTCAAATCCTTTAATAACTTTATCACTTTCCCAGCTTTCAGTATAATTACCATTTTTATCTAATATTTTATAACTACTACTAGCTATAACAATATGTGTATAATCTTTTAAATCAACTAATGTATTATTTGGTACAATCATTTGATTTTCACCCTGTTTATTCTCATCTTTAAGTAAAATAATACTATCTATTTCAATCTTATTAGTTTTCTTATCTCTTGATAATCTTACTCTCGCTGGATCATAAACAAATTCACTTAAATTATCACTACTAAAATTTTCTAAAACTGCCACAACACTATAATAATATTTATCTTCATCTTCATCTAATTCAATTGAAGTAACAATGTTTTCACTCTTATCTTTAGTAGAAACTACTTTAATTTGTTTACCCTTAATACTTGCCGTAATCATTTTACCATCTAATTTAGTACTTTTACCCTTATAAACAGGTAAATAATAACCATCCTTATTATCTCTAAAAACAATAAATTCTGCTTTAGCATAACTCTTTAATTGATCATCAGTAAGTTCTAGACCAAAATCATAATTGTTATTCTCACTATTAGCTAAAGTAGCATTCTTACTAAAATTAAGTGAGTAATTACTATTAAGTTTTAAAGTATAAAAATTCTTAATAAAATCAAAATAATCATTTAATTCTGTTATATCTTTAAAAATTGTAATACCATATAAAGCAATCTTACTATCAGCATTATAAGGTAAATAAATACTTAATCCTCTAGAATTTGCATTACTAGCCCAGTTATATAAAACTGCATCATCTAAAGTTTTTAATAACTTATTACCAGCATCTTCATTTAAATATTTAAGTCCATTAACTAAATTATATAAGTCTACTGAATCAAAGAATGAACTTTCTGAAGAACTAAATCCATATTGATACATATTTGCTCTTAATCTAGCTATATCACTAAAACTATTATTTAAATCAATGCCTTTAAAGAAATTATTTATATCACTATTAAGCTCATCTATTTTACTTAAATCAATAATTGAATAAGTAGAATAATATTCAGTTAATCCGGTTTTAGCTCTCATTATTTCTCTATAATTATCAATGAATTTTAAACCAAAATCATAACCATTAGCTCCTAAATCAGCATCATTTAAAAATTTAAATGTACTACTATTACCAAAATAATCTTTAAAACCATATGTAATTTCTTCAGAAGCAACCATATATTTAGCATAATCTTTAAATACATTAGCAAGTTCAATTGTTCCATTTAAACATGTTCTAAATATTAAAGTTTCTATTTTATTATCTTTATTAAATTTAGTCTTAGACATTGCGTCTTTCATTTCTGTTAAACTAAGAAAATCACCAGATAAATCATCATTTTCACTACCAAAAATAGCTCCACCATGATTCCATATAATTAAATCATATTTATCACTTTTATAATTATCATAAGCATAATTAATAAAATTAACTAATACATTTGGATCTCCCATATTAAGTAATTCTTGTTGTTTAACTTTAACTACACCATCTTGATTATACTCATATATTGAAGTTTCATTAGCATCTATCTTTTTATTAGACCAAATTTTAGCGCCACCAGCTATAAAAACCACTTTTAATTTACTAAAATCTAACTTTTTACTTATTCCCTCAAAGTCTTGACTGCCTAAAGCTAACTGCGTTTCTAAATTAGAACCAACCATGTAAACCATTACAGTTCTAGTTTCATCTCCAGTATTTTTTAAAGTTTTATTATTAAATGTAAAATAAATTAAAACTCCTAATACACATCCTAAAATAGCAATAACTCCATATAATATTTTATTATTCTTATCACTCATAACACACTACCTTTACTATATATAATTATAACAATAATATCCAAATTTTTCCATATTTTTTTCCATAAAAATAACCACAATATAATTAGGAGGTAAATTATGAGTAGAGCTAAAAATTCAAACAAAGCTAGAGAAAATACTAATGCTAGAAATCAAGCACGTTCAAACGCTAGAAGTAAATAGTTAATTTCTAGGAAAATAATCTTCATAGTCATGTTTTAATTTATCATTAGTCAAATGAGTATATATTTGAGTAGTAGATAAATTTTCATGACCTAAAAGTTCTTGTATTATTCTTAAATCTGCACCATTTTTAAGTAAATGAGTTGCAAATGTATGTCTTAAGGTATGAGGAGAAACATTCTTTCTTATACCTTTTTTTATGCATTCTTCTTTAATAACTTTAAATATAAATTGTCTGGATAATACTCCACCTCTATTATTAAGAAAAACATAACTACTATTATTTTTATTAAGCATTGGTCTATAAAAATAAATATATTCCTTTAAAGCATCAATCGCATAATCTCCTAAAGGGACAATTCTCTCTTTACTCCCCTTACCCATTACTCTAACTAAACATTCATCTAAATCAATATTAGATAGTTCTAAACTAGTAAGTTCACTTATTCTAAGTCCAGAAGAATATAATAGTTCAAGTATTGCTTTATTACGTGCTTCAAATTCATTATTAACCTCAAAATTAAGTAAACTAGATACCTCTTCTAAAGTTAAAAATTCTGGTATCTTCTTTTCTATTTTAGGTCTATCAATTTCATCAGTAGGATTACTCTTAATATTACCCATTCTCATATAATAATTATAAAAAGACTTTAAAGAACTAATGACATGAGAAATAGTCTTAGAACTCTTATTTAAACTTCTAATATATTTTTCAATATCTTTTTTATCGACTAATAATAAATTTTTCTTAATAAAATCACTAAATAAAGTAACATCTTTAACATAAGATAAACTAGTATTATTACTATAATTACGTTCTAATTCTAAATAATTTTTAAAATCATTTATAAGTCTATCATTCATGTTTTTTCACCTATTTTAATTATACATTTATCTTTTAAATTAATCAAATTTAATATATAATATTTATAGGTGAAAGTTATGGAATTACTTGCAAATAAAATAAGA
>JALFTB010000022.1:0-40603 GCA_022779465.1 bacterium
ACCAGAAAATGAACAACAAGCACAAGTAAGCGAACAACAAACACCAGAAAATGAACCAGTTGTTGAAGAACAAAAACAATCAGTTTCAGATATGTTAAATGAAGCTGAAAATACTGCCGAAAAAGATGCTTTCTTTAGTGCTGAAGAAAAAGCAGCATATCAAGCATCATTCGATGAAACTTATGAACAAGTTCATGGCAAAAAAGCTGTAACTGCTACAGAAGAAACAACAGATAAACAAACTGAACAACAAGCTAGAGTAGGAGCAATTGCTGGCATTGCTAATAATGAAAGAACACCATTAAGAGTAAGAATTGCATCAATGTGGTCATTAATTACATCTAAAGCTGGAAAAACAATTAAAGGTAAATTTGCTGACATTGCTCAAAACATTGTGGATAAAGCTCAAGCTCAAGGAGCTTCTGAAGAAGAATTAAAAGAAGCTAAGGAAATGCAAGCTGAAGCAGCACGTCAAGAAGAAAATGCACCAGAAGAAAAAGAAAATCAATGGATCATATAGGAGGATAAATGGCTAGATATAAAGTAACTGATACTAAAGAAGCAAAAGAAGTTCTTTTAGAAAAAGAAGAAGTATTTCAAAAAGTTAAAGTTGGACTTTACGCAACAGCAATTGGCTCAGTAATAATTGTTTGCCCAGGTACTATGAAAATAGCATTGTGGGCACTTGCTTTAGGTTATAGTGCTGTTGTTAAACATCGCGAAACAAGTCTTTTCTGCGAGCTAGTATCCGATGCAATATATGGTATTTTTAAAAAATTTCAAAATATAAAAGATGATCTTGCCGAATATAAAACTAATTTTCAAGAAGAATCAACTCCTTCCATGAGTGAAGAAGAGATGAGAGCTGCATATGAAGCAGCTGAAGAGAAAAAATGGAGAGATTATGCAGAAACTCGCAGAATACTTGATGAAATGAAAGAAAAACATGAAAGTAGTTATCAATCAAAAGAGCAAAAAGCTGCTGAAAATGCTTTATATAGTATGACAGCAAAACAAAAATCAACCGATGCTTATGCTACTGAAGAATTTCTAAGAAGAGTTAATGCAATCCAAAATGAGGGTTATCAAACCACAAAGAATAATGAAGGGAGACATTTATAATGAAAGTTGACACAATTGTAACTTTAGATGGAAATGAAAGATACTATCTTGTAGATAAAACTGAACAAGATGGTAAAACATACTTCTTAGCAACAAAGCTAAAAGAAGACAATACACCATTAGAAGAATCACAAATATTTGAAGAAATTGTAGAAGAGGGGACTACATATTTAGAAACAGTAGCTGATGAATTAACATATAATCAATTAGCAGCTATCTTTGTTACTAAATTCAATGATTTAGTTTTAGAAGGAGAAATTTAATTTCTCTTTTTTTGTATAATAAAAAATAAAAACTACATAATAATACAAAGGAGAGAAAATGAAAAATAAAATATTAGTCTTTAGTTTATTATTATTTAGTTTAATTCTTTTTGGGTGCGAATTTAATAATACCCCAACTAAAAAAGTTGAATCACTCTTAATGAAATATCAAAATAATTCTGAATCAGTAAGTAAAGAATTAGATGATTATGTTAAAAGTGAAGAAATAGACCTCGCATATCAAGATAAATACAAAGAAGTATTTTTAAAACAATATCGAGATTTAAAATATGAAATAAAAGATGAAAAAATTGATGGAAATACTGCAGAAGTAACTGCACAAATAGAAGTATATGATTATTATAAAACTCAAACTGAAGTAAGCACTTACATAACAAATCATCAAGACGAATTTAATACTAATGGTATTTTCGATAATAATAAAGTATTAGAATATAAAATTAAAGAATTAACCAATACTAAAGATAAAGTAACTTATACTATTGTATTTAATTTAACTAAAGTAAATGATACTTGGACAATAGATAATCTATCAGAAGAAGAATTAGAAAAAATTCATGGAACATACGCCCATTAGAATTAATCTAATTCTTTTTTTATATTTTTAGAATAATATTATTTAGGTGATTAATTAAATGAAAAAAATAATGTTATTTATTCTTTTACTATTTCCAATCTTTGTTAAAGCTGAAGATCTAACTCCTAATGCTGAATCAGGTATCTTAATTGAATATTCTACTGGAAAAATCCTTTATAGTAAAAAAATAGATGAAAAACTAGCACCAGCATCTATGACTAAGATTATGACTCTTTTACTTATTATGGAAGCAGTTGAAGAAGGTAAAATAAATTTAGATGATAATATCTCCATCAGCACTAATGCTTCATCTATGGGTGGATCCCAAGTGTTTTTAGACCCTAATACGGAAATGAAAGCTGAAGAATTAATTAAATCAATTGCCATTGCCTCAGCTAATGATAGTGCTGTTGCGATGGCTGAAGCTATTTCCGGTACAACTGCTAACTTTGTATCTAGAATGAACTCCAGAGCTAAAGAACTAGGATGTAAAAACACTAATTTTAAAAACGTCCATGGCTTAGATGAAGAAGGACATTATTCAACCGCTTATGATATGTCATTAATAGCTAGAGAACTTCTTAAACATGAACAAATACTTAAATATACCAGTACCTATGAAGCCTATTTAAACAAGCCTAATGGCACTTCAACCTGGATGGTCAATACCAATAAACTAATCAAATATTATACTGGCTTAGATGGCTTAAAAACAGGCTTTACTAAGACAGCAGGTTACTGTCTAACATCAACAGCTAAAAGAAATGATATGCGATTAATAAGTGTTGTTATGAAAGAACCATCAAGTCAAGTTAGAAATTCAGAAACTATTAGCTTATTAAACTATGGCTTTTCCAACTATAAAATTAAAACTATCTTAAAAAAAGATCAAAAACTAGGAACCATTGAAGTTCAAAATGGTAAAAAAGAACTTGCAGACATCACCATATTAGAAGATGCTACAAATCTAGAATCCATTAATGATAATAAAGAATATAGCTTTAATATTGTAACCGATAAAGTAAAAGCACCTCTTAAAAAAGGTGATAAAGTAGGTACCCTAGAACTAACCGAACAAGGAACAATTATTAAAAGATTAAATATTACAGTTAAAGAAAATATTCCTAAAGCTAATATCTGGGATTTATACAAAAGAAACTTTAAATCTATAATTATCGGTAGTATCCATTAAAAAAATACTTAGAATATTAATTCTAGGTATTTTTTATGATATAATTATATAAGAAAAAAAACTAAACTTAAAGTATGTGATAAATTAAGATTAGAATTAATAAATTATGAAAGTGAAGTAAATAATTATGACAAAACAAACTAAAAAACATTTACCAATGTATGGAGTAGGACCATTATATGTTTCAATAATTTTAATAACTACAATAATATTTATATTTTTATCTTATTTAAACTACATTCCTAGTTATAACATTAAAGAACTATCAACATCTATAATTATGCTTGGAATAATCCTAATAATAGTATCTATTTATATGTGGTGTAAAGCTGTTATTAAAGATAATATTGATAAATATATCATTAAAAATAAACTATTAACTACCGGTATCTATAGCTATACAAGAAATCCCATCTATTCAGCATTTACCATTCTATCTTTAGGTTTAATTTTAATAGCTAATAATTATTTTCTTTTAATTTTACCAGTATTATATTATTTATTTCTAACTGTGTTAATGATTTTAACTGAAGAAAAATGGCTTAAAGAAGTATTTGGTTCTGAATACGAAGAATATAAAAAGAAAGTTAATAGAATTATCCCAATTAAAAAAAGAATTAATAAATAAGAGGTGTTTTAATGTATACAATAATCGATTACTTAAAATTTTATAGTGATGCTTCATTAAATGAAGTTAAATGGAATAATATTGATAATTTAATGGCTGCTATTATAGTTTATTTACCAATTCCATCATTTAAAGATAATAAAAGCTTAAAAGAGTTATGTGATTATACTACCAAAAATGAAACAGATATTCGTGGTTTTACAGCTACTAAAGCAGTTGAAATATTAAATATTATTAAAAACAGTAAAAGATATAAAAATATCACTATTTCTAACTTTATTAATGTTAAAAATGAAGACTCTCAATTTGGTGCTTGTATCATCAAAACTGATAAAGAAAAAATCATTAGTTTTAAAGGTACAGATCGTTCCTTAATTGGCTGGCTTGAAAACTTTAGACTTATGTATGAGTATCCAACCTATACTCAAAATTTAGCCATTAAATATCTAAATGATAATATAACTTTTATAGATAAAGATATTTATGTAGTTGGACACTCTAAAGGTGGTAATCTAGCAATGGCAAGTACTATGGAACTATCCGATTCAAAATTTAATAAAATAAAAGAAGTTTGTAATTTTGATGGACCAGGATTTAAAAAACAAGAGTATGAAAGTAAAAAATTTAAAAGATTAAAGTCCAAACTTTTAAATGTCATTCCTACCGGATCAGTTATTGGAACTATACTTTATAATGATAACTATAAAGTTGTTTCAAGTAATGAATATGCTTTTGATGAACATTATCCAACCTCATGGAAACTATTTGGACAATACTTCGTTGAAGGCAAATTATCAACTATCAGTAAACAATTTCATAAAAATACTTCAGATGGACTAGAAACCCTTGATAAAGAAAAACTTAAAAAAACCATTGAAACAAGCTTTAAAAGTTTTGAAAAAGAATACTCAAGTGATTTTACTTCCATCTCATTTAATGATATCAAAAACTTCTATACAAATATGAAAAATGTTGATCCTGAAATAAGAGATTATCTAACAGTTTTAATGGAAGAACTAATAAAAAATTCATAAAAATTATCTTAATATAACTATAATTTTTTTGATTTAATAGCAAAAAATTGACAAGCAATAATTAAATGTGATATATAATAATTAATAAAATTATTAGGAGGTACTTGTATGGTTAAATTTTTAAAAAGAGTTTTCAGAAAAAAAAGTGATTTAACTGATAAACAACTTTTAGCAAGCTGCTGTGTACATAGAAGCTAACAAAAAAAGCATTTAAAAAATGCTTTTTTGCATATTATAATAGGAGAAGTAATGAAAATAATTGAATTAAAAGAAGCAAAGAATAATTGCGGTGGAAAAGCCTATGGATTATATAAACTAATTCAAGCAGGTATAAATATACCTGAAGGATTTGTTATCGAAGACTCACAATCACTATCAAATGAAAATATTTCTGAATTAGAAAACAAATTAAAAGAATTTGCTAAAAATGACAAATTAGCGGTTAGATCATCAGCATCAGATGAAGACGGTAATATAAAATCATTTGCTGGAATTTTTGAAACTGTATTAAATGTCAAAAATGATATTAATGATGTTACAAAAGCTATTAAAAAAGTAAATGATAGTGCTAATACTGATAAAACCAAGAATTATTCAAACAACAAATTCAAGATGAATGTCGTAGTGCAAAAAATGATAAATCCTAGAATATCTGGTATATGTTTTACCAATGCTATTGATTTTTCTGGTAAAAGATGTGCTATGTTTGAATATGTTCAAGGAATCGGAGAAACATTAGTTAGTGGCAAATCAAATTCAAATAGAATAATTGTTAAATATAAAGATGATAAATTAGATTATAACCATGCTAGATTAGAAGGAAGTTTAATAAACTTTAATGGTTTTGAAGAACTATGCAATTCGATAACTAAAGCAATTAATAACTATGATAAAAATCTAGATATAGAGTGGTGTATAGATGAAAATAATATAGCATATCTATTACAAGCAAGACCCGTAACAAAAGAAGTATTTATTGAAAAGAGTAGTGACAGTGATCATACAAATACAATAGTTGCATCAAGAGGATGTGTTGAATCTGAAACATATGTAATTGATTCGGATTCAGATTATGAACAAGTAAAACATGAAATAGAAAACTTTCCTGAAAATAAAATTTTAGTTTGTGATTATACTGAAACATATTACCTACCAGCAATGAAAAAAGCAAAAGGAATAATCACAAATACAGGTTCAGCTTTATGTCATGCTGCAATCGTGTCAAGAGAATTAAACATTCCTTGTATTGTAGGCTATGATAATGCAACAACAAAATTTAAAACCGGAACTCTAATCAAGTTAGACGCTAATAATAACTCAATTTCTATCGGAAAAGAAAATATGTTAGTATCAAAAGAATATAAATTAAACTTTGGAGAACTTGATTGTTTTGATAATTACATTGAATTTATGCTAGATAAAACAAAAATATTTATTGAAAATACATATGGTGGAATATATGTTCATAAACCGGATAGATTAAATAGTTCAGAGATTAATGAAATTGAAATATTTGTTAGAAAAACATTTGGTCAAGTACCGATATTTTCATCAGATGAAAATAAATACTTATGGATTAAAGAAGTAAATCGTTTTCATAAATTACCTTATTTTTCAAAATATTATGAAAGAGTAAAAAATTGTTCAAAAAGCTTTAATGAATTATCTTTAACTAAAATTCAGTCAGACTTAATTAATATAGCAAAACAATATTTAACATATAAAAAGGCATCAAAAGACATAATATTAAATATTTTTATCGATGAAATAATTGCATCAATAAATGAACTACTAGATGGAATAATCCCATTTGGTTATCCCATGTATGAATCTTATGTTCAATCATTACAATTATTAGATAATGAAGGAAAAACATATAATGATTTATTTGGAAATACTTTATTTAAAAATGAAAAATTAATAAAAATCCAAAAATTCTTACACATAGTTTCAAAAATAAAAGACGAAAGTTACCAAATTATATGGGATATGGGCGGAAATGGTCCGGATTATTTTGAAAAAAGAGATGAAAAATTAAAACAAATATTAAATGAAAATAATCTTAATGAAGATTTCATGGATACATTTTATGAAATTTATCTTTCTAAATATTATAAAAAATTACTGGAGATAGTTGAAAAAAATGAATTATAACTTATCAATCATAAATAAAAAATACAAATATGTAAACAATAAATTTCCAGTAACAGTTTTTATAAAAATAACATCCAAATGTCTGTTTAAATGCCATTTTTGCTCTCAAGGAGATTCTTGTAATGAAGAAATATCTATAGAGGATATGAAAATAATTTTAAATAAACTAAAGAGAAATGGAGTACTAAGAATATTTTATACAGGAGGAGAACCATTTTTACACACTAAGTTTTTAGAAATAGTAAAATATGGAAAAGAGTTAGGGTTTTGTCAACTTGTTATAACAAATGGGTACTTGCTTGAAAAAAAATCTGCAAAACAAATCTTAAAATATATTGATTGTTTATCAATATCCATCCATGGAACAGAAAGTTTTCATAACACAATTGTTGAAAATAAACATAGCTATGAAAAAATAATTTCAGGAATTGAAATGCTAAAAAAAGAATTTCCTGAAATAATCTTAGATATGTGTTTTACAGCTTCAAAAGAAAATGCAACTAAAGAAAATATAGAAAGCGTAGCTAAATTGTGTAAAAAATATAATCTTTTATTAACGATTACTAGAGCATATATAATTGGTAATGAAAAAAATCATGATTTTTCTTATATCAAACCAATGATTCAAACAATAGATAAGCTCATAAATAAAGGCTACAAAATAGAGATAGGACATTGTTTAGTGCCTTGTGCATTAAATGATAATGCAACTTATTTAACCTCTTGTTGTACTGCTGGTATTAATTTCTGTGCAATAGATATTAACGGAGATGTCAAAATTTGTGCAAATTCGAATCAAGTAATAGGAAATGTTTTGAACACAAGATTCAAAAAAATATGGAGAAAAAATAACAATATCTTAAATAAACATATTAACAATTTATCAATAAAATGTAAAAATTGTTCTTACTTTGTCCAATGCGCCGGTGGATGTAAATGTGAAGATGGAATCATGGAAAATGGGAATGCTGACTTATTATATTTTTATATTTTAGAAAAAGAATGGCAAAAAATATACAATTTTTACATTAAAACACAAATTGCAGAAATAAAAAAAGTTGCCATTAACAAATATTTATTAATTGGAAAAAATAATTGTATCATAAATAACAAAACATATAAAATGATAAAAAAAATAGATTTTTCAAAAACTTTTATTGAAAATCAACAAATATCAAAGATAGATAAAGAGTTATTATTACAACTATATAAAGACGGTTTTTTAGGGGTGGTAGAAAATGAAAAAATATATATTAAATGATAGTAAAAAAATAATATTTTTAAAGAATAATGAAATATTAGTTGAAGCAAAAAAATGTCCTAGATTAAAATTAGATAATAGTGACTATAATTCTCTTACAAATCTCTGTAAAAAATATACAATTTTTGAAAAAAATTCTATTTCAGAAGAATTATTTTCAACATTATATAAAAACAAAATAATTATTGAAGCAAATTTTAATATAAAAGATTCATATAAAACAAAATATGAAAGAAACGAATTATTTGCTTATAATTTTTTCGGTAAAAAAACATTTAAAAGTATAATTGATAAAAAAGTATTATTTATTGGTGTAGGGGGAATAGCATCTATAATAATCGATCAATTAATTTCAGTAGGAGTAGAAAATTTTAGTATCGTAGATTTTGATAAAGTTGATTTATCAAATTTAAATAGGCAATTTATTTATAAAGAAAATGATGTTGGACTATATAAAGTCGAATTGTTTAAAAACTACATTCTCTCAAAAAATAGTAATGCAAAAATAAAAATATATAATATGAAAATAGAAACTAGTAATCAAATTAATGAAATAGTAAAAAATGATAAAATAGATTTTATAGTTAATTCTGCAGACACACCCCCTTGTTACTTACAAAAATATATAGTTGAATCATCACTTAAATTAAAAGTTCCTTGTATATTTGGCGGAGTAGGAATTGAAGAAGGTAGCTATGGACCATTATTAGATAGTTCTATTGGCAAAATAAATTATTTAAAACAAATTAATTCTACATTAGATAAAATTAATTATTATTTTCCTTGTAAAAGTTCATTTGGAGTAACGAATAGTATAATATCAAATTATATGGCATGGGATATAATAATGTACATGATGAACGAAAAAAAATATGTCAAAAGTTTAAATAAATCAATTAATATAAATTTTAAAGGAACAAAACATGATTAAAATTGCAATTGATCATATGCCATTATCTGCAAATCCATTATCTGCAAACGACTTTGTTAGTTCTTATATATATCCATTTATTATGTGCCCACTATTCAGATATAACAATGGAAAACTTGAAAAATTGGCATGTAAAAATATTATCGTAAAAGGAAAGACCTATTGTATAGATTTAAATGATAATATTAGATATAATAATGGAACATATGCTACTATCGAAGATTATTATGAAACTTTTGTTAAAATAATGAACAGTATTACTTACCCCAAATATTTAATTGAGAATATAAAGAAAATTAATTTAGTAAATAACAAATTAGTTATAACGCTTAAAAGAAAAGATATATTTTTTTTACATAAATTAACATATTATTCATTTTCACCATTTAAAAACAAATTAAATTGTGGGCAATATTATATAGATAATATTAGCGAGAATACTATAATTTTAAAAAGAAATAAATATTTTAATTTGTCTATTCTCCAAAAAGAAAATACATTAGAATTTAAAAAATATGAAAATCATGAAGATATAAAAGCATTTTTAAATAATGAAATTCAAGTAACAAACATAACTACATTTCCCTTAGAACTTGTAAAAGAATTACAGCCAGAAATAAAAGAATCAAATTTAATGTTTGTTTTGAAATTTAGTCCTAATTTAATGTTAAAAAAACACAAAAAATTTAGACAATATATTGCTCATATTATTGATAAAAATAAAATTAATAAAAAACTTAATAATATGTTCATTATCAAAAATGATTTTTGTTTAAATAATGGAGCCAGTATAAATATAAATTATAACGTAAAAAAGCAAAAAAATTTAACATATACACAAAATATTAAACTTGGTTATACCGAATTTTATCCAAATGGAATTATTGCAAATACAATAAAAAATCAATTGACAAAAAATAACATAAATACAGAACTCTGCCAATATAATCTATGTGAACCAAATGATTGCGATATATATATTGACATTATTTTTTCGCCATTTTTTTATGATGAATATTTTTATTTATCAAAATATTTTAGAATAGTAAATGGAAAAAAATATAATAAACTATGCAATAAATATGAAAAAACACAAAAAGAAAAAATTTATCAAAACATTATCAAAATATGTTATAATAACGCAAATATTATACCAATTTTAAAAAGCAAATATATATATCTATATAATAAAGCAGTTAAAGGTAGAAATGAATAAAGGTAAATTATTATGGTAAATAAAAGTACAAAAAAATTATTAATTGATTTAGGAAATTACGATTATTCACAAGAAGTATTAGAATTGAAAAAAATGTATGATTATATTAATCAAGAAAAATACTTACCAAATGAAAATAAATTTAATTTTATGTCTGGAGATCCAATTAATTACAAACCCTATCCACCGATTATAAAACATTTAAAAAGAACATTGAAGAGAAAAGATTTGTTTGAATACCAGTTAAGTAATGGAAATAAAAAAGATAAAACAATAATTAGTGATTACCTAAAAAATATAGGCATAAATGCTAATGAAGATAATATAACTTTTACTTATTCGACAACCCATGCATTTAATTTAATATTTGACTGTTTAGGAAAAAGTGGCGATGGCATTATTATTCCATCACCTAATTATGGATTATTCGATTTTATTCCAGAACGATATGGATTAAAAGTGATTCCATTGACACTTAAAGAAGATGATAACTGGCTTATAAACATAGAAGACTTTGAAAAAAAATTAAAAAAATTTAATAGTCAAAACAAAGATTTTAAAATAAAATTTTTTTATAACATGAATCCACATAATCCGACTGGAAAAGTGATGAGTGCTAAGGATACTGATATAATAAAGAAAATAGGTGAATTATCATTAAAATATGGCTTCTATGTAATCGATGATATGATTTATAGAGATTTAACTTTTGATAACTCGAAAATGCCCAAACCATTTTCATCCATTGAATCGTATTTTAATAACACTATATCATTATTTGGTATATCGAAATCATATAATTTAGCTTCAATACGATCTGGCTTAATTGTATCAAACAATAAAATATCGAATATGATTCAAAATAAAATATATCATCAAATGGATTCATTATCAATTATCAATATTCAATCATTAGTATCAGCGTTTAATGTCAATAACAAAAAACAATATAAAAAATATTTTTCGAATTTAAAAATTAAATATATGTATAATTTTGAAATATTAAAGTATTTGATTGAAGGAATAGAAACAAAATCAACATTTAAATTAATATCAAAAGATAAATATATTAAAATAATGAAAAAGTATATTTCGAAAGAAGATTATAATTTCGCACTACACGACACATCGAAGCTATCATTTGTTTCAAATCTCGAAGATATTGAATCAGGATACTTTTCGTTGTTGTCAATAAAAAGTAATAAAAATTATTATGAACTATTTGATGAGTTATTTAACAAAGCCAATATAAAAGTTATATGTGGAAATTCTATAATGTATCCCAACAATGAAGAAAAAATTATAAGAATAAACTTTGCTGTAGAACTTAATGTGCTGATTATGGGAATTATAGAATTAAAGAAATATCTTGAAAAAAGTTAATAAAAGTTGTAGTATACACAGAAAAAGGAGAAGAGTAATAAAATGTTATTATTGAGTGCAAATAAAGTATCAAAAAATTTTGGATATGGAAGTATACTAAAAGATGTATCGTTTAGCCTTAATTCTGGAGAAATACTTTCAATTGTTGGACCAAACGGATGTGGAAAATCAACACTTATAAAAATAATAGCTGGAGTTGAAAAGTGTGATAGTGGTAGCATAAGTATAAAAAAGAATACAAGAGTTTCATACTTAAAACAAGTTCAAGAAGAAAATGATAATAGAACAGTATATGAATATTTAAGAGATGCATTTGATGATTTATATAAATTGGAACAATTAATAAAAAAATATGAATTATTAATTAATGACCCAGATAATGAAGATTACGAAAAAAATTTAAAAAGATATTGTGATTTAATTGACGAATTTGGTAACATGGGTGGATATGAGATAGATTCCAAAATAAATGAAGTTTGCAATGGTTTAAAAATATCATCTCAAATGTTAACTCAACCATTTTCATCTTTGAGTGGTGGAGAAAAAACAGTTATGCAACTAGCAAGATGTCTTTTGCAAAATTCTGAATTATTTTTACTAGATGAACCAACAAATCATTTAGATATAGAAAGAATAGAATGGCTTGAAAATTATTTAAAACAGTATAATGGAGCTATAGTTATTGTTTCACATGACAGATATTTCTTGAACAAAATGTCAACGAAAATACTAGATTTATCTGATGAAGAATCAAAAGTATATAATATGAATTATTCATCATATTTAGAAACAAAAGAACAAGAATTTGAAAAACAAATGAGCAATTACAAATTACAACAAATTCAAATAAAAAAATTAGAACAGGAAATCAGTTATTTTCTACAAAAAGCAGATCAAACAAAGAGTTCTGCCATGTACGATAGAGCAAAACAATTAAAAGCAAAAGTTCAAAAAATAAAGGAATACGGTGTAAAAAAGCCTAAAAAACCTAAAAAATTAAATATTAATTTTGTAGAAGATAATAATATGAGTAAAACAGTTTTCGACGTACAAGATTTAACAGTATATAAAGAAGATGGAAGTATGATTCTTGATCGTGTGAATGCAAATATTACTTATGGAGATAGGGTTGCGTTAATTGGATCAAATGGAAGTGGAAAATCAACATTTATAAATACTATACTAAACAGACAACAATTAAAATATGATGGCAAAATTGTTGTTGGGCCTAGTACGAAAATAGGATATTTACCTCAGTTTATAAAATTTGATAATCCAGATATGAAAGTAATTAGTTATTTTCAACTGGAAGCCGGAAAAGATTTTGAAACTTCAATGCGAATACTTAATAGATATCATTTTTATCAAGACAATGTTAATAAAAAAATAGGAAGTTTGTCAGAAGGAGAAAAAATACGACTTGTATTAGCTATATTGTTGCAAAAATCTGTAAACTGTATAATATTTGATGAGCCAACAAATCACATAGATATAGATACAAAAGAAGTTTTAGAAGAAAGTATTGAAGATTATGATGGAACATTCATTTTTGTATCGCATGATAGATTTTTTATCAATAAGTTTGCTAATAAAACATTCGAATTTAAAGATGGAAAAATGAAATTATTCTATGGAAATTATGATTATTATAGAGAAAAAAAGAATGAGTTGGAAGGAACAAAACAAGTTCCTAATAAAATAACAAAATAATATTTGTAAATTAAAATTAAAGCAATAGTAATAATTGTTTGATATTTTATTTTACATGATATAATGTAAAAAATAGAAAATAGATTTATGAAAAATAAATCTATTTTAATTGGTAGTATAATTGCCGCTATTGTTATAGTTTTTGGACTAATTTTTATCTTTAATGGTAAAAGGGTAGAAAGTGACATTAAAACTGTTACAGACATCAAAAGAATGTTTAATAAAATATATAAGGGAGTAAATTTACCTGAAATAGAAACAGAAGATATTGAACTTCCACCAGAATTACCAGCATCATAAAAAGCACCTAAAAGGTGCTTTAATTATAAGGAGGCAAACATGTTATTTTCAAGTATAAGCTTTTTATATTATTTTTTACTAGTAGTTTTATTATTTTATTTCATTGCTCCCAAAAAATATAAAAACTTAATATTATTTATCTTTTCAACGTTTTTTATTTCTATGGTGAACCAAAATATATATTTTTAATGCTAATAGAAATATTAGTAGCATACGTCGGAGCCATTTTAATAGATAAATATAAAAGTAAAACTATTTTTACTATTGTACTTACTATCCACATAGGACTATTAAGTATATTTAAATATACCGATTTCTTTATTCAAAATATTAATAATTTATTTAAAACTAATATTTCACTTTTAAGAATTGCTCTACCAATTGGAATATCCTTCTATACCATTCAAATTATCAGTTATATTATAGATGTTTATCATGGCAAAGTAAAAGTCCAAAAAGTTTTTTAAAATTAGCTAAATATATTTCTTTATTTCCTCAACTTATTGCAGGAACCTATTGTTCGTTACGAAACAATTGAGAAAGAATTAGATAATCGTAGTCATAGTTTTAATGATTTTGCAATTGGCTCACGTCGATTTACAATTGGATTAGCAAAAAAAGTATTAATAGCCAATATTCTTGGAGAATTATGTACAAAGTTTGCATTAGAGTCAGGTCAAAGCGTTGTCTTTTATTGGATAAATGCGATAAGTTATATGCTAACTACATAGATATCTTTAATACATTATCAATCGAAAATTACTATAAAACTGATACGCATTGGAAACAAGAGACTCTAATAGATGTAGCAAATAAATTTGCTCATGAGATGAATTTTAACATATCAAATTTTTATCAAAAGGAAAAAATAACTAAATTTCTTGGTGTTTATGCAGGTCAATTGCCAATCAAAAATAATTATGAAGATATAAATATTTTAATTAATGATTCAATAAATAATAGTAAAATATACAATTATGAAACAAAACAAACAACTCAAGTATATGATTTAACCAAAATAAATTCGATAGATAAATATGACATTTATTTATCTGGAGCAACACCACTTATTACTGTTACTAATGAATTAAGCGATAATACTAAAGAATTAATAGTATTTAGAGATTCTTATGGAAGTAGTCTAATCCCATTATTTATTTCCGGATATAAAAAGATAACTATGATTGATACTAGATATATTTTTCCAAAAATATTAAATAGATATATAGAATTTAATAATCAAGATGTTTTATTTCTTTATACTGCTTTACTAATTAATGATAGTTCTTCATTAAAGTAAATATCAAATTATAATAAATATTGTTTTAGAAAAAAATTTATGATATCATTAACATGGTGATAGTATGAAGAGTATAATAAACTTTATAAAAGGTGTTTTAATTTCTTGTTGGGTCGTTTTAGCAATCTTTACAACAATCTGCCTAATAAGTTATAACGATTACAAAGTAAGCGTTTTTGGAGATTATTCTTTATTTATTGTTGATAATAAAGAATTAGAACCAACCTTTAAAAAATATGATGTAGTTATTGTTAAAAAAGAATTATCTAAAAGATATCAAAAAGATGATCATGTTTTCTTTTATTTAGGTAATACTGAAACTCAAAGTTATATTAATTTAGGTCAAATATCTCAAATAGATCGTAATGGAACCACTGAAGATGTCTATTATTTTGGTAATTCTAAAGTTAATTATAGTAACATTGTAGGTTCTGCTAATGGTGCCATAGTTTGGCATAAAGTAGGTTTAGTACTAAGCATTTTAGAATCACGTTGGGGCTTTATGTTCTTAATTATTTTACCTACATTATTTGCAATCGTATATGAAATTTATTACATAACTCTAGAAGTAAAAAAAGAAACTAGAAAAGAAACTTCAGAAGAGTAGTCATTATGAAAACAAAATTAAAACTATGGTTATTAGTAATTTTGTTTTTTATATTATCTATTTATTTAATATCCGATAGTTATGCTTTATTTGAAACAAATTCAAGTGGTGAAGCAAACTCTGAGATAGGTAAATGGGTAATTAAAATAAGTGATATTTTAATTTCAGATAATCAAAAAGAAGAATTCTCTGTTGATAATTTTGTTTATGAAGAAAATGAAAATATTGCTGATGGTTATATAGCTCCTGGCCGTAATGGTTACTTTGATATCATCTTAGATCCCACTGGAACTGAAGTAGCAGTAAGATATGATTTAAGCTTTGATACTGAGCAATCATATGGAGATAACATAAAGTATAGTGTAACCTTATTAGATGGAACAGAGACTATTAAAACAGCTCCAAATACCTATTCAGGGACTATATCATTAAATCAAATAAACCAAAATACTAAAATAACATTAAGAATAAATTTAACATGGGATAATGATGTTAATTATAACTCAAACGATACTAAACTAGGAACCACTGAAGATAATAAAATCAGAATACCCGTTGGAGTATCAGTAACCCAATATCTAGGAGAAACAATTACCCCATATACAGAATAAAGAGGGAAGGAATAAGATGTGCCAAAGATTTTAAAGAAAATTTTTAAGACTATAATCGACATCTTAATATTTATCATTTTTTTAATATTAATTGTAATAATATTTGCAAAATTAAAAATGTTAAATGATAATAATAACTATTTTGAATTATTTGGCTATTCTATATTCAATGTAGCCACCGGTTCTATGGAACCAACCATAAGTCAAAATGATGTCATATTAGTAAAAAAACAAGATAACTATAAATTAAATGATATAATAACTTTTAAAAAAGATAAAGATTTTATAACTCATCGTATTATTAAAATTAATGATACTTATATAACCACTAAAGGTGATGCTAATAACGCTATTGATGTTGCTATTACCCAAGATGTTATTATTGGTAAAGTTATTAAAATTTATGAAAATGCCGGCATTTGGCAAAAAATTCTAACTACACCTCAAGTAGTAGTAATGATCTTTGTTACCCTAATATTATTTGATTTAGCGTTCTCATATAAAGGTTTTAAAAATAAACAATTAGTTAAACAAGTTGATCAAATAGACTTAGAACAAGTTGCTAAAAAGTCTCACGATTTCAAATTTAATAAAGAAGAAATCAAAGCCCTTTATAATAAAATGGACTTAATCAAAAAGAATAAAGATATTGATTTAAATAACAAAGAAAAAGAATTATTAGAATACACAATCAGATTAGATTTAAGTGAATTACAAAAAGAAATAAATGACAAATTAAATAAGGAGGAGTAAATGAAAACAAAAAAATTCTTTACAATTTTTGATAAAGATAAATTTGTTTTTGCCTCTAAAATAATTGTATTATTTCTTTTTTTAGTTGCTATCTTTAATTTATTAGATGTCGCATACTCTAAATACGAATCAAAAGCTAACATGTATGCTGATGCTAATATTGCCTTTTTTATAGTAGATACTGGCACCTATGAAAATAGTATATCCATCAAAGGATTAACTCCTTCAATAGAACCATTTATCTATACCATAAATGTTTATAACCATAAAAACAATAAAAGAGCAAACGTTAACATGCAATATAAAATTAAATTTGAAACAACTACTAATTTACCCTTAACATATCAAATAATTAGAAATGAAAAATATTCAGCTGATGCTGTTAATATAATTTCAAGTAACACCTTAAGGCAAGATGCTGATGTCTATTATAATGTTTTTAATATTAATAATACTTATAATTTTTCTCATACCAAAGATGAAATGGATCAATATACTATCGTCGTAAACTTCCCGGAACAATATAAAAATAACCCTGATGATTACCAAGGAAAGATTGAACTTATTTCCGTTATTATCGATGCTGAGCAGGTTGTTTAATAAATTTAATTGTGTTATAATTTCATAAGATAGGAGTTGTGCTTATGACAAAGAAAAAAGTAATTATAATTCTTCTTATAATTGCCTTAGCTTTGCCCCTAGGCATAACTTTTTCTAAATATGCTTATACATTTATAAGTAATTATTTAATGGAAGCTAATAACTTCTTCTTTAATAGTGATAAACTAAGTCAGAAGGGTATAACTTATAATATAAATAACTGGAGTGGAGTAAGCCCTTTTACTATCCAGTTTGAACTTAATAACCATAAAAATAATATCTTAACCAGTGCTGCTGACATTACTTATGATATTGAAGTAACATGTTCAGAAGATATTACTTGTGCTTTAAATAGTACTTCTGGAGTAATCTACGTTAAAGAACTAACCGATAATTTTGTTTTATCAGTAACACCTCAAAGAACCTTTGATACTAATGAAAAAGTAACTGTTGACGTAGTTGCTACATCAAGTAGTCCTTACGTTAAAACATTAAGTGCTAAATTCATTGCTACCGTTGGTAAAAAAGGGATCTCTTACGAAATAAATGATGAGGCTTATCAACCATATTTAAACTTTACAATTACTAATGCCTTAGATCAATATAAAGTATTAGAAGCCTTTGATAATTACTCAGTAGGAAACATTATTTCATCTGAAACTTACCTAGCCTTAAGTGATACCAATAAAGCTAAATGTGCATCTGCCATTGTAACTTTATCATTTGATCCTAATAAAATAATTTTAGATACTACAACAAATCTTTTAAAAACTGCAACAACCACCACAACCAATGTTGGTGGAGTAGACTATATAAGCTCTATAACCTTTAAAGTAGAAGCCGTAAGTAGTAATATCATTCGTTTTTATAAAAAAGATAAAACTCTAGATCATACTTATCCATTCGGAACTGATCAAGAACCAATTATCACATTTAACGCTGAAACATAGGAGGTAAACATGGACAATATTATTGAAAAATATATTAAATACGTTGAAAACTTTCTTTTAAATTATTATCGTCTTTTATTAAATACTTCCTATGAAAGAAAAATGGTAGATTCCTTCATAAATAAATATATTGATGTAAGATACTATAATAATTCAATCTATGAGAAAGAAAAAAACTTTGTCGAAAGAATCAATAAAGAATTAAAACTAGTTGCTAAAGAATTAATCGTTCAAAACCAAGAAAAAACCGAAAAAATAAAAAACATCTTTGCATTATTTGGTTATATCTTATATATCGATGATTGTCTTCCATATACAAATATAAAAACTCTTTTAAAAACCCTTTTTGAAGATGAAAATATTAAACTAACATATGACCTAGAAACCAAAGAAAAATTTACTGAACTAGTAAAAAACTTTATTAATCAAAAGAAAGAATTCTTAAAACTATTTAATAGTAAAGAATTTAATTTAAAATTTAAAAGATTAAAAAGAAATTTATTTTTAACTGAACTAGAACAAAATTGTAATATTAATCCTTTATACAGTGAATATGCCATTAATAAAGCTTTTACAACCGGAATAGTTCTTGAAAATAAATTCTATCTAACATGTCTTTTATTATCAGGAGAAGTCTTAAAAAATACTATAAATTTAGATTACAATAAAAACTATGTCGTAGACTTTCCTATAACTTTATTTACAAAATCTAAAAAAATAAATCGTTATTTAAAAGTCCTTGAAAATAATATGGTATTAAATAAAATAAATTTAAGATTCTATTATAAAGACTACTTAAAAAATAAAGAATCAATAAATAAAATAATTAATATGGGATATAGTGTATCTATTGTCTTAGATGAAACCTTTATTGATGATTATGATTCATTAATTTTATTTTCTTATGTTTTCATCTACGAAAAATATGATTATTATGATATTATTATAGATAGTAAAGATACAATTAACACAACAATTGTTACATTATAGAGGTGAAGTATGGATACATTTTTTAAATTCTTTTATGAATTTTTATCTCAATTCTTTTCAGGATTCATTGAAATCTTTAAAGGCATCTGGTATGGAATTAAAGCCATGTTTAACATTCCTGAATACTTAAAAATAATTAATACCTATAAAGCTGACTTTACTATTACTGAATGGATCTTATTTGGCGTAGGAACTTTAATAGTAGTAGCTTTAATTGGTTTAGTAATATTCTTAATAGTCTTCTTAATTAGAAAATATTTAAGATTTAGAAAAACCATCGTTGAACAAGAATCAATGCTTGAAGAAATATCAACTTTAAATAACAAAGTTGCATCATTAGTTACTGAAAGAGAAGACATCCTTGCTATGAAAGTATCTCAATTAGGACTTAAACCTGGTGAATCAGACACTGTAGAAGTAACTGAAGGTGATAAAGATTCAGTTGATCAAAATACGTCTATTAGATTCTCAAAACTAAATGATGTAGATATAAAATTTGCTAATTATAAAGTTCAAAATTATGGTAATACCTTTACTTTACCAGAATTAGTTGAATTATTTAGAAACTTTGCTGCCAGCCAGTTACATTTATATTACACATCAGAAATGATTAGATTATTTATCTCCGCTTTAGCAAGTACTAAATTAGTTATCTTACAAGGTATTTCTGGTACTGGTAAAACATCACTTGCTTATGCTTGGGGAAAATTTTTAAAACACGATTCATGCGTTGCTTCAGTTCAACCATCTTGGCGTGATCGAAGCGAACTTTTTGGTTATTTCAATGAATTTACCAAAAAATTTAATGAAACCGATATTTTAAAAGAATTATATGAGGCTGGATATACTGATGATATATATACAGTAATCCTAGATGAAATGAACATCTCTCGTGTCGAATATTACTTTGCCGAGATGCTATCAATTCTAGAAATGCCTAACAAAGATGAATGGATTATTGAAGTAGTTTCATCAGCATGGAAGAGTGACCCTAAACATTTAATTGGTGGTAAATTGCATATTCCTGCTAATGTTTGGTATATCGGAACAATCAATAACGATGACTCAACATTCATGGTAACTGATAAGGTATACGACCGTGCTATGCCACTTGATATCAATGATAAAGGACAAGTCTTCGAACCAGAAGATACCCCAGCTCAAGATATTAATTATTCTTATCTAGATGCCCAATTTCAAAATGCCATTGCTAATAATGCAATGACTGAAGAAGTTTTAAAGAAAATTGATGCTATGGACGATTATGTTATTAAACATTTCCGTATTGCTTTCGGTAATCGTATCGTAGCTCACATGAAAAAATTTGTTCCGGTTTATGTTGCTTGTGGTGGCGATGAAGTATCTGGGGTTGATTACTTCATAGCACGTAAAATCTTAAGAAAATTTGAACAGTTAAATATTTCATATATCAGAGATGAAATAGATGGCTTTGTCGATTTCTTAAATAAAACCTTTGGTAATAACAAAATGAAAGAATGTATTGAATACGTACAAAGATTAAAGAAAATGGCTTAATAACAAAAAGAATAGAAAGGTGATAATATGGATAACGATTTAAATGTTTTAACATTATATAACGAAAAAAATATGCCTCGTATTAAAGCATTTAATAGTGCAGTTAAATCCGAATATGAAGTTCAAACTAACTATGAACAAGTCGATGTTAACTTCGAATGGTTAGAAATCATGGAAGATACTGTTAGATACTTAGATAATATCTTAAGAAATCCTAATCGTTTTATCGTTAACGAAGAAGAAGTAGTTAAAGTTGAACAAGCAAGAAGAATAACTGTTGAAAGTATCAAACACCTTTCTAAACATACTAACTTTATCCAAGAAATAGATCCTGTAACAGATGATGTTAAGCCTTCAAAAATCTTAAATATTAATAAAGATGAAAGTTATAATACCTATGAAAATAGAGTAATTTATACTTTAATTCAAAATATGCGTATATTTATTGATATGCGTAAAAGAAAATTAGTTACTCAGTCATACTCTAAAAATCATAAAAAAGGTGAGTATCATGGAGTAGCCAGAGTTGGGTCTGAAAATGTAAATATTGATATTTCCATGAATAGTAAAGCTGACTCTAAGAAAACATATGGCGCTAAAGGCGATTTATCTATTGAAGAAAGAATTGCTAAATTAGAACTTAGAATAACCGATTTAACTAATACTTCAGTATATAAATCATTAGCTAAAGCCCATGTTGCAAAAGTAATTCCTCCGATTAAGAAAACTAACTTAATCTTAAAAAATGTTAATTTCCAATACGCAATGAAATTATGGGATTACTTAGCAAGATATCGTGATGACGGTAATAAAAGTACTAAAAATAATCTTGTTTATAAAGAAGATAAACACGTTCAAAAAATGTTTGATGATGTCTTTTTACTTAATTATTTAGTATTAAATAGTTTAGGTGGTAATGACGATAAAACCTTTAAAAAAGAACAAAATAGAGAAGCTATTGAAACCTTAACTAATAATATGATAACTAAAATAGTGGAAATCAATTCAGATTTACCAGTTGAAGAAATTGAAAAAATTATTGGTGATAAAATAGCGGTCATTAAAAGTAAAAAAGAAGCATCTGTTGCTGAAGTAAGTAATAAACTAAACAGTAAGATGCAAAGCTTAATAAGTAAAATAATAACATTTGATTTTAGGTGATAAATATGTTTAAAAAGATAAAAAAAATAAAACAAAAAGTAGAAAATAATAAACCATTAATGATTACATATAAAATCTTTAAATGGATTTTCGGAATATTCTTATGTCTAATATTATTTGTAATATTAGTTCAAAAATTCTCTAACAATAACTTATCTATTGGTGGAGTTAGAATCTTTAGTGTAGCAACTGGCTCAATGAAACCAGAATATCAAATTGGTGATATTATCGTAACTAAAAAAGTTCCTGCTGAAGAATTAAAAGTAGGAGATAACGTTACTTATCTGGGAGAGAAACTAGATATGGCCGGTTTAATTGTAACCCACAAAATTATGAATGTAAGACAAGCAGATGGTAAATATTACTTTATAACCAAAGGTACAGCAAATGAAATTGCCGACCCAGAAATTAATTATTCACAAATATATGGTAAAGTTACTTATCATACCGTAGTTCTAAGTTTTATTGGAAGAGTAATGACAAATATCATTGCTTACTATGCAATGTTCACAGTAGTAGGCGTCCTTGCCTCATATCAAATTGTTAAAATAATATTTGAAAAAGAAGAGGACGAACTTGAGGAACAAAAGGATGGCAAAAAAGAGTAATTTCAAAGTTGTCTTAAAAGTTATCAAGAAAAAAGTCAAGCTAAGATACTTACTTTTACTAATCGTTTTATTAGTAAGTAATACCTTTGCTTGGTTTATTTATAATACCCAAGTAGACAACAAAATAGATGTTCATGTTCGTGCTTGGAGAATTGTCTTAACTAAAGAAGATTCTCAAATATCTGACTATGTAACTTTTAATGTTCAAAATGTATATCCTGGTATGACTGATTATACTGATAGTTTAAAAGTATATAATCAAGGAGAAATAGGAGCAACCCTAAGATATACAATTATGTCAGCTAATATTTTAGGAACCGAATACATCTCTAAGGAGGGACGTGCAGAGAAGGGCGAAAACGCAGTAGATACTGATTTATCTAGTAGTGACCTAGAACAAAAACTAGCAAGTGATTATCCATTTAAAATCAGCTTTAAAATGGGTAAGGATAGTCTAGCAGCCGAAGAAGATGAAACAACATATACATTAACTGTAACCTGGGCTTATGAATCAGGTGATGATGCTATGGATACTTATTATGGTAATTTAGCATATGATTACATCCATAATAACCCTAATACATCATGTATAACCCTAAAAGTAAAAATTGATATTGCACAAGAAAACACTAGTGGAAACTAGTGTTTTTATATTATCCTCTTAATTGAATAACATTGACATTAACCTTAAATTTAGCAACACCACCATTAGCAGCGGTAGTATCATCAACATTAGTCATAGTTTCATCATCAGTTTGATCAACCCATTCAACATAAACTCTAACGGTTAAAGCACGATTTTGATCATTTAATAAAATATTACCACTAATTGGACCATTATAAGTATAAGAATGACCATCTATTTCATATTTAGTTATTTTTAAATCCGTTACAGTATTATCATCTGCTTCACTAAAAGAAATATCATAAGAGAAAGAAACATCAGTTGTACTACCATCTAAAGTAATATCAAAATATCCAGTGGCAGTAGGAGCAATAACACCATCTTTAATATTTTCATTTCCTGTAAAAGTAGGTTCTAATACTTCAGAAAAATTTGAATTCTGACTAATATCTTGATTATTAACTAAAACATTCCATCTAGCAATTGTAATATTAGTATCAGCATCAGCAGTAGATAAATACTTAGCATAAGTAGATTGAATTAAAGAAACACAATAAAATAAAGCAAGTAAAGCTAATAAAAATGTTATTTTTCTATTAAGTTTCATAAATTCGACCTCCTTATCCTTATAATCAACTTAATTATAATATATAAGGATGTAAATTGACATAAACATAACAAAAAATTCATCTTACTTTACACAAATTTTATACCTCCAAATTTCTACAAAAAACGACATATTTTTGTTGCATTATTTAAAAACATGTTTTATAATTATATTGTATGAAGATAGTAACTTCATATAGCCATGAACATAATTTTGAAAGGAGTACATTATGGCAAAAGAAGTCATTGTAACTGCAGACAAAATTAGTAAATGGCAAAAATTCGGAAAGATTATAAAAATCTCACTGCTAATACTTTTACTATTTTTAATTATAATTTATTTAGTTTTAAAAGTAACATATCATGGCGGTAGCTTTGTAGTTAATTTAAAACCAAATGAATCAATAGATAGTGGTTTAGCAATGTATGAATCGCTTTATGATCGAGTAGGAAAAAGAACACTAAAAGCAGATAACTTGCAATTTATGGACAATATATCAATAAAATGGCTACCAAGTAATATAAATGATGCAGGTGAAGGCTCACACAATGGAGATAACTATATAGCTTATACTTTTTATATTGAAAATCAAGGCAAAGACGTTCTTAATTATTGGTATAAAATGGTAATAGACGATATAGTTAAAAATGTTGATGAAGCAGCAAGAATAATGATCTTTATTAATGGTGAATCAACAGTGTATGCTAAAGGAAGTTCTAGAGATGGAACACCTGAAAAAGACACTGAAAAGTTCAGAGATGATAAAGATGGAACAATAATTTTAAAACAAAGAGCGAATCTGTATCCAGGGGAAATTGATAAAATAACGGTTGTAGTTTGGATCGAAGGTGATGATCCTGAATGCATTGATGCCCTTATCGGAGGCGAATTAAAAATGCACATGGACATAACTGAAGAACACCCTCAAGCGTAAAATGAAATGAATTGGAGTGTAGAAAATGGAAAAAAAGAAGAAAAATAAAAAAAGAAAATTAGGTTCATTATTACTACTTTTATTCTTAACAGTAGTAATGTTAGCAACATCAACATATGCATGGTTCACAGCTAATAAAACTGTAACTATTTCTGATATTAATGTTTATGTAGCTACAAGTTCAGGTTTGCAAATTTCAACAAATGCAACTGACTGGAAAACATTGATTTTAAATGATGATATTACAGCAGGATATACATTACAAGATGGTGGTAATACACTAGATGATAAAAATCAATTTCCAACTGAACTATCACCAGTTTCAACGGTAGGAACAGCTAATGCAGGATTATTAAATATGTATAAAGGTACAGTTGCTGCTGATATGGATGATGGTGGTACATTCAAATTAACTGCTACAAAAGAAACAGAAGCAAAAGGTACTACTGGAGCATTTATTGCATTTGATATCTTCCTTAAAACAGAAAAAGCAGAAGATTTATATTTACAAAACGGATCAGGTGTTACTGTAACTGATGCTAAAGCAGATAATGGATTACAATATGCTTCAAGAATGGCATTCGTTATTGAAGGGAATACAACTGCAACTGATAAACCATACAATATGGCAAATAAATTTGAAGCATCAGACATCAAAATTTTAGAACCAAATTATGATGGACATACAGCAAACGGAATTACAAATGGTCAATTATATTATACTCAATATGGTGATATGTCTGGCTTAACTGCTGGAAAAAATAATGCAAAAGTTGCTTATGATGGAGTTAAAGACGTTATTACTACTGGAATTGCTTTAGCTCAAACTAATGCAACAAATAACGCTGAAAAATTCCAAAGAGTAACAACAATTGAATTAAAGGATGATTTCTCTAAAGCTGCTGAAACAGAATCAAATAAATTATTATATTCATCATTCCCAGCAGGTGTAACAAAAATGAGAGTATACCTATGGATTGAAGGACAAGATATTGACTGTGAAAACAACGCATCAGGATCTTACTTAACATTCAATATTTCATTTACACAGAATGCTTAATAAAAAACTTCAAGAAATTGAAGTTTTTTTAATTTACTAGTTGCATTTTTATAATTTATATTATATACTATATATAGTTAATAGGATAAACCCATTAACCATAAATATCTAATTCTAAAAAATTAAATATTTATAACTATTAATTATTAAATAATAAATAATAAAATAGGTAATGTGTTATTTATACCTAAAAAGTATATTAATAATTACCAAACAAAAAAATTTATTATTTAAAAAAATTTAATAATTAATGATATTTTATATAGTATTCGTGAAGTACTATTTGGGTAAAGATATTGAGCTATTAACTAAAATACGTATTTGTGGAATCTTAATATCGATTATTATTTTTATACTTGTCAATATAAGGATAATAAAAATAAATCCACGAGAAATATACTGTCTGACTAACAGTATATTTTTTTGTTTTAAAATGTCGTATTTTAGTATAAAAATAGAGATAAATATGTTATAATTTTAATAGTATGGGGATGTATCGACTATGCTAAAAAAACTAAAGAATTTTATAACAAAATATAAATTTTTAATAGCGGGATTTATCCTAGTTTTTTGTGTGCTTATTTTAATTTTAGTTCCTACATTTTCTGAAAAAACTACCTCAACAATTTGGGATGGAAGTATTGCATCATCTTTTACTTCTGGAGATGGAACTCAAAATAATCCATATATCATCAGTAATGGTTCTGAATTAGCATACCTATTTACAAAATTAAAAAGCGAAGATTCCTCATCATACTTTAATAAATTTTATGAAATAGAAAATAATATAAATTTTGATAATCGTGATTTTTCTTTTATAGATGCAACTAAAACCTTTAGTGGTACTATCAATGGTAATGGTTATATCCTATCAAATTTAACTCTTAACACATGCAGCTTAAATGAAGAAACAAATACTTGTGAATATGCTTTATTTTCTAATCTAAATAATGCCACTATTAAAAACATTAATATTTCAAATTTAACAATTACATCAAATACAATTAGTAATCATCGTTCAGTAGCAGTCATTAGCACATCAGCAACTAATTCAAACATTAATAATATCTCACTAAGTAACATTGAATATAAAATAACAGCTGATCGAAACTATGAAACAAAATCATCCGGACTATTAATCACTGATAATCAAAACAATACTATTGAAAACATTCATATTGATTTAAAAGATAATAATTCAAATACATCAAATTTAATTCATACTTATAATAACAGCACTGTATCAAATATAATTTATCATAAAAATAATGCAAAATTATTTAATAACATAAACAATGAAATAAGCACATCTTATGGATATAATAAAACTAATAATATAATAACTTTCGAAAATAATTATCCTGTCAAAACAATCTTAAATACATTAAATAAAAAGTCTGAGTTAACATGGGCGTATGCTGATAACACCATCAGAATGAGAAATACTGGGGTAGACGAAGTAAAAACAAAAGCAGCACCAACAAGTATAACATCTCATGAATCCGGAATATCCGGCAGTACTATCTATATAAATGATTTTATAGCAGATTATGATTATTATATGGGACTTAACTATACAACAAGTACTAATCAAAATATTCCTACTAGAGTATCTAAAAATATTTATAGTGATAATAATTTAGTCTATGTAGCTGCAACTTACAAAGGAGCAGACTATAATAGCAAAAATACTGGGACAGTATCATTAACTGAAAATCAAAATACCTATGTATATTATAAAGTTTATGAAATAAATACTAACAATACAACTGACCAATCAGACGATTATGTTGAATTTGATCTTATTGATAATCCTTACGCCAATAGACCAAAAGATAAAGCCTTTAATGGCTGGTTAACAGATTATCAAAATGCAGAAGTAACTTTAGATCGAGATATTTATGTCCGTAAAGTTAAAATACCTGTAACTTATGAAAATGGCAAACCAAAGCCAATCGAAATAACTTTTAATGCTTCTTGGATTCAAGCAAGAACCTATAATGTCAGTGGTAGTTATTGGAATAATGCTTTTGATTACTTCTATGATGAAGGATTAAAATTAGCAAGTGGAACAATATCATATTGGGATATTGAAGATTTATACTATGCCGTAACTGTTCCAAGAAATGGACAATTATTAGCAGGTGACTATCAACAATCAATTTGGTATGGTTGGCAAGAAGTAACAAGTAATACAACATGTCGTACTAATGGTGGATGTCAAGTAAGAAGACCAGCAGCCGGCACTGAATATCAAGCAACCAGAACTTACTATACCTTAAAAATTGATTCTGGTGGTTGGGGTGGGACATACTATACTTTTACGCAAACAACACCTCAATATGTTACAGAATCAAGTGACATTGTAAAAACTGGTGAGATAGCAGGTGGATTATATCGCAAAGTAACACTACCTTATGGTGAACAATTAAATGGTTACTATAACAAACAGGGAAATTTACTTACGTCAGGCACATGTACTCAAGGTAATGGCTGCACATATTATGAATATATTAATCTAAAAAATGAAAACGGTACTGTAGAAACCGTTATAGATGGAGTAGAGTATTACTTCTTAGTAACAAGAGACACAAATATAGCTTTTGTAACCGGAAACTTGACTGGTACTTGGTCTAATCAAACCAAACCGTTTACCTTAACATCAATTAACAATGGTACAAATAACATTAATAGATATTATTGGAATGCTAATAACACCATTCAAGTTGGAGCTGATACTAGAATTGAAATGATTAGAATTAGGTCTGGACAAAATATGCAAAACGATGACACATCTCCTACATCAACCAGAACTATCTATGGAAATTATAATAATCTAAAAATCGGTAGAGGAATAACTCGATATAATAGTTATGCTTCTTTTGCTTCAGCAGCTGGTGGTTCAACATCATTTTCAGGTACAACCGTTAAAAGATATACATTTATCGTTGAATCGGGATTCTATAATAACCTAGGACTAACAACTACCACATCATCAAGTGGAACTCACTATGTAATGGCTTATGGAACCTACGGAAACGATTATGATCGCGTTACTAATAATAACAATAATTTACTAGTTCAATACTGTGCTTCAGGCTCATGGGGTGGAACCATTAGAAGTACATCAAATAATACCATTGCTTTAAATACAACTGTTAAAAGTGGTAATATTGGTCGTAATAATTATGACTATGCTGCTGGATTATATGTTGGTGGTCGTAGCAATGGTAATCACTATGTATTAAGAAAAGCAATCATTGAAGGTGGAACTCAAGCAAATGTTATCGGTGGACCTCTTTCAGTTGAATCAAATGTTTTAAATGGAAGTACTTTCTTAAATGATACATATATCTATGTTAAAGGAGGTACACCAGATATTATTATTGGTGGTGCTGGAGCCTCAAGTACTTATGGAAATAGAATAATTCAAGTTACCGGTGGAACCGTAAATTATGCCGTATTTGGCGGTTCAAATGGTGTAACCGGATCAGATGGTGGAACATATCCAGGTATTCTTTATGGCGACTCTTATGTTTATATTGGTGGTCATGCCACAATTGGTAATGGTTCAAAAACTAATCATTCAGTATCAGCCGTTGAGTCAGGAAGCGTCTTTGGAGCTGGTAACGGCAACTCTTCATCAGTAGGTGTTGGATCAGTAAACAATTCATACATCGTAATAGATGGAGAAGCTGTAATTAATAAAAATGTCTATGGTGGTGGCAACTACGGAGCAACAGGTTATGGCAACAGTACAACCTATAATCCATCACATACCGAAATCAAAATAAATGGTGGTACAATTAATGGCTCAGTATATGGAGCTGGAAATAATAATGGAGCAGGTAACTATGCTCATACCGTAACATCAGGTAGTGGCTGGAATCAAACCAGTGTTAACTACTATGATATCGATTCATCAATTAAAATTGAAATGAATGGTGGAACTGTTCAAACTGGTATTTATGGAGGCTCAAACGTATCTGGAATCGTTTATGGAAGCACTGATGTTAAAATTCTAAATGGTAATGCTAAAGATGTTTATGGTGGTGGAGAAGGACAAAGAACCTTCGTTAGAGATAATGTTGACGTAACCATCGGTACTGAAACAAATGGCCCAACTATAAGTGGTAACGTTTATGGAGGTTCAGCTTATGGAACCGTTAATGCCTCTACAACATCAGCAGCTGCTAATACAAAAACCGTTAATGTAACCGTTAATAATGGAACAATAACTGGTGATGTCTTTGGTGGAGCAAAAGGAAACGGTACAACAGTCCCTTACGTAAAAGGCAATATCACTGTAAATATCAATGGTGGAACAATTGCTAATGTTTATGGTGGCTTCGATGCCAACGGTAGTCCTGAAAATAAAGACTATGTTTATCTAAATGGTGGAGTCATTGGTTCAGCCTTTGGTGGTGGTAAAAATACTTCTCAAACTGAAACAAACATCTATCTAAGAGGTTCAGAAGCTGGCTATGTTTATGGAGGTTCAAATCAAAGCGGTGACGTAACCACAACTAACGTTCATATCGAATCCGGTACATCAAATTATGTCTTTGGAGGCAATAATTTAGGTGGAACTTGTGAAGAAACTAACGTAACAATGACCGGTGGAACCATTAAAGAAAATTTACTTGGTGGTGGAAACGCGGTTGAAACAACCACAACTAATGTTGATATTTCAAATGGCAAAGTAAAAAATGTCTTTGGCGGTGGCAATGAAGCTGGAGTAACCAATGAAACCAATGTTAATATTACTGGTGGTAATATCACTAATTCCTTTGGTGGTTCAAACAAAGCAGGAAATGTTGCTAAATCAAATGTAACCTTAAATACTAATACAAGTAAACCAAGTGGTGAATCAAAATTAAAATTAGTTGTAACAACAACATCAAGAAAAATTGAAGATTGGGAAAAGAATAATTATGGTACCAACTTTAATAGTATAAGAGCTGTTAAAGTAACCGTTACAAACAACACTAATAAAACTATTAATTCATGGGCAGGTACACTAAATATCCCAGGAAGCAAATTATATAATAACTATTCATCAGACACTAACGTAATTGATAATAATGGCTTATATAGCTTTACCTCAGCAAGTAGATGGACATCAGGTACTCATCATGTTCTAAGTCCAAATGGAACTTATTCATTCGAATTTAATGTCTTATCAGAAACTCCAAGTGATCAAGAAGTAAGCTATGATTATCAATTTGAAGGAAATAGTACTGATGGAGAAAGCTATACAGATACCAACATGGGCTTTAGAATCTATGGTGGCAATAACGAAGGTGGAAACACCAACGAAAGTAATATTACTTTAAATAATGGTTATGCAATGGAAGTATATGGTGGTAATAACCTAGGTGGTACAACTGTTGTAACAAATATTAAATTTAATAATGGAACTGTTGAAAGTATTTATGGTGGTGGAAACCAAGCTGAATCAACCACAACTAATATTGCCCTTAATGGAGGTACATCAACTAATGTCTTTGGTGGTGGAAACCAAGCTGAGGTAACAACATCAAACGTTAATATTAACGGGGGAACCTCAACAAATATTTATGGTGGTGGAAACCAAGCTGGAGTTCAAACCACAAATTTAAATACAACCACATCAACAACCATGAATGTAACCAATATCTTTGGTGGTTCAAACCAAAGTGGTAATGTTACAAAAGCTAATATTGATATTAAAGCTGGAACTTATACTAATATCTATGGTGGAAACAATAAAGGTGGAGTAACAACCGAACCAATCATAGATATTTCAAACGGAACAATTGAAAACGTTTATGGTGGTGGTAATGAAGCCGTAGTAACTAAAACTAAAATAACTATCACCGGTGGTAACATTAATGATGTTTATGGTGGTGGTAATGCCGCTGCTATAACTGAAAACACAAATCTAACAATTACCGGTGGAATAATTAAACATAACACCTATGGTGGTGGCAACTTTGGAGTCGTTAATGGCTCTACTAACGTTGTTATTCAAAACGGAACTATCGGTGGAAGTGCTTATGGTGGTGGCAACGGAACAACCGCTACCGTAAAAGGTAATACCAATATTGCCGTAGGTGGAACTACAACCATCGGAACCACTGCTTGTCAAAAACCAAGTGATTGTTCGCTATTTGGTGGTGGTAATGCCGCAGCAACTGGTGATGATACAAACAATAATAGTACTGCTAACGTTGAACTAGCTGGTGGAACTATTTTTGGAAACGTTTATGGTGGAGCTAATACCTCAGTAGTTTATGGTCAAACCAAACTAAATATCGGTGCTGAAGTAACAGATACTAACATAACTAAAGGAAATATCTTAATAAGCGGAACCGTCTTTGGTGGAGGGGAAGCAAATGCATCTGGTTCAGATGATTACGACTATACCTTCATCAGTGTAACTAAAGCAATTGAAGTATTAATTAACGGAAAAGATTACACATCATTTGATATCTTAGGTTCAATCTTTGGTAGTGGTAACGCTTCATCATCAGGTGGTACAAGTAAAATAGATATTAAAAACTATGGAACATACGCTAATCCAAAACGAAATATTTCAATTCAAAGAACCAATACCTTAACAATTGATAATTCAGCTTTAGTATTAAAAGGAGCAACCGACCGTACTAATGATTATTCAGATGTATTATTTACCTTATCAATAATAGATAAATTAAACCTAAAAAATAATTCAACTCTATATTTAGAAACCGGTTCAAACTTATTAAAAGAATTTAATAGTTTAGCTAGTGATGGTTCTCTTGCTAAAGTTGACATTGATAAAGAAAATGGAACAGTAACTAAAAACGTAGACAACCGAATTTATATGTATGCTGGTAAAATTCTTAACATCGCTACTAACCAATCCGTAACAACTTATGGTGATGTTAATGGAATGACATTCTTTGGAATGTATAAATATAAACAAGATAATACTATAAGTGTTGGTATTTATGATAAATTTGATTATGGAGCAACCCTAAATTGGGGCGATGTTATCGATGATGGTTCATACGTTTTAGGATCACATAAAGTAAATCATGACATCACAAAAGATGGTTTCTATTCAAATTATATTAACGAAGAAACCACTAAAAATGATATGGATTACATTAAACCAACACCCGAAGATGCTGCTATGTACATGTGGATCATCGGAGAATCTGTAAGAGAATACAACGTTGACTTAGTTGCATCAAAATACTCAACCTTAGGTACAGCAGAACTATCATTCTTAGATTTCTCAAAACCGAATACATCATTTGAAATTCTAGGATTTGATTACAGTGAAATTGCTAATGGCGTTACTTTAACTGAAAAAAATAAAGTGCCAAGAACCGCTGCCAGTAGTGAAGATGCTGACAACATCATGTCACTAACTATGGAATCAAGTAATAAAGGATGGTTAACAACCGGTTCAACAACCTTCTTAACAAATAAAGATAGACAAGTTTTAGGTACTACAACCTACGTTGGAGAAAACGATACATCCATTCCAACTATGTTATTCTATCTAAATCACTCAAAGAATCTATCAACATCAGGAAATATGGGAACCGTTAAAATAATCATCATGGCAATTACCAAAGTTGATGATTTAACTAATGAAACCGAAAGATTAGTTGTAAACGTTAATATGTCAAGAGTTCTATATAACACCAATGACTATGAAGGTGCCCTTACTGAAGGAAGAAAATACGAATTATTTGCATCAACAGCCGCTAACATAACCTCAACATCATCTATAAGTGCTTACTACTCACTTTACACCGAAGGAACTGCAGTATATAAAACTGGTTATCATCGTGCCTTAGTATCAAATTATGTTTTGCCAGAGAATACTAAAATAACCATGATTGATTTAAGTAATGGTAAAACCGAATATTATTATCACGTTATAACTGCTGATGAAGTAACCAGAGCAACTACAGAATTAGCAACCGAAGGCGATATTCACTACAAGTTATCAATCTTTGAATTAATGGGAGCAACCAACAGTGGTATCTATTATAATGATGCAACCAAGAATCAAGAATATTATAATAGTGAGAATCAAATAGCCGATGAAGAATTTATCTTTATAGTTGATTTTGAAGACACAAATATTACTGAAGATGCCCTAAATAAATCATTGCTAATCGAAATGCTAGATGCTAATGAAGAAACAATGATAAGCGTCCTAGGCATCCAACATGCCAATATGGTTTATAATCTTTATGCTGATAAAGAAGCCGTAATTAAAATTGATGGAACAATCAGTAGTAATAAAATTTATAGTGGTGAATCGGTAACATTAGACTTATCAACTGAATATACCCAAGCTAAATTACCAACCGGTGCAACTATTTATGATACAAGTTTCTTAGAAGATAAATTAGGTTTCAAAATCACTCTTTATAATAATCAAGGCGAAGTCGTAACCGGAACATCACTTTTAGGTTTAACTTATGTAATAGATGGTGTTGCTTACTCACCAAACATCGATGGTACAACTAGAATTAAAGTTTCTGATAAAGTAGGTAATGTTAAAACCTGGGTAAAAGTAAATACCGGAACCTCAAATCTTGCTACTGGTAATTATAAATTAGTAGTTGAAACCTTTGGTTCACCAGACGGCATCTACTACGGTTTAAAATCATCTGCATCTAAAACATTTGATATTACAATCATTAATGAAATTTATGGTTTAGATATCAATACTGATGAAAAAATGATGATCATCGATCAAAAAACAGGCAACACCTTAAATGGAGATAATCGTCTAACTTATAACATCGAATATAACTCCGGACTTGCCAATCCAAATATCAAAGTTAAATTCTATCGTCGTAATTATGATGAAGTATATGATAATAACTTTACACTAGTTGATTTAAAAGATTATATTACTAATTCACTTACTCCAACAGCTCGTGATAAAGAATACTTAGTAGTAAATAATCCAAATGAAATTAACAACTTCACCTTATTACTTAAGGATAAGTTACAAATAGGTACCTATAAATTTGAGTTTATCTTATATGATGATGACTCACAAATTGGAACTATTGAAAAATATATAATAATAAAATAGGAGGTAAAAATGACAGAAGTAAGTAATGAAGAATTATTAGATATTTATAATATTTTAAAAGAATATCAAGAATTTTTAGAAAGTGAAAAACAAGGTGACTAACATGAAAGAATATATCTTAAAAGACATTGAAACTGTTAAAGCCAATCTTGAAATACTTCCTAAAAAAACTAAAGTAAATAAAGCTAAATACAATGAATATCTAGAAGAACAATTAAAAAAAATAACTCCTATGATAGAAGAAGCAGAAAAAGAAATAAGTAAAAGAGTAGAGCAAATTAAAAAGCATAACACCGAAGAAAGCTTACCAGAAGAAAGAGAATTATTAGATATCGCTAAAGTTAAAAGATTAAGTTCTCTTTCTTCATCTTCTAATAAAATGAATTTAGATTATTATTTATACGAATTAAGCAGCTTTGAAAATAATAACCTAGAAAAAATCAATGGAGTAATCTTAAAAATACTTTTAGCTTTTAAAGAAGTAGGTATAATACTTACCCCAAAAGATTTTGAATATTCAGAAGTAGTTCAAAAATATATGGATACATTAATTAATGATTATGATAATATTGAAAAAGTATTTGATGACATTTACTGGGAAAATTCAAACATTATAACTCAAATCGAGTTAAACATTAGATATCTTTACTTTAAACATAAAAAAGAAATCGATAAATATTATGAATCACTTAAAGAAGAACCACTAGATGAATATCTAACTAAATATATTGAACTTAAAACTAATCAAAAGTTAAACGAATATCAAAATCGTACATATCTATTTAATAACTTTATTAATCATACCTTAATGCTTACAGCTTATAGCGAAAAAACTATTGATGGACTTCTTACTGATATTATTTTAGATCGAGAAGATGAAGATAACTATTTAAATTTAACTAAACTATCATCATCATTATCAGAATATAATGAATATCTAAACTTTGAATATATCATTAAAGATATCAAAGAACTATTTACTAAAAAAGAAGAGTACAAAGGTAAATATGATTTAAAATTAAAAGATATAACTAAAAAAGAAAAAGAATTATTTAGTTTAAATAAACAAATCAATAAAACCGGATTATTTAAACCAAATTTAAAGAAAATTAATGAATTAAAATTAAAAAGAAATACAACCATTACTGATATTTTAAGTTTATACATTGAACTAGATGAATTAACTATTCAAAATGATATTTATAATAACGTTACTAACGAAACAACTTATCAAGATATTTTAAAATTAACATGCTTTAATACAAAATATTTTATTAAATTGTTAAAAGATCAAATCGATAATTTAACTATTGAAGATATTAACCAAAATATCACTAACTTATTTGAATATGCATTTGGTAGTGAAATAAATATTATTTCAAACATCGCTATCAGTGAAGAAAAAGATATTCCTAAAATTATTAAAGATAAATATCGTTTATTAAATATTTCTATTAATGAAGAAAATTTAAATAAAGATGATATTGAAAAAGTCCAAAAAAACATTGAAGATTTAATAATTTACTACAATATCAAAAAAATAAATTTAAATATTCAAGACATCGACTTTATCTTTAAAGCCGAGAAACTTAAAAAGTAGCTTAATTAAAGCTCTTTTTTTGTGATTATTCTTGCGCAAATTCATAAAATTTGTTAATATATAGGAGGTTTTATAACCAATATGTACTTAAACTGATTTAGTTGCCTAGTGGCCAAGTGTTGGTAATTAAAGAAGACGTTTAAGGGTAAATAACGAAAGGATTGTGAGAATTATGGCTGTTGTTTCTATGAGTTACTTATTAGAAGCAGGTGTTCATTTCGGACATCAAACAAAAAGATGGAATCCTAAAATGAAGGAATACATCTTCACATCTAGAGATGATATTTATATTATCGATCTAGAAAAAACTGCATCATGCATTGAGACTGCATATGCTGAAATTAAGAAAATTGCTGAAAACGGAGGAAGCTTCCTATTTGTTGGAACTAAAAAACAAGCAGTTGAAGCATCTAAAGAAGAAGCAGAAAGAAGTGAATCTTTCTATGTTGTAGAAAGATGGTTAGGTGGAACACTTACAAACTTCAGAACTATCAGAAAGAGAATTAAAAGATTAGAAGAAATCGAAAAAATGGAAGCTGATGGAACATTTGAAGTATTACCTAAAAAAGAAGTTATCGGACTTAAAAAAGAATATGACAAATTAAATAGAGTATTATGTGGAATCCGTAACATGGAAAAATTACCAAGTGCTTTAATTATTGTTGATCCTAAAAAAGAAATCAACGCTATTAGAGAAGCTAGAAAATTAAATATTCCAGTATTCGGATTAGTAGATACAAACTGTGATCCAGATGATGTAGACTTTGTAATCCCTGGTAATGATGACGCTGTAAGAAGTGTTAAAGTAGTTTTAGGTGTATTAACTAATGCTATTTGTGAAGCTAAAGGATTACCAATCGTAGATTACATTACAGAAGAAGAAAAACCTAAAAAAGAACATAAAGAAGCTAAAAGCGTAAAAGAAGTATTTGTTGAAAGTTTAGACAAAGAAGAAACTAAAGAAGCTATTAAAGAAGAAAAATCAGTTGAAGATGAAGATTTAACTATTAAAACTTTAGTAGAATTAAAAGCTATTGCTAAAAAACGTGGTATTAAAGGTTATTCTTCAATGAAAAAAGAAGAATTATTAACTGCATTAAAATAATTGGAGGAATATATATGATAGATGCTAAAAGTGTTGCTGAATTAAGAGCAAAAACCGGTGCAGGAATGATGGACTGCAAAAAAGCCTTAACTGAAACTAATGGAAATATGGAAGCAGCTATTGATTACCTAAGAGAAAAAGGTATTGCTAAAGCTGCAAAAAAAGAATCAAGAATTGCTGCAGAAGGATTAGCAAACGTTTATATTGATGGTAATAAAGCTGTTATCTTAGAAGTTAACAGTGAAACAGATTTCGTTTCTAAAAATGAAGAATTTACATCTATGTTAGATACAATTGGAGAAGCTATCTTAAAGTCAGATGCAACTACCGTAGAAGAAGCTTTAACTTTACCAACAGATGAAGGAACAGTTAATGATTTAATCGTTGCTAAAACAGCTAAAATTGGTGAAAAATTATCTTTAAGAAGAATTGAAGTAGTTACTAAAACAGATAGTGAAACATTTGGTTCTTACTTACATATGGGTGGAAAAATTGCTGTATTAACAGTATTAGAAGGTGCAAATGTTGAAGTAGCTAAAGATGTAGCTATGCAAGCAGCTGCTATGAAACCAGAATATGTTACAGAAGATGAAATTCCTGAAGACAGAATTGAAAGAGAAAGAAATATCTTCAAAGAACAAGCTATTAACGAAGGAAAACCTGCTGAAATAGCTGAAAAAATGGTAGAAGGTAGAATTAAAAAATTCTTTAAAGAAATCTGCTTAGTTCATCAAGCATTTATTAAAGATGGAGACATCGACGTAGCAACATACGTTAAAAATAATGGTGGTAAAGTTGAAAAAATGATTCGTTTTGAAGTTGGAGAAGGAATGGAAAAACGTAATGACAACTTTGCTGAAGAAGTTATGAACCAAATAAAATAAACTCAACCACAAGTTGAGTTTATTTCTATTGATTTATCGTATATATTACTATAATATATTAATATGAAAGGATTAACAAAATGAAAAAGAAAACAAAAATAATTATCTTAATATTAATATTACTTTTATTTGGAGGCTTACTAACATTCTTTATCATAAATAATAAAAACAAAGAACTAATTACCGAAGACTCATTAAAATTTAAAGAAGACTACGAAAGTGTAAATGGTAAAAAAGTATCAGATGAATTATCTTATTCAAGTTTAGATATTCCTAAAAACAATCCTATGAAATACTCATCATACGAAGAAATCTTTAAAATATTAGATAATGGTACTGGTGTTATCTATTTAGGTTTTCCAGAATGTCCTTGGTGTCGTAATATTGTTCCTGTTCTAATAGATACTGCTTTAAAATCAAAAGTTGAAACAATTTATTATTTAAATATTAAAGATGATCGCAATGTCTTATCTTTAACTAAAAAAGGTAAAATTAAAACTGAAAAAGAAGGAACTGAAAACTATTTAAAATTAGTTGACTTATTAAAAGATAATTTAAGAGAATATGAAGGCTTAAATAATAAAAATATTAAAAGAATTTATGTTCCTTTAGTAATCTTTGTAAAAAATGGAAAAGTAGTTGGAACTTATGAATCATTACCAGCATTCCAAGAAAGAGCAAATGGTAATGGCTTCACTCAAATGAATGAAAAAGAAAAGTCTGAATTAAGTAAAATTTATGAGAATTATTTTAAAAAAATAAACTAAGTGCATCAAGCACTTTTTTTAATGCTTAAAAGCGTGCAAAAAGTCGAAATTTGTTGACAAAAAATTAAAATTAGTATAGTATATCTAATCACAAATGCATAATCATATTAAGTATAGGGGGTACTTATATGAAAAAGAAAATAGTATATTATTTACTAATAGTTTTATGTCTATTTACTTTTATATATTCAACATATCAAATCTATGGTGATTATAAAGATGATCAAAAGCAAGAACTTATTGCTTTAGAAGGGGCAGTCCCTTCAACTAAAAAAGAAACCCCAGAAGATATCATCAATAATTTAAAAAGTGAATATCAAAATAATGACATAGTTGGAACTATAAGAATCCCAGGTACAAATATCAATCATGCCTTTGTTCAAACAACTAATAATACTTATTATTTATCTCATACCCTAAAGAGAGAAAAAAGTAAATTAGGTGCTATTTTCATGGATTATCGTAATACTTTTAATGATAAACAAATAAATATCTACGGACACAATTCAAATAAGTATGATGTTCCATTTAAAGATTTAGTTAAATATAAAGATTCAGAGTTTACTAAAAGCAATGATGAAATATATCTAACAACTTCATCTGGCACAAATAAATACAAAATTCAAATTGTAAATCGTACTAAATCAGATGAACACATGAAAATAGATGTTAAAGCATCATCATGGAATGAGCATATTTCAAACTTAAGAAAAGGTGCTATCTATGATACAAGAAAGGCCATAACAATGGATGAAGATATATTAATTCTTCAAACATGTTTATTAAAAGATGGAGGTAATTACTTAATAATTACTGCTACCAAAGAGAAGTAGTATATGTTTACCAATTTGTTAAAGGTCAAGAAAATGGAGAAGATCCAGTTATAACTCCTGAAGATAAACCTTACACTGGAGTAGAAGAAAGTAATTCTTATACTTCAGTAATCACTATGATATCAAGCTTAACATTAGGAACATACTTAGTAGTATCAAAAAAGAGATTTAATTAAATCTCTTTTT
>JALFTB010000030.1:0-48960 GCA_022779465.1 bacterium
TGTAATGTATATTCATGGACATTATTTTTACCTTTTACATGATATCCAGTTCCTAGTGACACATCACGCTCTCCAATGTATGCATTACTTGATACATTTGGAATTAAAGCACCACTATTTGAGGTGTTAGTTCCAGTAAGTTTATAACTTAAATCTAAACCAAATTCATTGTTATCAACTACCATTTTAACTTTATAAAACATCAACAAATCTGTTGTATTGTTACCAATAACTTGGAACTTCTTTGTTACCCAAGCTTCCTCTCTTGGATAGATATTTGATACAGAGATATTAGCAGACTTATTAATGTTTTATAAAGTTAAAATGGTAATTGATAACAATGAATTTGGTTTAGATTTAAGTTATAAACTTACTGGAACAAATACCTCAAATAGTGGTGCTTTAATTCCAAATGTATCAAGTAATGCATACATTGGAGAGCGTGATGTAACATTTGGAACAGGATATCATGTAAAAGGTAAAAATAATGTCCATGAATATACATTACAGATATTTTTTAAACCAAGAAATACAGGTTATGATAGCGGTGACAATCAAAATTATGGACAAGAAGCAAACTTTGCTGCTCATCTTGTAATTGAAATAGATGGAACATCAACAGAGAAAGCTCCTAAAAATTGGGATAAAGCAGGAAGTAATACACTTTTAGCTGGAATAAAAAAGAATTATGCAAGTCCTACTGCAACATTAACTAATCCAATAACAGATCCATCTGCATCAAATGAAGCAGTAATGAGTTTAACCCCAGATGATTATGGAATTAGTTATTATTTTAGAGGAAATGTACAAAATAACTTTGTATCATTTGCTAATATGTGCTGGAGAATCGTAAGAATAACAGGTGATGGCTCAATAAAGCTTGCTTTATATGATTATTCATCAGCAAATTGTACAAATACTGGAAACACCCTAGCATTTGCTAGATATAATGGTGATACATATAAAACCAAATATAATGAAAATTTTAATGATAATGCATATGTAGGATTTATGTATGGAACGCCTAATTCAACTACATATGCAGCAACCCATGCTAATATCAATAAAAGCACAATCTTACAAAATTTAGAAACATGGTATAAAGCAAAACTAACATCATATACAGAAAAGCTTGCTGATACAATATGGTGTAATGATAAAAGTACAATTAAAGATGTGAAGAATAATGTGTTTATACTAGAAAGTGGAGTACTTAATAAAAGGTCTAATGTTTATGGTGGTTTAGGGTATCGAAAGGAAATAACTGTATATGGTTCTGGAATAAGAAATAGGGGGTTTGAATCAATTAGTAATAGTTCCACTTATGGAATTGGTCCTAGTTTAATATGTCCAAAAGACAATGATGGAGGAAAGCTATCTAAATTTACAGTTGATGATACAGTAAATGGAAATGGTAACCTTGATTATAAAATTGGATTATTAACAGTTGATGAAATGGTTTTAGCTGGTATGCCAACACAATCAGTGTATATCAACAATAACTATGATGAAACATTAATATTAACATCTTATTTAAGAAGTAATGCAAACGATAATTATTGGACTCTTTCTCCAGTTTATTTCATTGGCATTGGGTCTTTCGCTTGGCACGTTGATGGTGATGGATGCTTGTGTGTCGGCCGCGTTGGTGGCTCTTTCTCACTTCGTCCTGTCATTTCTCTTAAATCTGCAACGACGATATCTGGTGGTACTGGTACTGCATCTAGTCCATTTATTGTTAATTAACTTATGAGAAATCATAAGTTTTTTTAGTCATTTATGTATAGTTATAGTTGTTTTATATTTTATCTTTTGCTTTTTTGTTATATAATTGGTATAGGTGAATATATGTTAAATATATATGATTATGATTTAGAAAAATTAGAAGAATTACTTGTTAGTCTAGGTGAGAAGAAATTTAGAACTAAACAAATATGGGAATGGCTTTATAAACATAAGGTTACTTCTTTTGATGAGATGACTAATTTAAGTAAAGATTTAATAAATAAATTAAAAGAAAATGTTAGTTTTGATTATATTGTTATTCAAAGAAAGCAAGAGGATAATTTAACTAAGAAGTATTTATTTAAACTTGTTGATGGTAATTTTATTGAAGCGGTTTTGATGGAACATGATTATGGGTTATCGATATGTGTTTCTTCAGAGGTTGGATGTAATATGGGATGTGCTTTTTGTGAGTCGGGTAGACTTAAAAGGGTACGTAATTTAAATACTTATGAGATTGTTGAACAGATATTAATGATTGAGAAAGATTTAAATAGAAGAATTGATAGTGTTGTTGTAATGGGAATTGGGGAACCTTTTGATAATTATGATAATATTATTAATTTTGTTAGAATTATTAATAATCCTTTTGGATTAGCAATTGGGGCTAGACATATTACAATTAGTACTTGTGGAGTGGTTCCTAAAATTAAAGAATTTATGAATCTTAATTTACAAGTTAATTTAGCTATTAGTTTGCATGCTCCTAGTAATGAACTTAGAAATAGATTAATGCCTGTTAATAGAGCTTATCCTTTAGATCTTTTAATTGACACTTTAAAGGAATATATAGACAAAACTAATAGACGGGTAACGATTGAATATGTTATGCTTAAGGAAGTAAATGATAGTGTGGAGTGTGCTAATCTTCTTGCTAATTTACTTAGAGGTATGAATGTATATGTTAATTTAATTCCATATAATGAAACTAGTCACATTGAATTTAAGAAAAGTGATAAGAATTCAATTATGAAATTTTATGACACTTTAAAGAAACGTGGAATTAATGTAACTATTAGAAAAGAATTTGGTTCGAATATAGATGCAGCTTGTGGGCAATTAAGAGCCAAAGAGGTGAATTAAATGAAATCATTTTATTTAACTGATACAGGAAAAGTTAGAAGTCATAATGAAGATTCAGTAACTATTGTTAAGAATTCTGCTAATGAAATGCTTATGATAGTAGCTGATGGTATGGGTGGTCATAGAGCTGGTGAAGTAGCATCATCTATGGTTGTAACTCATATGGGAGCTAGATTTAGTGAATTATCAACAATTGGAACTAAATTAGATGCGGTTAATTGGCTTAAAGAAAATGTTGATGAAATAAATAATAATATTATTAAATATGGAGAAGAAAATCCAGATTCTTCAGGATTAGGTACAACGGTAGTAATGGCATTATTAACTAAAGAATTTTTAATCTTTTGTAATATTGGAGATTCTAGTGGATTTGTTTTAAAGAATGGGGTTTTACATAAGATAACTAAAGAACATACTCTTGTTAATTTCTTAGTTGAAACTGGTGAATTATCTCCAGAAGAAGCTTTAAATCATCCTAAAAAGAATGTTTTAATGAAAGCTTTAGGAGCTGCTGATAAACAAGAATTAGACGTCTTTGATGTAGATCCGAATGTAGATGCAATTATGCTTGCTTCAGATGGTTTAACAAATATGCTTTCTAAAGATCAAATTGAGAAAGTATTAAATGAAGAAGGTATTAATGAAGAAGAAAAATTAATTAAATTAATAAAGAAATGTAATGCAAGAGGGGGAACGGACAACATTTCAATTGCTTATTTAGTAAAGGAAAATGGTGATACTAGTGATAACTAAGGGTCAAAAGATAAATGATCGTTATCAAATTATAAAAACGATTGGTGAAGGTGGTATGGCTAATGTTTATTTAGCTTATGATACTATCTTAGAGAGAAATGTTGCGGTTAAAGTTTTAAGAGGAGATTTAGCAACAGATGAGAAGTTTGTTAGAAGATTTCAAAGGGAAGCTTTAAGTGCAAGTAGTCTTTCTCATCCTAATATTGTTGAAGTTTATGATGTAGGTGAAGATAATGGTATTTATTATATTGTTATGGAATACATTGAAGGTAAACATTTAAAACAATTACTTAAGAAAAGAGGTAAGCTTACTTTAAATGAAGTTATTGATATAATGCTTCAAATTACTGATGGTATGGCTTGTGCTCATGATTCTTATATTATTCATAGGGATATTAAACCTCAGAATATTATGATATTAGAAAATGGAATTGTTAAGATTACTGATTTTGGTATTGCGATGGCTTTAAATAGTACACAATTAACTCAAACTAATAGTGTTATGGGTAGTGTTCATTATTTGCCACCAGAACAAGCTAGTGGTAAGGGTTCTACTATTCAAAGTGATATTTATTCGATGGGTATTTTAATGTATGAACTTTTAAGTGGTACTTTACCTTATAAAGGTGATAATGCGGTTGAGATTGCTCTTAAACATTTAAAAGAACCATTACCTTCTATTAGAAAAGAGGTTCCTGATATTCCTCAAGCAGTAGAGAATGTTATTTTAAAAGCTACTGCTAAGAATCCTAAAAATAGATATAGTGATGCGAGAGCTATGTATGATGATTTAAAGACTTGTACTAGTGAATCACGTGCTGATGAAAAACCTTATGTTTATAAATATCCAGAGTTTGATGATGTAACTGTTAAGAAAGAAAAAGAAATTGAGAAAACGAGGGAATTTGCTAAGGTGTCAGATGATACTGATGAGGATAAGGAGTCAAAGGTTGAAGTGAAGAAGATTACTGATAAGGATTTAAAGAAGAGTGAAAATAAGACTTTAAAGATTTTAAGTATTATTTTAGCTAGTTTAGCTGTTGTGACGGTTATTGTGGTTTTACTGTTACCTAAGCTTATTTCTACTGATGAGGTACAAGTTCCAGATGTTTCTGGTAAAACTTCAACAGAGGCAATTGAAATACTTAATAAGGCAGGTTTGAAGGTAGCACCAGAAAGTAAGACTGCTCAAAGTGAAACTATTCCTGAAGGACAAGTTGTTAAGACTGATCCATCAGCTGGTAGAACTGTTAAAGCAGGAGCTACAATTACTTTATATGAATCTGCGGGAGCTAAATATTATGAAATGGAAGACTTTACTGGTCAAAATTATATTGAAGTAAAAGCAGTTTTAGAAAAGGTTAATAATTTATTTGTAGTTATTGAATATGAAGATGTTGATGATTCTTCTAAATATACTAAGAATCAAATTATTAGACAAGAACCAGAAGTTGGAACAAAGTTAAAAGAAGGGGATACTGTTAAATTATTTGTTCCTAATTTAACTGAAGCTTATCCAGACTTTACAACTGGTGAATATAGTTTAAGTGATATTACAGCGTTCTGTGAAAAGTATAATTTAACTTTAAAAACTGAATATGTTCAAACTAGTGAATATGAAGCGGGAACAATAATTAAACAAAATAGACCTAAAGGTAGTGAGATAATTAGTGGTTATACTTTAACTATAACTATTGCTGAAGAAGTAGATACTTCAGTAGATGAAGAAGGATAATTTTTATGGAAGGTAAGATTACTAGAATAATTAGTAATTTATGTACAGTAGAAGCAGAAGGAAAGCTTTATAATTGCAAACCAAGGGGTAAGTTTTATATACAAAAACTTACTCCTTTAGTTGGTGATAGGGTTATTATTGATAATGAGAATAATTATATTTTAGAGATATTAGAAAGAAAAAATCATTTAGATAGACCAATGATAGCTAATGTTGATGCTTGTATTATAGTTACTAGTGTAAAAGAACCTAGTTTAAGTTTATTGTTATTAGATAAGATATTATGTTTAATTATTCATAATAATATTAAACCAATAATTTGTTTTACTAAGGTTGATTTGTTAGATGAAGAAGAAAAAAGTGAATTTGATAAGATTTATGAATATTATAATAAAATAGGAATAGATGCAGTTATTAATAGTGAGAAAGAAAGATTACTTAGTTTAATTGATGGTGATACTGTAGTTTTAACTGGTCAAACTGGGGCTGGTAAAAGTACACTTTTAAATAAATTAGATAGTAATTTAAATTTAGATACTAATCCAATAAGTAAAGCACTTGGTAGGGGTGTTCATACTACTAGACATGTGGAATTATTTAAATTTAATAATAGTTTAATTGCTGATACTCCAGGTTTTAGTTCTTTAGATTTAAAAAATTTAACTAAAGAAGATATTAGAAATAGTTTTATTGAATTTGGTTTTGATTGTGAATATAAAGATTGTTACCATTTAAAAGAACAAAATTGTAGTGTTAAAGAGAGAGTTTTAAGTGGAGAGATAAGACAATCACGATATGATAATTATGTGAAGTTGGTGAAAGAAAATGAAAGTATCCGTATCGTTTATAAAAAGTAAATTAAAAGAACAAGAAACTGTAATGAAGATTGCAGAATCAAAAGCAGATTATATTCATGTAGATATAATGGATGGAAAGTTTGTTCCAACTAAGAATTATACTTTTAAAGATATCTATAAGTTTGTTAGTGGAATAAGTAAACCTTTAGATGTTCATTTAATGTGTGAGAAGCCAGAAAAGTATGTAAGAAATTTTGCAATGCTTAATACAGAATTTATTACTTTTCATTTAGAGGCAGTAAGTGATGTAGATAAGATGATTGATATTATTCATTCTTATGGAATTAAGTGTGGAATTAGTATTAAACCAGAAACTGAGCTAACTTTATTAGAACCTTATTTAGATAAAATAGAGCTAGTTTTAATTATGACAGTTGAGCCTGGTAAGGGTGGTCAAGAATTTATAACAGATATGGCATCTAAAGTAGATAAAGTAAGAGAATTAAATAAAAAAGTTATTATTAGTGTTGATGGTGGAGTAAATGATGAGACAGTTAAATATCTTAAGAATTGTGATATGATAGTGTCTGGTTCTTATGTATGCATGAATGATAATTATGATGAAAGTATTAATAAATTAAAAAATTATGTTTAATCTTTTAGAATTTTATGTTAAGATAATAGTAGAGTAATATAAGGAGGATGCACGTATGGCATTTAGTAATTTTAAAAAAGCTATCTTTGGAGATGAAGACGATAGAGAAAATGAAAATTTAGAAGAAGAATTTTATTCTGTAAGTGAGAAAAGTCTTAAAGATGAAGATGGTAAAGCAGGAAGTAAGATGATTCTTGTTGAACCAAGAGCTTATTCTGAGAGTCAAACTATTGCTGAACATTTGAAGAAACGTAATAGTGTTGTAGTTAATTTAAAAAGAGTTACTTCTGATCAAGCTAAAAGAATTATTGATTTCTTAACTGGTTGTATTTATGCCATTGGTGGTGATTTACAAAAGTTAGGTAATGGTATTTACTTATGTACACCTAAAAATGTAAGTGTACAAGGTAAAATGACTGATCAAGATGCTCCTAGTAAAAAAGTAGAAGATGAAATAGATTTCTAAAAAAAATCCTTTAGAAGGTGAATAGTATGGAAAAATTTAGTACCAGTTTTACAGGGTATAAGAAAGAAGAAGTTAATGCTTTTGTTGCCGATGTTATTAAACAAGTTGAATCTATGATTGGTGATATGAAAGCTAAAGATGTTGAAATAGAACAGTTGAAACAGTCTTTAGAAAAGTATAAAAACATGGAACAAACTTTTAATAAAGCTTTACTTATGGCAGAAGATACATCTAATCAAATTAGAAGATTAGCAAGAGATGAAAGTGCAACAATTATAGCAGATGCAAGAAAGAATGCTTCAAGAATTGTTAATGAAGCTTTAATTCAAGCAGAAAAAACTCAAGCTGAAAGTGCTCAGCTTAAGAGAAATATTATAACTTTTAAAAGAAGATTACGTACTATTTTAGAAAGTCAATTAGACTTAGTTGATGATATTGAACACTTAGATATTTAAGTGTTTTTATTTTTGATAAATTCTCTTAATATTTTAGTGATAGCTCTTTTTTCAATACGAGATACATAACTTCTAGATATTTTCAATTGTTTAGATATTTCTTTTTGAGTTTGTTCCTTTTGATTATATAGTCCATATCTTTTAATAATTATTTCTTTTTCTTTAGGAGTTAAGATGTTGATAAATTTGTGTAAGAGTTCTATATTGGTTTGGGTATTTAGTTCTTCAACGATGTCTTTATTTTCAGCTTTTAGAACGTCAATAAGACTTATTTCATTACCGTCTTTATCAAATCCAATAGGTTCATTTAAACTGACGTTATTAAGGTGTTTTTTATTGCTTCTAAAGTACATTAATATTTCATTTTCAATACATCTAGCAGCATAAGTTGTTAGTCTAGTTTTTTTAGATGGTTTATAAGAATCAATACCTTTAACTAAACCAATAGTACCAATACTTATTAAATCATCAGTGTCAGAATATTTCTTTTCATACTTTTTAACGATGTGGGCAACTAATCTTAAGTTATGTTCGATTAATTTATTACGAGCATCTTTATCACCAAGGAGATGTCTTTCTATTGCTTTTTCTTCTTCATCTTTAGGTAAGGCATTAGGAAATACATTTACTGAGTATGAACCAGTAAAGTAAACTAAACCTTTTAAAAAAGACATTAAATAAAATAACATTTAATCACCAATAAATTATATGTGAGGTAGTTAAGATTTAGATTTATTTTAGAGTTTTTTTAATTTAATTTATTTGGTATAATTTTGGTAGGTGATAATGATGCTTAATATGTTTGTACCAGATATGTATTTAAAGAGTATTTATGATATAGATTATAAGAAATTAAAGAAGAATGGGATTAAGTGTATTATTTTTGATTTAGATAATACCATAGCGGCTTTAAATGTTAAGAAACCTACTAAGAAATTAAAAGATTTGATTGAAGATATTAAAGATTTAAAGTTAAAGGTTTTAATTGTTAGTAATAGTCCTAAAAAGAGGGTTGAACCTTTTAAAGATATTTTAAGTGTTGATTCTTCTTATTTGTCATGGAAGCCTTTAAAGAGAAAATATAATAAGATTTTAAAGATATATAGATTAAAACCTAGTGAGATAGCTTGTGTAGGGGATCAATTACTTACGGATATTTGGGGAGCTAATAGGATGGATTTTTTAAGTATTTTAGTTAATCCAATTGGGAAGACTGATTTTGTTTTAACGAAGTTTAATAGATTAGTTGAACCTTTTATATATAAACAATTATCTAAGAAAGAGTTACTTAGAAGGGGGAAATATTATGAGTAAGATATGTTATGGTTGTGGTAGTAAATTACAATATAAAGATCTTGATAAGGAAGGATATATTCCTAAGGATAAGTATGATGAAGGGGGATATTGTCAAAGATGTTTTAAATTAATTCATTATGGGATTAATAATGCATCTAATACTCCTAAATCAATAGAGCAAATAATATCAGCAGTTAATGGTGATGATAAGTTTGTAATCTTTTTATGTGATTTTTTAAGTTTAAGTGATAAAGTGCTTGATATATTTAAGAAGATAAATAAGAGAAAGTTACTTTTAATTAGTAAATCAGATATTATTCCAAGTGGGGTTAATCCAGTTAGAGTTAAAGAATTTATTAGTAATTATTATGATATAGATGATGATATTAAGTTTATTAGTAGTTATAGAAATAATGGTGTAGAAGCTTTAATTAATTATCTAGAAAAGAATAATATTAGTGAAAGTTATGTTTTGGGATTATCTAATTCAGGTAAGAGTACGTTAATTAATAAGATTATGGAATTAATGGATTGTGATTTAAAGAGAATTACAACTAGTAGTAAACAAAATACTACTTTAGATTTTATTAGAATTAATATTAATGATAAGATTACTTTAATTGATTCACCGGGATTTATTGTTCCTAGTATAAGTATTAGTATTGAAAATAAACTTAAAGATTATTTAAAACCTAAGGCTTTTCAAATGAAAGAGGGAGAGGTTTTAAAGGTTGATAATATGTTTATTAAGTTTAATAAGAGTACTAATGTAACTTTATATGTTAATAATGATTTATATGTTAAGAAGTATTATAAAGATATTGAGTTTAATGATGAAGTTAAGTTAGATGATAATAGTGATTTAGTTTTATTAGGAGTAGGTTTTATTAGTTTTAAGAAGGGCTCTACGATAGGTTTAAATAATATTGCAGTTAAAGATATTGAAATTAGAGATAGTATCTTTGGAGGTTATGATGAGTAAGATCAGAATAATGGATGAAGATTTATCAAATAAGATAGCGGCTGGTGAGGTTGTAGAAAGAATTGCCAATGTTGTTAAGGAATTAACTGAAAATAGTATTGATGCTAAAAGTAAGGTTATTAAAATTGAATTAGTTGATGCTGGCATTAAAGAGATAACAATTACTGATGATGGTTTTGGGATGGATGAAGATGATGCTTTAAATGCTTTTAAAAGACATGCTACTAGTAAGATATATAAGTTAGATGATTTATTTTTTATTAATTCTTTAGGGTTTAGAGGTGAAGCTTTACCTAGTATTGCGAGTGTATCTAAGGTTGAACTGACTACTAGTGATGGAGAAAGTGGTACTTATATTAATCTTCTTGGTGGTAAACTTATTAAGAAAGAGAAAGCTCCTTTAAGAAAGGGTACAATTATTAAAGTTAAAGATTTATTTTATAATACTCCAGCTAGATTTAAGTATTTAAAGAGTGAACAAACTGAACTTTCTAATACAGCTAGTTTTGTTGAAAGACTTGCCCTTAGTTATCCTGAGATTTCTTTTACTTTAATTAATAATGGTAATGTGGTTATTTCTACTAGCGGTAGTGGTAATTTACTTAAATGTATTCATGAATTATATGGAATTTTAGTTAGTAAGAATATGGTTGAAGTTAATGCTTCTAATGATGATTATGATTTAAGTGGTTATATTTGTAAGCCTAGTGTTTTAAAATCTAATCGTAATTTTATGATTACGATTGTTAATGGTAGGGTTGTTAAGAATGCTGATTTAAATAAAGTTATTAATGATGCTTATTATACTTATAAACCGGATATTAAGTTTCCAGTGGTTGTTTTAAAGATTGAGACTGATCCGACTTTAATTGATGTTAATATTCATCCGACTAAGCAAGATATTAAGTTTAGTAAGATGGATGCTTTAAAGAATCTTGTTTTTAAGACGATTAAGGATGCTTTATATAATTCTTTGTTAATACCTAAGGTTGAGGTCAAACAGATTGTTAATGAGAATGAAATACCGATTATTAAGGATTATAATTATACTGAAGAAGATAGTCCTTTAATGATTAATGATGATTTTGATGTTACTTTAAATAAAGATAATACTACTCAGACTTCTTTTGATTTTAAGGTAGATGAAAAGAATGAAGAAGTTAAAGCTTTAGAACTTTATCCTTGTGGTTTAGTTATGGGTACTTATATAGTTGCACAAAATGCGGAAGCAATGTATTTAATTGATCAACATGCAGCACAAGAAAGAATTAATTATGAGAAGATATTAAAGTCTTTAAATGAAGAAAAGTTACATGTTACGGATATGCTTATTCCAATAACTATTGAACTTTCTCCAAGTGATTATTTAGCTTTTAAGGAAAATAAGTATATTATGGAGGATATTGGTTTTAAAATAGATGAATTTGGAATTAATACGATTGTGATTAAGTCACATCCAACGTGGTTATTAACTGGTTATGAGGAAGAAAATATTAGAAGAATTATTGAATATATTATTACTTTACCTAAGGAATTTGATAAGGTAAGATTTAGAGATCATATATCTAAGACTTGTGCATGTAAGATGAGTGTTAAGGGTAATACAAGTATTACGATGGAACAAGCTAGTAGTTTACTTAATGATTTAGTTAAGTGTGATAATCCTTATAATTGTCCACATGGTAGACCAACAATTATTACGTTTACTAAATATGAATTAGAAAGGTTATTTAAAAGGGTGATGGATTAATGTTACATGATATGCATGTTAATGATGATGTTTTTAATTTAATTAAGAAGGGTACTAAAACAGTTGAATTAAGACTTTATGATGTTAAAAGAAGAAGTTTAATGGTTGGAGAAACTATTATTTTAGAAAATCGTAAGACTGGTGAGAAGATTAATGTTTTAATTAAAGCTTTAAAAAGATTTCCTAGTTTTAATGAGTTATATGATAGTTATCCCGATAAGATAATATTAGGTTATGGTGAAGGCGTGGAAGCTAAACCAGAAGATATGGAAAAATACTATAGTAAAGAAGATATTATTAAATATGGAGTATTAGCTATAGAAATGGAAACTCTATGATTATTGTTGTAACGGGACCTACAGCAGTAGGTAAAACTAAGATGAGTGTGGCTTTAGCTAAAAAGTATAATGCGGTAGTCGTTAATGCGGATTCAATGCAGGTATATAAAAGACTTGATATTGGAACTGCTAAGGTGACTGAAGAAGAAAAAGAAGGGGTTAAACATTTATTATTTGATATTGTTAATCCTGAAGATATGTATACTGTTTATGACTATCAAAAGGATTTAAGAAAAGTCTTAGATGAATATAGTAATCAAAATATTGTAATTGTGGGTGGAACTGGTTTATATATTAAAGCTGGTTTATATAATTATGAATTTAGTGATGAGACTGACTATAATACTTATGATGATAAGAGTAATCTTGAATTATATAATTTAGTTAAAGAAAAATATCCAAATTTAGATGTTCATGTTAATAATCGTAAAAGATTAATTAGAGCTTTAAATAAAGGGGAAGAATATTCTAATAAGGGTGATGAATTATTATATAAAGATGTAAAGTTTATTGGTTTAACTACTGATAGAGATGTTTTATATGATAGAATTAATAAAAGAGTAGATATTATGTTTAATGAAGGACTAGTTCAAGAAGTTAAGTCTTTATATGATGAAGGTATTAGAAGTAAAGCTATAAATACGGGAATTGGTTATAAAGAGTTATATGATTATTTTGATGGTAAGATTTCTTTAGATGAAGCTAAGGATCTTATTAAGAAAAGATCAAGACATTATGCAAAGAGACAATATACTTGGTTTAATAATCAAATGGATGTTAAATGGTTTAATGTTAATTTTGAAAATTTTGATAATACTATAAAAGAAGTAGAAAATTATTTGGATGTTTAAGATGAGATTAAAAGATTAAGTAGTAGTTATTACAGGGGCTTATTCTGGTATGTGAAAGGCAATGGTAGAATCTTTTTAGTTAATAATGCTGGTATTATTCTTAGCAAGTGATGAAAGTGTTTATGTTAATGGTTTAGTTTTACCTGTTGATGGTGGATGGGATACTATGTAATTTTACAAATAGACAACAAATTTGTTGTTTATTTTTTTTTATTTGATATGATTATAATGAGGTGAATATATGATTAGACTTAAAAATGTATCTAAGTTTTATTACAATAAAGGCTTAATTACATCAGGATTTAATAAAGTAAGTGCGGAGTTTAATTTAGGTGAATTTGTAGTAATAACTGGAGAATCCGGAAGTGGTAAATCAACTCTTTTAAATGTTATAAGTGGTCTGGACTCTTATGAAGAAGGAGAAATGTATATTGATGGGAAAGAAACTAGTCATTATACAGAAGAAGATTTTGAAAATTATCGTAAGAAATATATAAGTAATATTTTTCAAAATTTTAATTTAGTAAATAGTTATACAGTATATCAAAATATTGAACTTATTTTACTTATTAATGGAAAAAAGAGAAAAGAAGTTAAGAGTAAGGTTATTGAGCTTATTAAACAAGTAGATTTACTTAAATATAAGAATACAAAGGTTAGCAAATTATCTGGTGGACAAAAACAAAGGGTAGCAATTGCGAGAGCTTTAGCTAAAAATACTCCAATAATAGTAGCAGATGAACCAACTGGTAATTTAGATAAGAAGAGTGCTGAGAGTGTCTTAAGGGTTTTAAGTGAAGTAGCTAAAGATAAGTTAGTAGTAGTAGTTACTCATAATTATGAACAATTTGAAAAATATGCCAGCAGAAAAATAACTATGTATGATGGAAAGATTGTTGAAGATAAAGTAATTAGAAAAACAGAAGTTAAAGATGCTTTTTATGATAATGATTATAAGCCAATGGGAATGTTTACTAAACTTAGATTAGGGGTAAGAAATGCTTTTAATATAGTACCTAAGTTCTTATTGTTACTGGCAGTATTTCTATTCGTATTAGCAGCTGTTATTAGTGAAACTTCTTCTTTTAAATCAGCTAAATATCAGGAAGAAGCATCAGGATATAATCAATTTTTTGGAGATATTTCAAAAGAAAGAATTGTTTTAGTTAAGAAAGATAAAAGTGCTTTTACAGATAAAGATTATGAGTATTTAAATAATTTAAATGATATTGATTATATTGTTAAAAATGATATTGAATTAGATAATAATATCTTTTTACAGTCAGATAATCTTTATTTAGATGGATATGCAGCAGATATTACGAGATTTAAAGGTAAGTTAGCTGCTGGAGTAATGCCTAAAGAAGATAATGAAGTTATTGTAGTTGGTAATAAAGATAATTATTATTTATCTAAAGCAGAAAAATTACTTAATAAAGAATTAACTTATGAAACATATTATTCATTTGGTTTTGTATCTGAAAAAATTAAAATAGTAGGAATAGCTTATATAAATGATAGTTATGACATTAAATTTTATATGAAACCAAGTTTATCTAGTAAGTTAGCTAAATATGATATGTTAAAATCTAGTAAATTAGAAATAACTATGAATAATAAAGTAGCTCCTTTTATGATTGAAGTAGTAGATAACTTAAATGAAGGAGAAGTTTATGTAACTGAGAATGCTTATACTTATTTTGATTATAATGTTAATCCAGTTCATAAAGATGTTAAGATAAACGTTAATAATATGTATTTTAATAAGACTTTAGATTTAAAGATAAATAAATTATTAGATAAGAATAATTTTAAGAAATATACTGGATTTAAAAATTATGATGAATATTATAATTATATTTTTATTAGTCAAAAAGATTTTGATAATTTATTACCTAAAGAAAATTATCAATGTAGTGTATTTGTTAAAGATGAATTAACTGTTAATGATACTAAGAAAATATTAGAAGATAATGGTTATAAAGCCATTGTTGTTAGTGATACTTTATTAAAGTATGATAGTGATTATACATATTTTTTAAATATTATTAATATTATAGTAACAATTTTATTATTAGTTATATTATTCTTTATTTCTTATTTAATTATTAAAATTATTTTAAAGAGTCGTCATGTTTATTATTCTACTTTAAGAATATTAGGTGCTAATAAGGGATTATCTAAGAATTTACTTAGAATAGAGTTATATACGATATTAAATGTAGCTTTTGTATTAATTATGATAGTTATATGTTTAATTAATAAAGATATTATTGTTAGTAGTGATCTTAAAGATTTATTAAGATTTATGAGTGTTAAAGATTATGTTTTAATTTATTTATTAGTATTTTTAATGACTTATTTAATTAGTGTTAGATTTGCCAAATATTTATTTAAACAAAGTGCAATGAAGACTTATAATGAGGAGGCTATATAATGATTAGATTAGAACATGTTAATAAGTATTTTAATAAGGGTAAAAAGAATGAAATACATGTTATTAATGATTTAAATTTAAAGCTTAATAATAATGGTCTTGTTTGTTTATTAGGTCCTTCTGGATGTGGTAAAACTACAATTTTAAATGCAGTTGGTGGTTTAGATAAAGTACGTAATGGAAAAATATATATTGATGATGAACGTATTACTAAAAGAAGTATTAAAAAGATAGATAAGATTAGAAATTTAAAAGTAGGTTATATCTTTCAAGATTATAAGTTAATTGATAGTTTAAGCGTATTTGATAATGTAGCTTTAGTTCTTAAGATGATTGGAATTAAAGATAAAGATGAAATAAAGAAAAGAGTAGATTATGTTTTAGAAACTCTTAATATTTATAGATATCGTTATAGACTTGCTTCAATGCTTAGTGGTGGTGAAAGACAAAGAGTTGCAATAGCTAGAGCAATTGTTAAAGATCCAGATATAATCTTAGCAGATGAACCAACTGGTAATTTAGATTCTAAAAATACTTTAGAAATAATGAATATAATTAAATGTATATCTAAGAAAAGATTAGTTATTTTAGTTACTCATGAAGTTAATTTAGCTAAATTTTATGCGGATAGAATAATTGAACTTGAAGATGGAAAAGTAATTAAAGATTATGAAAATGAAACTAAAGATTTCTTAGATTATAGATTAGAAAATAATATTTATTTAAAAGATATAAAATATCATAATGATTTTAATGATAAGTTAAATAAGATTAGTGTTTACAATGATAATAATAATTTAGATATTACTTTAGTAGTTAAGAATGGAAATATTTATATTAAGAGTAATAGTAATGAGAAGATTGAAGTAATAGATAGTAATTCTAATGTTAATTTAATAGATGATCATTATAAGAAAATTGATTATGATGAAGTTAGTAAGTATGAATTTAATTTTGATAAAGTTATTAATAATAATTATAAGAAGAAATATTCAAGTATTTATAATTTAAAAAGTATGATTACTAGTGGATTTAAAAAGATAAGTAATTATTCACCAATTAAGAAGTTTTTACTTTTAGGTTATATGGCTGCTTCAATGTTTATTTTATTTAGTATTTCCAGAATGGCTTCAGCTTTTGTAATTAATGATGAAGATTTTGTTAAGAGTAATAATAATTATGTTAGTGTTGCGGTAGGTAAGATTGATGAAAAGAAATATAATGATATTTTAAGTGTACCTGGAATTAAATATGCAGTTATAGGTGATAGTTTAGTAGGTTTTAAAATTACTTATAATACTTTATTACAAAATTATGATGTATCTGATTTATTAGTTGGTAGTATTTCAGGATTAAGTTTAATTAGTGATAAAGATTTAATTTATGGAGAAATGCCTAAAAATGATTATGAAGTTGTAGTTGATATAATGAGTGCTAAAACATTATTTGATTCAGAAAATCATGCTAAATCAGCTGGTTTATTAAGTGAAAAAGATTTAATTGGAATGAATATTAGTGTGGATAATGTTAAAGACTTTAAGATTGTTGGTATTACTGATTTAAAGAGTCCTAGTATTTATATAAAAGAAAATTTAATTGTTGATGTAGTTAATAATACTAGTTATCAAGATAGTAGTGATGATTATTATTTTCCAGTAGCGGATAAAGATAGTAATTATGCTAATTATGAAACTTATGATTATACTTTAAAGAATGGAAGAGTTCCTTCTGGTGATTATGAAGTATTAGTTAATTATGATTTAAAAGATTTATATGAACTTAATAAAAATATTGATACTAAAATTAATGGTAAGAAGTTAAAAGTTGTTGGTTATTATGTAACTAAAAATAATGATAATAATATTTTGATTGTTAATAGTAAGATGATTACTTATACATTATTTGATAATAATTCAACTATGACTTTAGCAACTGATAATAAAGATGAATTAGTAAGTAAATTACAAGAGAAAGATTATAATGCGATTAATAGTTATGATAAGAATAGAAATGATTATATAAAAGAAAATAAGGCTAGTGTTAATAGTATTATTGTATTTACTTCAGTTATTTTAGCAATAAGTTTAATAGAGATTTATTTAATGATTAGATCTTCATTCTTATCTAGAATTAAAGAAGTAGGTATTTATAGAGCTATTGGAGTTAAGAAAAGTGATATATATAAGATGTTTGCTTCAGAGATAATGGCAATTAATTTAACTGCTACTTTAGGGGGAATTATTTTAATGGGAGCCATTTTATATAATGTTTCTAAGATGAAAGTATTAGGTTCAATGGTGGTTTTAAATGGTACAACTGTAGGTCTTGCTTTATTAATTAGTTTTGGATTTAATTTAATTATGGGACTTATTCCAGTATATAGAGTAGTTAGAAAAAGACCATCTGAGATTCTTGCTAGACATGATATATAAGAAGAATTTGATTCTTCTTTTTTGTTTTGTTTGAATTAAAGTTATAAGTGTTATATAATTATTATGGTGAAGTAAAGATATGGCAAAAAAGAAGAAACGTAAAAGTGAAAGTTCTAGTAAAGTTAAATTTTCATCTGAACTTACTGGTTTAATATTTGTTCTTATTAGTGTAATTGGAATTGGAGCTTTTGGTCCAGTTGGACATTTTATTAAATCTTTTGCAATTTTCTTAATGGGTAATTATTGGGCTATTGCAATATTATTATTTATGATTTTAGGTTTATATATGATTGTTAAACGTGATTTACCGAAGTTTTTTAGTAGTAGGTTAATTGGGTTATATTTTTTACTGATAGCTTTACTTGCGTTTAGTCATATTGAATATATTAATGATAGTGTTGTTATTAAAGATAAAAGTATTTTTGAGAATACTTTTAATAATTTAATGAATACTTTTAGTGATGAAAACTTTATTAATTTAAGTAATACTGGTGGTGGTATTATTGGGGTTTTCTTTGCTTGGGGACTTGTTAATTTATTTGATTTAAATGGTACTTATATTGTTTTAGGGGTTTTAGGTATATTTGGAGTTGTAATGGCTTTAAATGTATCTTTAGCTGATATTATTAAGAAGATATTTGGTGGTATTAAGAGATTTAATAAGGGTCTTGGTGAAAGTAGAATCTTTAAAGCTAGTGAGTCTGATGATGACGATGAAGAAGATGAGGAAGAGGAAGAAGATTCTAGAGAGTTAAAAGATGATAAAAAGGTTATTATTACTAGTAGTGAAGACTTAAAGAATTATCATAACGAAGAACCTAGAGAAGAGACTGCTCCAGTAGTTATTGAAAACTCTACTAATGGAGAATATCGTTTACCTAGTATTGATATTTTAAATCCTCCTAAGAAACAGGGAAGAACTAATACAACTGAATTCTTAAATACTAATCGTCTTGCTTTAGAAAGAGTTTTAGCTGATTTCCAAATTACAGGTAAAGTTGTAGAAATTCATGAAGGGCCGGCTGTTACTCAGTTTGAGGTAGAAATTAAAGCTGGTACTAAGGTTAGTAGAATAACAAGTATTAGTAAAGAGATTGCTTTAGCTTTAGCAGCTAAGGATGTTAGAATTGAAGCTCCTATTCCAGGTAAGAGTACTGTAGGTATTGAAATTCCTAATAAGAATATTGCTTCAGTACCAATTAGAGATGTTTTAGGTAGTGTACCTAAGAGTATGGCTGATGCGAAGATATTAGTTGCTTTAGGTAAAGATTTAATGGGTAGAACTTGTTGTGCTGATTTATCTAAGATGCCACATTTATTAGTTGCTGGTTCAACTGGTTCTGGTAAATCTGTATGTATTAATAGTTTTATTGCATCTATTTTAATGAGAATGAAACCGGATGAGATAAAGTTAGTTTTAGTTGATCCAAAGAAGGTAGAGTTATCTAATTATAATGGTATTCCTCATTTATTATGTCCAGTTGTTAGTGATCCTAAGAAAGCTAATATTGCTTTACAAAAGATTGTAGCTGAGATGGAAAGAAGATATGATGTCTTTAGTGAAGCTAATGTTAAGAATATTACTGGTTATAATGAAATGATTGAAAAAAATAATAAGAAAAATGATACTAGTGTTCCTAAGATGCCTTATATTTTAGTTATTATTGATGAGCTTGCTGATTTAATGCTTGTTGCAGCTAAAGAAGTAGAAGATTCAATTATGAGAATTACTCAAATGGCAAGAGCAGCTGGTATTCATTTAATTGTTGCAACACAAAGACCTTCAACTGATGTTATTACTGGTGTTGTTAAAGCTAATATTCCATCAAGAATTAGTTTTGCTGTAGCGTCTTCAATCGATTCAAGAACGATTTTAGATATGGGTGGAGCTGAAAAATTACTTGGTAAAGGTGATATGCTTTATAAACCAATGGGTGATAATACACCAGTTAGAATTCAAGGTACATTTATAAGTGATGAAGAAACTCAAAGATTAATAGATTATGTATGTAAAGAACAAGTAGCTAAGTATGATAACTCAATTACAGAAGCACCAGATAACCATATGTCAGGAGCAGGAAGCCCTAAAGAAGAATATGATGATCCACTTTATAATGAGATTGTAGATTTTGCAATCCAAAGTGGTAAAATTAGTGCTTCATTATTGCAAAGAAGATTTAGATTGGGTTATAATAGAGCTGCAAGAATAGTTGATTTATTAGAAGAAAGAGGCATTATCGGTCCTCAAAATGGTTCTAAACCAAGGGAAGTTTTGGTTAAATTAGAACAAGATAGTTCTAATGAATAGATGGGAAGGAGAAAATATGGAAGAAAATGTTTATAAAGAAGTTTTTGAAAGAACTTTAAGAGCAGAAGATGTTGATTATAAAATAGCTGCTGTACTTGAAAGTCATCCTGAAAGTTTAGGATGGGTTCATGGAGAACCAAGAGTAGAAAACTTAGGTAATGGTATGGTTAAATTATCAATACCACTTGCTAAATATCCAGTTAAAGAAGAAGACAAAAGAATGGGAATGTAACCATTCTTTTATTTTACTTGATATTTTAATACTATATTTGGTATAATAACAATCACAAAACAAGGAGGCTTTTATATATGACAATAGAAAAGAAATCTATAGTCTGTGAAAGAGATGAAATAGCTAAAAAAGCTAATTTATTTCTAGAAGTTATGAGTAAAGATGAAAACTCAATTCAATATGAAATTAAAAGTAGAGAAAATAATCAAGTAGAATTAGATTTTGAAGTATTAGATTTTGATAGAAATGTAGATACTTATAAATTAGTAAAAGTATTACAAGTACAAATCGTTACTTTAGATTATGTTAATGTAGTTTTATCATTACAAAAAATGTATCCAGTAAATGAAGGATATCGTATCTCAGTAGTTGCAAGAGTACCTCATGATATATTTACTTCGGATATTATAGTTAATGTTTATAGTGGTCCAACATTAAAGAAAAAAAGAAAAGTGGAGTTATAGAATGGAAAAAGTAAAATTTTTAATATCTGGTAAGGGTATGAATTTACAAGATAAATTAAATGGTGTTATTAATACATTTAGAGATAATGATAGAGATGTTGATTATAAAGTTTTAGGAATGGATGATCAAAATAATATAGTTGTTGAAGTAAGTGTAGCATCATACTTAGAAGATGACGTAAGACCAGTAGAAGTAATGTATAATAATGCAATAATAGATGTACCTATTGGTAAAGAAGCAGCTTGTACTAGTTATTTAATAAGTGAATATGAACCTTTGGGAGTAAGTGTAGTACTTAATCATGCTCAAGAAATATCTGAATCTAGTGAAGAATTATTTTATAGCTTTTATATGAAGCGAAGAGTTAAGAATAAAACTAATGAATTTTAGTTTTATTTTTTTGAGAAAAAATGATAAAATAACTTTGGTGATTTTTATGTTAAAAATTAAAGATTTAACTGTTGAAGTTGATAAAAAAACAATATTAAAAGATTTTAATTTAGATATGAAGATAAATGAAGTACATGCCATAATGGGACCTAATGGAATTGGTAAAAGTACAATATGTAAAACAATTATGGGAGATCCTAATTATGTAGTTACTTCCGGAAGTATTACTTTTAACTCTAAAGATTTACTTAAAATGAATGTAACAGAAAGAGCAAGAGAAGGAATATTTTTACTTTCACAAAATCCAATTGAAATACCAGGAGTAAGTAATGCGGAAATGCTTAGAATGACATTAAATGAAATAAGTGGAAGCAATGTATCAATATTTGAATTTAATAAAAAAATGGAACAAATATGTAAAATGTTAGATATACCTAAAAGTTTTATTCATAGAGGAATAAATGAGGGTATGAGTGGTGGAGAAAGAAAGAAAAATGAACTTTTACATATGTGGATGCTTGAACCTAAATTTATTATATTAGATGAATTAGATAGTGGATTAGATGTAGATTCAATAAAAATAGTTTGTCAGAATATAAATGAATATAAAAAAGAACATGATTGTTTAATTTTACTTATAACTCATCATGCAGAATTAATAAACTTATTAAATGTTACAGATGTTCATATTATAGCTGATGGTAAAATAGTTAAGTCAGGAGATATGAATTTAGCATATGATATAGAAAAAAACGGTTATAAAGAAATAACTGGGACAAATAAAGTAAGTGATAATAAAAATGAAGAATAATATATTAGTAGATAATATTAGTCTTTTTGATGAGATATTATCATTAGAAGATAAAAATATAAGTAAAATAGAAGTTAATGGAAAGTGTAAGTTAAATATATTTGATTTAGATATAGATAAATTAAATATTATAGTTAATGATGATTCATCTTTAGATATTAATTATTTTAATAATATAAATAATAGGGAATGTTTAATAGATATTGAAGTTAAAAATAGAAGTAAATGTATATTAAATTATAGTTATATAAGTAAAGATAAATATAATTTAAAGATTAAGACAGACTTTTTAGGAGAAGAAGCTAGTATATTAATTAATGTTAGTGCTTTAAATGATGGGGGAAATACTAATATAGATGTAGATGGTTATGTTAAAACAGAGAGAATAAATAACTATTTAGATGAAAATATTAGAATAATTAATATTAATGGAGGTATGGCTAGTGGTAAACCTAATATGTTTATAGATACATCTTTGATAGTAGCTAATCATAATACAGTTATTGGTAATATTAATAAAGATGAATTATTTTATTTAATGAGTAAAGGTTTAAGTAAAGATAAAGCTATTAAACTTATATGTGATGGTTTTATAGTTAAGACTATTTCTGATAAAGAGATGATTGTTAAAATAAAAGAATATTTAAATGGGAGGTGATTTTTAATGCATAGAGATGATTTTCCTATGATTAAGGATGATTTAATTTATTTAGATAATGGAGCTACTACTTTTAAGCCTAAATGTGTATTAGAGGCAATGAATGATTATTATGAAAATTATAGTGCTAATGCTCATAGAGGTGATTATTCTATTAGTTATAAAGTAGATGTTGCTTATGAAAATGCAAGAGTAAAAGTTGCAAAATTTATTAATGCTGAAATAGATGAAGTAGTATTTACTTCAGGTGCTACGGAAAGTTTAAATGTTATTGCTACTGGTTTCTTTAGTAATTTACTTGAAGAGGGAGATGAAATTATTATTAGTGATGCAGAACATGCTAGTAATGTACTTCCTTGGTTTAGACTTGCTAATAAATTAGGAGCAGTTATTAAATATGTTCCGTTAGATGCTAATTTACATGTTACTTTAGAAAATATTAAATCAATAGTTACTCCTAGAAGTAAAGTTATTTCTTTAGCTGGTATTACTAATGTAGTAGGAGATGTGAGACCTATTAAAGAAATATGTAAATTTGCTCATCAAAATAATATGTTTGTGGTTTGCGATGGAGCTCAAAGTGTACCTCATACTAAAACTGATGTTAAAGATTTAGATGTAGACTTTTTAGCTTTTTCAGGACATAAGATGTGTGGACCAACTGGTGTTGGAGTTTTATATGGTAAGAAAGAATTATTAGAGTCAGTTGAACCTTTATCTTTAGGGGGAGGTATGAATGAATCTTTTGATTCAGAAAAAGAAATATATTTAAAAGACTTACCTCAAAGATTAGAAGCTGGTACTCCTAATATAGCTGGAGTTATTGGACTTGGAGCAGCCGTAGATTATTTAGATAAGATTGGTATGGATACTATTAGTATTTATGAACAAAAGTTAAAGAAATATATGATGGATAAATTAGAAAAGATTCCATATATTCAAATTGTTAATGAAGAAGCTGATAGTGGAATTGTGGCTTTTAATGTAGAGGGTATTTTTAGCCAAGATGTGGCTTATTATTTAAATAAGTATAATATATGTGTAAGAGCTGGTAATCATTGTGCTAAGATACTTAAAAAAGCTATTGGAGTTAAAAATACAATAAGGGTAAGTTTATATTTTTATAATACTAAAGAAGAAATAGATGCTTTAGTAGAATTATTAAGTGATAAAGATAAAATAATGAAAGAAATGATATAATGGATCCAAATTTAAGAAGAGAAATAATTTTAGATAATTATACAAATCCTTTTCATAAAGAAACTAAAGGTAGTGATTTTAAATACGCTAATGCTAATAATGTTTCTTGCATAGATAATATTAATATATTTGTTAAATTAGATGGAGATAAAATAGTAGATGCTTATTTTGATGGGGAAGCATGTGCAATATCAACAGCTAGTACAAGTATAATGATAAAGAAAATTATTGGAATGACTTTAGAAGAAGCTAGAACATTTACAGAAAACTTTGAAAATATGGTAAATGAAAAAGAATATGATGAAGAAGAATTAGGTGAAGCACTTGCTTTTGATGAAATATATAAACAAGAAAGCAGAAAAACATGTGCAACACTACCATATAAAGGTTTAATTAAAATTATTAATTAGGACTAAAAAGTCCTTTTTTATTTGATTGAAAAGGTTAGCAGATAATTAATATAATATTTGCTACATAATAATTATTGTTGCATCCAAAACTACCAAGTTGGCTACTTTAGTTTATTACTACAAACTTAAAGTTATCTTTTTAATTGTTTGCATTTATGGGAAAATCATATTATAATTGTTTTAGGGTGAAAATATGAATGATGTAAAAATTCCAAAGCATGTTGGTATTATCATGGATGGTAATCGTAGATGGGCTAAAGAAAAAGGTAAGAAGTCTATTGATGGTCATTTAGCTGGTGCTAACAGGATTATGGATTTAGCTAAATATGTTTTTAAAAAGGGTGTTGATTATTTAAGTATATATGCTTTTTCAACTGAGAATTTTGGTAGAAGTGAAGAAGAGGTTACTTATTTAATGGGGCTTATTATTAAGTTTTTTAATGAAAGATCTAAGGAACTTGATGAAAATAATATTAAGATTGTTTTTTCAGGTAAGAAGGAGCCTTTATCTGATAAAGTTTATGCTTGTATAACTAATGTTGTAGAGATGACTAAGAATAATACTGGTGGAGTTTTAAATGTTTGTTTAAACTATGGTAGTAGAAGTGAAATTGTTGATGCATGTAATAAGATGATTAAAGATGGGGTAACAATTTCAGAAGAAAATTTTGGACATTATTTATATCAAGATTTACCTGATTTAGATTTTGTTATTAGAACTAGTGGTGAGATGAGATTATCTAACTTTATGTTATGGCAAGCTAGTTATGCAGAATTATATTTTCCGAAGGTTTATTTTCCTGATTTTGATAATAATGAGTTTGATAAAGCTTTAGAAGAGTATAATAATAGAAATAGAAGGTTTGGTGGTAATTAATGAAGAAGAGAGTTATTAGTGCGGCTGTACTTCTTGCAATAATTATTCCTTTAATTATTATTGGTAAGATTCCTTTTGCTTTAGCAGTTGGAGTTATAGGTGTATTTGCTTATAAAGAGATTATGGATTTAAATAAATATCCATTAATGGTTAAGGTTTTAGGAATTATTTCATTAATAAGTATTGTTTATAGTAATTTTGATTCAAAGATGATTAATTTTGGATTAGATTTTAAGATTATTAGTATTAGTTTCTTACTTTTATTTATTCCAGTTATTTTTTATCAAGTTAAGAATAAATATACGGTTGATGATGCATTTAGATTATTTGGATTTTTATTTTTAATTGGGGTTAGTTTAAATTATTTTATTATTATTAGAGATATGGATTTAAAGTATTTTATTTTAATGCTTTTAACTCCAATGCTTACTGATACTTTTGCTTATATTTGTGGGTCTTTAATAGGTAAACATAAGGTTACTAAATTAAGCCCTCATAAGTCTTGGGAAGGTTATATTATTGGTTCTTTAATGGGTACTTTTATTATGACGATGTATTATGTAACTGTTATTGGTAATCAATCTAATATATTTATTGTTATTGGCATAATATTATTGATGACTATTGTTGGTCAAATTGGAGATTTATTCTTTAGTGCAATTAAGAGACATTATGATATTAAGGATTTTAGTAATTTAATTCCTGGTCATGGTGGTATTTTAGATAGACTAGATAGTTTAAGTTTTGTAGCTATTGTATTTATAATATTTATGAGTTATTTATAGGAGGATGAGATGCTTACATTATTATATTTAATATTAATTCTTGGACTTTTAATATTTGTTCATGAATTTGGTCATTTTATAGCAGCTAAGAGTATTGGAGTATATGTATCTGAATTTGCTTTAGGTATGGGTCCAAAGATTTTTAGTTTTAAGAGAAAGAAACATAATGATCCAACTGAATATTCTTTAAGATTATTTCCAATTGGTGGTTTTTGTGCCATGGCTGGAGAAGTTGATGAAGATAATAAGGAATTAAAACTTAAGAAAAATCAATATATGTGTAATAGAAGTAAATGGGAAAGAGTACTTATTTTAGTTGCTGGGGTAACTATGAATATATTACTTGCAATTGTACTTTTATTCTTACAAGCTATTATATGGGGAACTAGTGAACAAAAATCTGTAGTTGGTTATGTTCCAGAAGGTTATCCGGTAGCTAAAGCTGGTATTGAAGTTGGCGATAAGATTATAGGCATTAATGGTTATAGAGTTAATACTTGGGATAAACTTACTTTAGTTCTTAATTTAAAGAATAAAAATGATAGTTATGAATTTAAAGTAGAGAAAAAAGATGGTAGTGTTAAAACTTATGATATTAAACCAGTTAAAGAAAAGAATGCAGATGGACAAGAAGTTACTGTATTTGGAGTAGGTGCTGGTAATAAGGTTTATACAGGATTTGGTAATGCGATTAAATATGCTTTTACTAAGTTAGGTTCTATTGTATCTACTATGTGGTTAATTATAATTAATTTATTTACTGGTAAACTTGGTATGAGTAATTTATCTGGTCCAGTTGGAATGTATACGATTGTTGAAAGTGCGAAGAGTGCTTGGGTAAATATTGTTTATTTAACTGCTTATTTAAGTATTAATTTAGCGGTTATTAATATTATTCCATTCCCAGCTTTTGATGGTGGTAGAGTATTATTTGTAGCAATTGAAGCTATTAAAGGTAGTAAGGTTGATCCTAAGGTTGAGAATATGTTTCACACGGTTGGTTTCTTCTTATTAATGCTTTTAATGGTTTATATAACTATTCAAGATATTATTAGGATAGCTTAGACTTCTTAGGAAGTCTTTTTTTCTTGATTTTTTTAAATATTTGAGTTATCATTAAGAAGAAATCAGAGAAGAAGGACATGACTTATAAGATAGTCTTTTAAGAGAGTTAACGGTTGGTGAGAGTTAATAAGATGCTTATTGGTTACTACCTTTAGAGTGATATAATAATATCCGTAAGTTTGCGTTAAAAACATAAAAGTGAATTAAAAGGATGGTACCGTCGAAAGACGCCTTAGGTATCATTCTTTTTTTTAGGAGGAATTTATGATTAATATTAAAGAAAATGATGATTTAAGTAGATTAAATCATAGTTGTGCTCATTTACTTGCACAAGCTGTAAAACATTTATATCCAAATGCGAAGTTTTGGGTAGGACCTGTAGTTGAAGAGGGATTCTATTATGATATTGATTTAGGAGATAAAACTTTAACTATGGATGATATTCCAGCTATTGAAAAAGAAATGAAAAAGGTAGCTAAGGATGGAAAGAGAATTGTTAGACATGAGATATCTAAAGAAGAAGCATTAGATATGTTTAAGGATGATCCATATAAGATTGATTTAATTAGTAGAATGGATGAAGACAATACTGTTATTAGTATGTATACTCAAGGGGATTTTACTGATTTATGTAGAGGTCCTCATGTTGAAACTGTTAAAGAACTAAAACATTTTAAATTACTTAAGGTAAGTGGTGCTTATTGGAAGGGTGACTCTAATAATAAGATGCTTCAAAGAATTTATGGTGTTTGTTTTCCAACTGAAGAAGAGTTAGATGCTTATTTACAAGAACTTGCTGATGCTCAAGAAAGAGATCATCGTAAGATTGGTAAAGATTTAGAGTTATTTATGTCTGATGATTTAGTTGGTAGAGGACTTCCAATGTTTTTACCTAATGGTTATATTGTTTGGCAAGAGCTTGAAAACTATATTAAAGAAAAAGAAAGAAAACTTGGCTATTTACATGTTTTAACTCCATGTGTAGGTAATGTTGAATTATATAAGACTAGTGGTCACTGGGATCATTATAAAGATAATATGTTTCCAGCTATGGAAGTTGATGGGGAAGCATTTGTTTTAAGACCAATGAATTGTCCTCATCATATGATGATTTATTCTAATAAGTTACATTCTTATAAGGATTTACCTATTAGAATTGGTGAGATTGCTCATGATTTTAGATATGAAGCTTCTGGTGCTGTTAAGGGGATTGAAAGAGGTAGACATTTCTGTCAAAATGATGCCCATTTATTTGTTACTCCTGAACAAATTAAGGATGAATTTAAGAGAGTTGTTGATTTGATCTTTGATGTTTATAAGGATTTTGGCATTAAGGATTATAAGTGTGTTTTATCTTTAAGAGATCCTGAAGATAAGACTAAGTATCATCCCGATGATGAGATGTGGGATAAGGCTGAAAATGAGCTTAGAGAGGTTTTAAATGATCTTGGTATTGAATATACTGAAGAAATTGGTGAAGCTGCTTTCTATGGTCCTAAATTAGATGTTAATGTTAAACCAGCAGTAGGTAATGAATATACTTTATCTACTTGTCAATTAGATTTCTGTTTACCGGCTAAATTTAATTTAAAATATATTGATGAAAATGGTGAAAGAAAAACTCCAGTTGTTTTACATAGAGCTATTTTAGGTTCTTTAGATAGATTTATGGCTTATATTTTAGAGGAAACTAAGGGTGCTCTTCCAGTATGGCTTAGTCCAGTTCAAGCTAATATTATTCCAGTTAATAATGAATATCATTTAGAATACGCTAAGGAATTATTTGCTTTATTAGAAAAAGAAAATGTTAGAGTTAAATTAGATGATCGTAATGAGAAGTTAACTTATAAGATGAGAGAAAGTCAAACTAAGAAGATTCCTTATACAATTATTTTAGGTGATAAGGAAGTTAGTGCGAAAGAAGTAACTGTTAGATTACATGGTACTAATGAAAATATTACTTTAGGTAGAGATGAATTTGTTTCTAAAGTTAAAGAAGTTATTGATAATAAAAATTTAAAATATGATTTATAATGATTAAAAAAATAAAAGAATACTCATAATATTGTTGGTGATAGGATGGAATTATTCACGACAGTATTTAGAACTGTATTCTTTTATTTTTTTATTACAATTGGTTATAGAATTATGGGTAAAAGAGAAGTTGGACAATTAGGGGTTATTGATTTGATAGTATCTATTTTGATAGCTGAATTAGTGGCAATTAGTATAGAGAATATCGATAAGTCAATATTTTTAACAATTATTCCAATTAGTGTATTAGTTTTTATTGAGGTTTTATTTGCATTTATATCTATTAAAAGTAGAAGATTTAGAAATATATTTAGTGGGAAACCTAGTATTATAATTAATCATGGAGTAATTAATTATAAAGAGATGGTTAAACAAAGATATAGTTTAGATGATTTACTTCTTAGTTTAAGAAGTAAATCAATTAAATCAATTGAAGATGTGGAGTATGCTTTTTTAGAGAGTAATGGTGATCTAAGTATATTTAAATATAATATTTTTAAGACTGATAGTAATTATCCAGCTCCTTTAATAATAGATGGAATTATTCAAAATAATACTTTAAAAAATATTAAGAAGAGTAAGATGTGGTTAAATCTTTATTTAAAGAGGCAAGGATTAGATGTTAAAGATGTTTTTTATGCTTTTTATAAAAAAAGAAAAGTTTATATAATAAAACGTAATGATGTTATTAATGTATAAAGATATGTAAACTTACGTATAATTTACATCATAAAACTAGTAAACTTTACGTTAAAGTTTTATTATAATTATAGGTGTAGTTATGAAAAATTTTTTAGGAAATTTAATTAAATTAATATTAAGTATTTTAATTCTTCTTTTTGGAGAAGAGTATTTCTATAAATTTATGGATTTTTTAGGAATTAACTTAAGTAAGATAAGTTCTAATATTGTTTCGTTAATCATTTATGTTGTGATTGCGGGATGTATATTTATTGTTTATAAAGATGAGTTACAGAGTGCTTTTATTAAATATAAGAATAAATTAGGTAGTAATCTTTTATATACAGTGATATCTTTTTTAGTTTTATTTATTGCGATTATGATTAGTAATTATATTGCTAAGTATATTGCTGGTTTAGTAAGTGTTGGATATAAGGGTTTATCTTTTATAAATATTTTTAATAGGACTTTTAGTTTAGATTTAATTATTACAATTATTAAATCAATTATTATTATTCCTTTTGTTAAAGTAACAATATTTGTTTTAGGGGTTAATAATTTAGTTAATAGTAAGAGTGGGATATTCTTAAGTGGACTAGTTTATAGTTTATATATTTTTTATCCATTTAAAGCAGCTTTATTATATATGGTAGTTAATGCGATTGTAAGTTTTGTTTTGTTTAGTATTCTTGCTTATATTTATAAGAAAAATAATAATATTGCATTTAGTATTTTAACTTATATTTTATATGTTTTATTTGCAGGGTTATTAACAGTTAAATTTATGTGAGGTTAATTATGAAAAGAGAAAAGATTATTAATTATGTTAAGTTAGCTGTTATTTTATATTTATTCTTTAATTTAGGATCAATTGTGATTTTTATATTTAAAGTATTAGGATTTAATACTAGTATATTTGATGGAGCAGATGTTGCTTATTTAAATGCTTTAGTTGAACTTATATTGTTATTTATAGTATATCTTTTATATCATAGAAGTCTTAAGAAAGATTTAAATAGTTTTAAATTAAATTATAAAGATTATATGAATAAGATATGTGTATATTTTGCAGTGTTTTTAGGTTTAAAGATTGGTTTTGCACTTGTTAGTGGGATATTATCGGCTTTATTAGGGGTTCCAATTAGTAGTAGTGAAAATCAAAATATAATTGATATTATTACTAATAATGCTCCAGTGATGATGCTTATATCTACTAGTATCTTAGCTCCTTTTGTAGAGGAAAGCATCTTTAGATTAGGTTTAAGAAGTGTTATCAAAGAGAAATATTTATTTATTGCAATTAGTGGTTTAGTGTTTGGATTTATGCATATTTTTCCAACGGAGTTACCACTTTATGTAGCTTTAATTCAGTCTATTGTGTATGTAGCAATGGGAATATGTTTAGCTTATATGTATACAGAAACTGATAATATTTGGATAACAATTATAATTCATGCTTTAAATAATTTTTTAAGTATGGCTGCGATATTGATATTTTAAATGAAAGTGATTATAATAGAAGGAAATTTTGGTGATTGAAATGAAAGAAATGTATGAAAATTTAGTGGGTTTTATTTATTCTCTTAGTATGGGTGATTATTTCTTCTTTATTGGAACATTCTTACTTATTGTTTTATTTGTATATATTTTATACTTAATTAAGTGTAGTGATGGTGAAGAAGCATTAAATGCCGTTAGTGAAAAAAAAGATGATTTTGATATTGAAGCGGTTACTAAGGCAATTGAGAAAGATTATAAACCTGAAACTATTAGATTAACTAGTTATGAAGAAGAACAAGAAAATAATGCAGTAATTAGTTATGAAGAATTACTTAAGAATAAAGATAAAATATCAGTTAGTTATGATGATGAATATGAATTTGAAGAACCAACTTTAAGTGTTAAAAAGTTTGATTTAACTAATACAAGTGAAACTCCAGTTATTGATGAATCTAAATTAAAGGTTCAACTTATGAGTTATGAAAAAGAAGAAGAGTTTTTAAAAGCTTTAAAAGATTTACAAAGTAATTTAAGCCATTAAGATGGCTTTTTTTAATGCTTTATGTTATACTTGCAACGTATTGAGGTGGTTTAAATGAAACTTTGGACGGAAACTTTAGGTTGTAAGGTTAATACTTATGAGACTGAAGTTATTAAAAGTGAATTTTTAAATAGTGGTTATACTTTAGCTGAAGATGTGACTGATGCAGATGTAGTAGTTGTTAATACTTGTTCTGTTACTAATCAAAGTGATGCTAAAAGTAGAAAAGTTATTAGAAGATGTAAAAGAGAAAATCCTGGGGCTGTTATTGTTGCTTGTGGTTGTAGTACGCAACATCATCAAGATGAATTAAAAGAGTTAGGTATTGATGTTTTAATTGGTAATAAAGATAAGACTAAGGTTGTTAGTTATGTTGAAGAGTTTTTAAAGGATCATAAGAAGGTATCTATTTTTTATGATTTATTACATAGTGATTTTGAAGATATGACCATTAATCATTATGAGGATAGAACTAGGGCTTTTGTTAAGATTCAAGATGGATGTAATAATTATTGTGCTTATTGTATTATTCCTTATTTAAGGGGTACAATCCGTAATAAGAATTTTGATGTAGCAGTTAAGGAGATAAATGATTTAGCTAATAATGGGTTTAAAGAAATTGTTTTAACGGGTATTCATACAGGAAGTTATCCAAGATTAACTGAATTAATTAAAGAGATTAGTAAGAATCCTAATTTAGAAAGAATTAGAATTAGTAGTATTGAAATAACTGAGTTGGATGATGTATTTTTAGAGGAATTTAAGAATAATAAGAAGTTATGTGATCATATGCATGTACCGGTTCAAGCAGCTTGTGATAATACTTTGAAAAAGATGAATCGTAAGTATGATATGGAAAGATATATTTCAATTATTAATAAGTTAAGAGAAGTTAGACCTGATATTAATATTACAACTGATTTAATTGTAGGTTTTCCATCAGAAACTAAGGAAGATTTTGAAGAAAGTTATAATAACGCTAAATTGATTAAATTTGGTAAGATTCATGTATTTCCTTTTTCTAAAAGAGATGGAACAGTTGCTGCTAGAATGGAAAATTTAGTTAGTGATCAAGAAAAGGATGAAAGATCCCATAAGATGATTGAGTTATCTAATGAGTTAGAACATGATTATTATGTTAAATTTATTGGTAGATGTTTAAATGTTTTAGTAGAAGAAGTATTTGATGATCATTCTACGGGACATACTTCTAACTATATTAAGGTTAATATTAAGGGCAAACTTGAACATAATAAGGATTACTTAGTTAAGATTACAGAGGTTGATGGAACTACTGTTTATGGGGAGGCTATTGAAAAATAGCCTTTTTTGTGGTATAATCTATAGCAACAAGGGATATTATTACTTGAAAGGGTACTAAGACATATTTTAAGTACAACTTTTGTTAATAATACTCGCTAACTAGAACAATAATTTGCTTTTTTAGATAAAATATGTTATAATAGCACCCGTAAACAAAAGAAAGAGGGTTTTGGTTATGAAAAATTTAAAGAAAATTATGTTTATTTTTCTTGTTGGTATTTTATCTTTTATGGGATTAAATACTAAAGTAGAAGCTGCAACTACAGCTCCTAGTACTATTAAAACATGGGCAATTTATGAATTACCTAAATATGTTCAAAATTTGCCTGTAGTTCATCAAAAACCATTACAAAATGGTATTTACGTTTATTGTGAAAACGAAGGTCTAAGATATTGGTCTGAATATACGATGTATCTTAATGGTAAAGTAAATGATGGATTTATTTATATTTTAGAAAATAAGCCTAATACTGGTGATTCTAAAAAGGATTACTATATTATGCAAATTGCTGTTTGGTGGTATGAAGATATTATTAGTGGAAATAATAAAAACTTGACTACTAGTCAAAAACAATATATCACTAATAATGCAAGTTCAAATAATATTTGTAAGAAAATTTATAACTTAGTAAATGGTGCTAAAAATTATAAACAACAAAAAGGTTATATTAAATTTGATACAAATAATGTTACATTTAAAGAAGAAAATGGTAATTATATTTCAAGTTTAATTAAAATTAATTATCGTGCTAATAAAATGAATGATGTAACTATTACTGGTGCTCCTAAAGGATCAACAATTATTAATAAAACTGATAAAAATGGCGTTATATCATTCAAAATTAAAGTTCCAGTTTCATCTGTTAATCCTGGACAAACAGTAAAAATTAAAATTAATTCAACTGGTACTTACAAAATTAAAAAAGTATATGATTATTATTTAAATGCTCAATGGCAAAAAGTTATTTATGGTGAAATTTTTGCAGATACTTATAATATATCAGATAGTAAAGAACTTACTTTAACTAGACCAGAAATTCATCATAATAAATTAATTATTAATAAAGTTGATGAAAGTGGTAAGTTTGTAAGTGGTGCAGAATTAACTTTATATAAAGGTGATTGTGTAAATTCTACTTGTAATGATGCTTATGCATCTTGGACTACTACTGATGCTGCTAAATCATTTAAAGATATTCCTGTTGGTAAATATACTTTAGTTGAAACTAAAGCTCCTAATGGATATCGTGTAGCAGATAAAATGTTAATTAATGTAAATAGTGATAATGCTTCATTTACTTATAAAATGGTAGATAAAGCTGAATTAAAAGTAAGAATTAGTAAAACTGATATTACTGGTGAAAAAGAAATTCCAGGTGCAACTTTAATTGTTAAAGATTCTAAAGGTAATGCAATTGAAACTTGGGTAAGTACTAATGAACCTAAGTATATTGTTTTAGAACCTGGTGAATATTCTTTAACTGAAACTATTGCTCCTAAAGGTTATATCTTAAGTAAAACTTCTGTTTACTTCAAATTAGATGAAAATGGTAGTGTTTATGAAAAGAATGCTAATGGTGAATATGTTAAAGTTGATTATGTTAAAATGATTAACTTAGTTAAAGAAGCTATTAATATTACAAAATTAGATAGTAATACTAATGAATATGTTAGTGGTGCTGTCTTAGTTATTAAAGATTTAGAGGGGAAAACAATTGATCGTTGGACAACTACTAATGAATCACATTATGTAAGTTTAGAAGAAGGAGAATATATTCTTATTGAAGAAAGTGCTCCTAATGGCTATGTCTTAAATAAAGAAGGAATTCATATTAAAGTTGATGCTGAAAATAATTTATACATTAAAAATGCTGCTGGCGAATATGTAAAAGCTAATGGTGTTATTATGTATAATACTCCAGAAGAAAAAATTGTAGTTCCTAAGACTGGATTAACAAGTACTCTAACTTATGTAATTGGTACAATAACATTAGCTGCTGGTGCAATTGTGTTATTTAAAAATGAAAAGAAATGTTAAGGTTACAATTGGTGTTTTAACTATATTTATTGGTTTATGTGTACTTCTTAGTACTTACTTTAATTCAACTAAATTAGAAGTATTTGATGAAATGAATGAACAATATTATAATCAAGTAGTTTCTATAGCTGATGAAATAGAAGAAAAAGATGATACGGTTCCTGAAGTTAAACAAGAGGAAGATGATAAATCAAATGTAGTAAATAATACTACAACAACAACTAAGAAGAAAACTACTACAGATATATCAAAATTATATGTTGGAACTTTGAATATTCCAAAGATTAATTTACAAAGAGGTTTCTTTGATATTAATTCTAAGTATAATAATGTTAATAAGAATATTTATGTACATCCATCTTCAAGTTATCCTAATTCAATGAATGGTAACTTGATCTTGGCGGCACATTCAGGTACTAGCTCAATATCTTATTTTAAAAATCTTTATAAATTACAACCAAATGATGATATTTATGTAAATTATAAAAATAAAGAATATCATTATAAAATTAAGAAAATTTATAAAGTTGAAAAAACAGGTACTGTGAGTATTCAAAGAAATAAAAATGTTTCAACTTTAACATTAATTACATGTTCAAAAAATGATAGTAAAACTCAAACAGTTTATATTTGTGAACTAGTTTAGAGTTCGAATAAAAGAATAAAAAGGTTGGGGTGATGAAAATGGTAGAGATTTCTCTATGGGATAAGATTAAAACTATATTTAGTCTTATCTTTTCATCACCTCTTTTTTTAGTTTTACTTTTTGGATTTTTACTTATGATAGTAGATATTTATGTAATATCTAAAAAGAAAAAGGGGACTAAAATAGCTTATTTAATAGTTAGTTTAATTATTATAGGGTTATTACTTAAGAATTATTTTTCATCATTATTTAGTATTTTTGATACGATATTTAAGAATATTGTGACTATTATATATTTTCCAAGTGTTCTTGAATATATAATAATGTTAATAATTAGTTTAGTAATATTATTTATTAGTTTAATTAGTAGAAAAACTAATAAAAAAGTAAGAATAATTAATACATTTGTGTTTTCTACTAATATATTTTTATTCTTCTTAATATTAGATCAAATATCTAAAAATAATATAGATTTATCTAATAAGATTAATATTTATTCAAATGAAAATTTAATGGTTTTATTTGAGTTATCTATTTTAATATTTATAGTTTGGGTTGTTGGTTTAATTCTTTATAAAATTATAAATAAAATTATTCATAAAGATGATAAACCAGTGAATTTTTATGAAGCTCCAGATCTTCCAAGTACAATAGAAGAGTTAAGACAAAAAGAACTTATACCAGAACCTAAGATTGAATATATTGTTGTTGAAAAGGAACAACCTAAAGAAGAAAAAGAAGATTTATCTGATATATTTACTTTAGAAGAATATAAACAAATGAGAGAATTATTACAAGAAATTAAAGATAAACAAAATAAAGAGGATTAGTTAATCCTCTTTTATTAATTTGGCATGAACTACTAAACGATTTTTAGTTCCGTTAGAGCAGGTTGATAAAGTTAAGATTTTATCTTCAGCAGTTAATGTTTGTTTGAAATCATAAATACTTCTTTTAGAAAGCATATTTAAGAAACTTAGGTAGTCTCCATCACTGTTAAATTCGGTTTCTAAATAATCGGTTGTAACTGGAATTGTATAGATTGAAAAGATTTGCCATTTCATATTTTCTTTAGTTGTATTAAAGGTTATAATTTGATTTTTAGCTTTTTTATACCAGTAACTATTTAATGCATATCTTAGGGTTCCAAACATTTTTTGATTAGCTAGATTATGACCATAAATTAGGGTGTTTTTACTTAGTTCATCTATGTTATTACGATAGTCCATAAAGATCCAACCATGACGATTTTTATTTCGATAATAGTCTCTTTTTAGGTAATAATCATTATCATCTTTTTGAACTACAGGGTAATCAATATTAGTATTATTAACTGTCAACCAACCAACTGTATCAGGGTTAATTGCTAGTAATTTTTCAAAAACTTTTTCATATTTAATATCATAAGTAGAAGTAGTTGTTATTTTAGTTGTATCACCAGGCTTAGTAGTTGTTGGTATTGATGGTGTAGCGTCAATTAATATTTTATTAAGATCAGTTTCAATATTTTCTTGATTATGATTATCACGATAATTTTCATAAACATTATAACCAAGCATACAAGTAACTGCTAAGATAACACAAACTAATGAAAACTTAATAATATTTAAATTTAATTGTTTTAAGAAATTCTTTTCTTTATAATCTTTACTATAATTTATTTTAAATGTAATGTTATAATTATTTAGAATTTTTTCATGTTTCTTTTTATATTCAGATATTACTTTATAAATATCATCAATATTATTATTTTCATTAATAATAATTTTAGTATTGGACTTTTTATTATTTAATAGGGTATTTAGTATATAAGTAAATGTTTCTTTATTAAAAGTCTTTATTTCAATAGATTTTAAATATTTATTTATTTTAATAAATGATTCAAAGTCATCTAGATCTTCATTAGTGAAATTATCAATTATAATACTTTTTTTATAGAAAATGTCACTGTAAGTATTAATATTATTAATATTTAAGAAATTACTTACAAATAATATTTCACTACGAATTGTTATTTGTAAATTATTATTTTTATCTAATCTTTCTAAAAGAGCTGGAGCAATATCAAAGACATTTAATGTTTCAATGTATCTATTATCTAGAAGTTTCATAAAGATATCATAATTAATTCTTTTATCTGGTTTAATATAAATATCTTTAATATTAGGAATATGGCTTAAAACATCTAATGAATTTAAGATAATATCATAATCTTTAATAATAGTTTTTTTAATATTCTGTTTAATAATAATAACATTTAAAAAAGAAGATACTAATTCAAGATTATTTTTAATATAATCAATACTAAAAATTATTTCTTTAGTATCAATTACATTAGTATTATTTAAATCTACTTTAATATCTTTTGTATATTTATCAATTGTTAATAAATTTTTACCTACTTTAAATATTATCTTATCCATATATTTATAATAACATAAGTCGATAATTATTTAAAGATTGTTTTTGATAAAATTACAAGAGATGAATAAATAATCCTTTCTTTATTTTTAGGTAAATGTTTGGTATAATTTTCATTGGTGATGGACATGAAAATTGAATACACTTTATTAAAAACTGAAAAGAATACTAAAGCTCGTTTAGGTAAGATTAAAACTAATTATGGAGAATATGAAACTCCAATGTTTATGCCAGTTGGAACTCAAGCTACGGTTAAGACTTTAGCTCCTGAAGAACTTAAGGCGATTGATTGTGGAATTATTTTAGCTAATACTTATCATTTATGGCTTAGACCTGGTGAAGATATTATTGATAAAGCTGGGGGATTACATAAGTTTATGAATTGGGATGGTCCAATTTTAACTGATTCTGGTGGATTTCAAGTATTTAGTTTAGCTAAAAGAAAAGATATTAGTGAAGATGGCGTTAAGTTTAAAAATCAATATAATGGGGATGCTTTATTTTTAACTCCAGAAAAATCTATTGAGATTCAAAATAAATTAGATAGTGATATTGCCATGAGTTTTGATGAGTGTATTGGATGGCCAGCAACTTATGATTATTGTAAGCAAAGTGTTGAAAGAACTTTAAGATGGGCTAAAAGAGGTAAAGATGTCTTTAATAATCCAAGACAAAGTTTATTTGGAATTGTGCAAGGTGGAGAGTACGAAGAATTAAGAAAACATTGTGCAGAAGAACTAGTTAAAATAGGATTTGATGGATATTCAATAGGTGGAACTAGTGTTGGAGAAGATAAACCAACAATGTATAAAATGGTTGAAATGAGTACTAAATATTTACCTGAAGATAAAGTTAGATACTTAATGGGAGTAGGAGATCCAATTGATTTAGTAGAAAATGTAATTAGAGGGATAGATATCTTTGATTGTGTTAGTCCAACTAGATTAGCAAGACATGGACATGCCTTAACTAAATATGGAAAGATTAATTTAAAGAATGCTAAATATAAAGAAGATTTTACACCAATAAGTGAAGAATGTGATTGTTATGCTTGTAAACATTATACAAAAGCATATATAAAACATTTAATAAATGCGGAAGAAACTTTTGGAGCAAGATTATTATCAATTCATAATATTAATTATTTAGTTAATTTAACTAAAGAGTTAAGAGAAGCAATAAAGAATGATAATATTTTAGAATATAGAGAGGAATTTATAAAGAATTATTATGGAAAAAAAGAAAACTAATTTAATGATAATATTTGTAGCTTTCTTTATAGTAATTTTATTTATTCTGGCGGCATATAAAAATATGAATTCTCATTATGAGAAAGAATTGTTAGTTGTTAATAATAAAATATTAGAATCTGCTAAGAATTGTTATTTAGAAAAAAAGTGTGAGGGAGAAATTACCCTTAAAGATTTATATGATAAAAAATATATAGAAAAACAAATCGATCCTGGAACAAAGACTGATTATAATGAGAATGTTTGTATTAAATGGGATAATAAAAAGGCTGTTTTTTGTGAGTAACAGTCTTTTTAAATCTTGTTGACTTTAAAAATTTTATGATTTAAAATTATATCTGGTGTGAATACGGGTTAATTTATTTGAAAGGAAAATGTATGTTAAAGTTATTTAGAAATTTAACTAAGAGGGATATTTGTCTTTTTTTAGTTGCAGTTTTATTTATTGTTTTAGGTGTTAATTTAGAATTAACGATGCCTGATTATATGTCTAAAATTACAATGTTAGTACAAACTGAAGGTAGTAAGATGAGTGAGATATTACTTAATGGTGGTTATATGCTTGCTTGTGCTTTTGGTAGTATGTTAATTAGTATTTTAGTTGGTTATTTGATTGCTAGAGTTACTAGTGATTTTTCTCTTAATACAAGAAATAAATTGTTTAATAAAGTTTTAAGTATGGGAATGCAAGATGTTAAAGCATTTAATACTAGTAGTTTAATTACAAGAACTACTAATGATATTACGCAATTAGAAATGGTTTTAGGAATGGGGATGCAATTATTAATTAAAGCTCCGGTTACAGCGGTTATAGCGGTTACTAAAATATTAAATAAAAATTGGCAATGGAGTTTAGCAACAGGAATTGCAGTAGTAGTATTACTTACAACCATTGGAATACTTACTATTATAGTTATGCCTAAATTTAAGATTGTTCAAAAATTAATTGACAAGTTAAATGGAGTAACTAGAGAAAATTTAACTGGTATTAGAGTTGTTAGAGCCTTTAATGCAGAAGAATATCAAGAAGGTAAGTTTAATGATGTAAATAATAGACTTACGAATCAACAATTATTTAATCAAAGAACTTTTTCAATTATGCAACCAATGATGTATTTAGTTATGCATGTTTTATCAATGTCTATTTATTTTATGGGAGCATTTTTAATTGCAGAAAGTGCGATGGCTGATAAGCTTACGATATTTAGTGAGATGGTTGTTTTTTCTTCATATGCAATGCAAGTTATTATGTCTTTTTTAATGATAGCAATGATTATTACAATTATACCAAGAGCTAATGTATCTGCTAATCGTATTAATGAAGTTTTAGATACAGTTGATAGTATTTTAGATGGTAATGTTAAAAAAGGTAATGAAGAAGGTACAGTTGAATTTAAACATGTTTATTTTAAATATCCTAATGCGGAAGAATATGTTTTAGAGGATATATCTTTTAAAGTTAATAAAGGTGATGTAGTGGCTTTTATAGGTTCTACTGGTAGTGGTAAGAGTACTTTAATTAATTTAGTTCCAAGATTTTATGATGTTACTTCTGGCGAAGTATTAGTTGATGGAGTTAATGTTAAAGATTATGATCAAAATTCATTACATAATATTTTAGGGTATGTTCCTCAGAAGGCAGTTATGTTTAATGGTAGTGTTAAATATAATGTTAGTTATGGAGAAAATGGTAAAGGTAAAAAGAATAATAAATTAATTGAAGAAGCTATTAAAGTAGCTCAAGCTGAAGATTTTGTTACTAAAATGGATGATGGGTATGATAGTCATATAGCTCAAGGTGGTACGAATGTATCTGGTGGACAAAAACAAAGATTAGCTATTGCTAGAGCAATTGCCAGAAAACCGGAAATATATATATTTGATGATTCTTTTTCAGCTTTAGATTATAAGACTGATTCAGTACTTAGAAAAGAACTAAAAAAATATACGAAAGATGCAACTAGTTTAATTGTTGCTCAAAGAATAGGAACTATTTTAAATGCTGATAAGATTATCGTCTTAGATGAAGGAAAATGTGTAGGAATGGGAACTCATAAAGAGTTACTTAAAAATTGTGAAGTGTATAGAGAAATAGCTCTATCACAACTATCAAAGGAGGAACTAGAAAATGTCTAAGAATGAAAAAGAAAATAAAGTTACTCCGAGAAGAGGACATGGTCCTGGAAATGGTGGATTTGAAAAGCCAAAGAATTTTAAAAATGCTATTTCAAGATTATTAAAAGAATTAAATGCCTTTAAGGTAAGTGTTATTTTAGGTTTATTATTTGCAGCAATAGGTTCGATTATATCTATTAATGCACCTAAATATTTATCTAAACTTACAGATGTAATAAGCGCAGGATTAAAAATTAATAGTGATAATTTAAAATTAATTACTACTAATATGATGAATAGTTTTAGTGAAGATAATTTAATTAAACTATTAGATGATAAGAATTTATCTTTAGAAGATAGAAAGAGTATTAGCGAGTTTATTAATAGTGGAGATACTTCTAAATTATCTATAAATGTTGTTAGTAAATTATTTAATGACTTTGAAGTTGATGGGGTGGTTATTAACCGCAAAGATCAAATTAAGTCAGTAAGTACTTTAATGAGTTTAAAAGATATTAAAGATGGTAATAAGATTTATAGTACTTTAGATAAACTTCCAGATAGTATGAAAAAGGTTATCGAACCTTCAATTGATTTAGCTAAGATTAAGAGTATTGGAATATTTTTATTTGTATTATATTTTATAAGTGCTTTATTTACTTATGGGGAAGCAATTTTAATGGTTAATGTTTCGAATAATTTTGCAAGAAAATTAAGAACTAAGACCAGTGAAAAGATTAATAGATTACCTTTAAAATATTTTGATAATCATGCTTTGGGTGATTTGCTTTCAAGGGTAACTAATGATATTGATACAATAGCTTCGACTTTAAATGATTCTTTATCTACTTTAGTTAGTGCGATTACATTATTTTTAGGTGCTACTTTTATGATGTTTTATACTAACTGGATTATGGCAGTAACCGCAATTGTTTCTTCTTTATTTGGTTTTATCTTTATGTTTATGATTTTAGGTAAGAGCCAAAAATATTTCATGAGAAGACAAGTTGAATTAGGCAATTTAAATGGTCATATTGAAGAAGTTTACTCAGGATTAAATGTGGTTAAAGCTTATAATGGACAAAGTGATGTTAAGGGTAAATTTAATGATTATAATAGTAGGGTATATGATGCTAATTTAAAGAGTCAATTCTTATCAGGATTAATGCATCCAATGATGGGATTTATGGGTAATTTAGGTTATGTATCAGTATGTATAGTAGGAGCAATATTAACAATGAAAGGTTATATTACTTTTGGAGTTATCGTAGCTTTTATTACTTATGTTAGATTATTCTCAAGCCCACTTACTCAAATTGCGCAAGCAATGAGTAGTTTACAATCAACAGCGGCTGCATCAGAGAGAGTATTTGAAATATTTGATGAAGAAGAACTAGCTGATGAATCAATGATTAAGAATAAATTAAAATTAAAAGATGTTAAAGGTAAGATTGAATTTAAGAATGTTAATTTTACTTATGATGGAAATGAGAAACCAACTATCAAAGGATTTAGTGCTGTAGCTAACCCAGGAGAAAAGGTGGCTATTGTTGGACCAACTGGAGCTGGAAAAACAACTTTAGTTAATTTACTTATGAAATTTTACGATATTGATAGTGGAGATATTTTAATAGATGGGATAAGTATTCATGATTTAACGAGAGAAAATATTCATGATTTATTTACAATGGTCTTACAAGATACTTGGCTATTTGAAGGAACTATTAAAGATAATATTGTTTATAATCGTAAAAATATTAATGATAATCAAGTTAAAGAAGTATGTAAAACAGTTGGAGTTAATCATTTTATTAAAACATTACCTGAAGGATATAATTCAATTATTTCTGACAATGATAGTGTATCAGCTGGACAAAGACAGTTACTTACAATAGCTCGTGGGATGATTAAAAATGCACCATTTTTAATTTTAGATGAAGCGACTAGTAACGTTGATACAAGAACTGAAGAGTTAGTTCAAAAAGCAATGGATGAACTTACTAAAGGTAAAACTTCATTTATTATTGCTCATAGATTATCAACAATTAAGAATGCTAATTTAATATTAGTTATGGATCATGGTAATATTATCGAGCAAGGTACTCATGAAGAGTTATTACAAAAAAATGGATTCTATGCTAAACTTTATAATTCACAATTTAGTGGGATTGATAAGTAGGATTTAGGGTCCTTTTTTTGTTGACATAACCCTTAATTAGAATTATAATAGTTGAAATTTTTTAGGGAGGCTTTATTATGGATAAGGAGAATGTTACAAAACTTGAGATATTACATGGTTATGATGATTACTTAGATTCTTTAAATAGAAAGTTAGATTATATTAGTGATCAATTATATAGTGGTGATAAACATAGCATAGATGAACTTACAGATTTAGTTTTATATGTTGAAGTAGTTAATTTCGAGTTACTTAAATTTTATAAGTCTTTAAAAAAAATAGGTGAAATTGAAAATAAACATAATAGAATATTGGATATAATATTTAAATTATCTTTAATTGTTGCTGTTATTTTAATGGGTTTAGGAAGTTTTGTTTTAGCAGGAATTTTAGTTGCTATTCAATATTATTTACATAGTCTTATTAAAAAAAGCTCTAATGAAGTGGCTGATTATATTGACAGTGTTATTAAAAAAAGTGAAAGTGTAGATAGACGTATTGAACATTATCAAGAAATAACAAGTATTAAGCTTCAAAAGCAACTTGAAAACGATGATGAAGAAGTTCTTACCGAAGAAGAAATGCTTGAATTTGAAAAGGCTTTAGAAATGGTTAATGCTTTATTAAATGATGAAGACGTTAAAGAATATTCTGAACATACAAGAATACTTGCAAGAAAATATTTAGAAGATGCTGGGGCTAAAGGTGAAACTTTAGAAGAACTTGCTGAAGATTTAAAAACAAAAGCTGTGGATCTAAAAGGTGGAAGAACTTTAACTAAGGATAAGAAATAACTTTACATAAAAATGTGTCAAATGACACATTTTTTTTATTAACAAAAATTTTTTCTTGCGGATTATGTTAGTTTGGTGTATTATAATGGTAGACGGTGGCATGATGTGGAAGAAAGTGGGGGATTAAAATGTTAATGGGAGAATTTCATCATAATATTGATGATAAAGGCAGATTAATAATTCCTTCTAAGTTCAGATATGAACTAGGAGAGAAGTTTGTAATCACCCGTGGCTTAGAAAAATGTTTATTTGTTTATTCTCTTACTGAATGGGAGAAAATAGTTAAACGTTTAAGAAGCCTACCATTTACAAATAAAGATGCCCGTAATTTTACAAGATTCTTCCTATCAGGCGCTGCAGAATGTGAATTCGATAAACAAGGTCGAATAAACATTACCTCCCCACTCGTTCGTTACGCCGATTTAACTAAAGAATGCGTTATAATCGGCGCTAATGATCGACTTGAAATATGGAGTGAGGATTCATGGTGTAATTTCTTTGAGGAAAATGAAGATGGCTTAGCAGATATTGCAGAAAATCTATTTAAGGCAGATGATTATGAAACATTATAGTGTACTTAAAAGTGAACTTATAGATGGATTAAACATCAAGCCAGATGGAATATATGTAGATGCAACACTAGGCTATGCAGGAGACTCAAAAGAAATATTAAAGCGAGTAAGAAGGGGTTTTCTTTTCGCCTTTGATCAAGATATGGAAGCTATTAATTATAGCCAAAATGAATTATCAAAGATAAGTGATAATTTCAAAATTATTTATTCTAATTTTGAACATTTAAAAGAAAAATTAACTGAAGAGGGAATAACTTTAGTTGATGGAATAATTTTTGATTTAGGTTTATCTAGTCCACAAATAGATGAAAAAGAAAGAGGATTTTCATTTATGCAAGATGCCCCACTTGATATGAGAATGGATTTAGGTAAAGAAGTAGATGCTAAAATGATAGTTAATAACTATAGTTTAGATAAGCTTACAGATATATTTTTTAAATATGGAGAAGAAAAATATTCAAGAAGTATAGCTAAATCAGTTGTTAAAGAAAGACAAAAGAAAGAAATTAATACAACATTAGAGTTAGTAGAAGCTATTAAAAAAGGAGTACCTTTTAAATACTTTATTACTAATCATCCAGAAAGACAAATATTTCAAGCAATTAGAATTGAAGTAAATGATGAATTAAATGTTTTAACTAAAGCTTTAGTAGATGCTATTATGATGCTAAAGAAGGGTGGAAGAATAGGAGTAATTACTTTTCATTCTTTAGAAGATAGAATAGTTAAACAAACATTTAAAAAATATAGTGAAGTTGATGATTTAGTTAAAGGATTACCAGAAATTCCTGATGAATATAAACCTTTAATTAAACTTATAAATAAAAAACCTATTTTACCTAGTGATAGTGAGCTAGAGGAAAATAGTAGAAGCAGAAGTGCTAAATTAAGAATAATAGAAAGGGTATAAATATGAAGAAGACTAGAAAAAAAGTTAAGTTGCATGGTATTGATAGATTATTAATTACAATTTTAGTGTTGCTTGTAGTTTCTAGTCCAATTGTAGTTGTATACTCTAAGAGTGTGTTATCTGAAAGTAATATTGAACTTGAAAGAATGAAAAAGAAGATAGATAAGCAAGAAAGTATTAATGAAAGTATTAATATGAAGATAAATGAACTTGCTAGTTTGTCAAATATTCAAGATGTTGCAAAAGAATTTGGTTTAAAATATCAAAATGAAAATATAGTTGTGATAAAATAAATACAGGTGATGAAAAGTGAAGAAAAGTAACAAAAGCATATCAATTAATAAATTTACTATGCTTGGAGTTGCTTTTTTGTTTGCAATAATTATTGCTAAACTTTTATATGTAGCTGTTTCTACTAATGTAGATGGAATCGATTTAAAGAAGTTTGCTTTATCAAGAACTACTGCTACAAAGAAGATAACTGCAACAAGAGGAACTATTTATGATGCCAATAATGAAATACTTGCACAAAATGTTAGAAGTTATACAGTTATTGCATATTTAGCTGAATCAAGAACAACTGATCCAGATAATCCTCAACATGTAGTAGATAAACAAATGACAGCAGAAAAGTTAAGCCCTTTATTAAATATGAAAGTTGAAACTTTAGTTAAAATGCTTAGTAGAGATGCATATCAAGTTGAACTTAGACCAGGTGGATATAATATTAGTGAGTTATTAAAACAAGAAATAGATGCTTTAAACTTACCGGGAATTGATTTTATTAAAAGTACTAAAAGAGATTATCCTAATGGTGATTTTGCTTCTTATATTTTAGGATATGCGGTAAGAAAAGATGATGGTTCAATAGTTGGTGAGTTAGGTATTGAAGGAAAGTATAATAAACAATTAACTGGTACTGATGGAAAACTTACTTATCAAAAAGATGCTTATGGATATAAGATAGCTAATACTCCAGAAGTTGAGGATCCAGCAACAGATGGGGTAGATATTTATTTAACTTTAGATTCTAAGATTCAATTATATTTAGAAAATGCGATGGATAAGTTAGAAGAAGTAGGAATTGATTGGGCAACTTTAACAATTGCTAATGCTAAAACAGGGGCGATTGTTGGTTCAGCATCAACACCTAGTTTTGATCCAAATAAATTAAATATTACAGATTATAATAATCCTTTAGTTAGTTATACTTATGAACCAGGTTCAACTATGAAGATTTATTCATTTATGGCAGCAATAGATACAGGTAATTATAATGGTAGTGATTTATATGATTCAGGTAATATTGTCGTAGATGATTATGTTATTAGTGACTGGAATAGAAAAGGATGGGGTAAGATTAGCTATGATGTTGGTTTTACGTATTCTTCAAATGTTGCAGCGGTTAAATTAGCTGAAAAAGTTGGCAAAGATAAATTAGTTGAATATTATGAAAAATTTGGTTTTGGTTCTAAGACAGGAATTGAACTTTCAAATGAGTTAAGTGGTAAGTTAGATTTCTTTTATAAATCAGAACTTGCAAGTGCATCTTATGGACAAGGTATTACGACAACACCAATTCAAAACATTCAAGCATTAACATCAATAAGTAATAAAGGTATCGTTTTAAAACCATATATAGTTGAAAAAATAGTTGATCCAAATACAGGAAAAACTATTTATGAAGGAAAAAGAACAGAATTAGGTAGAGCAGTAAGTGAAAATACTATTAATAAAATTATTGAACTTATGGATATGACAGTTAATGGTAATGATCCGATTGCAACTGGTAAAAAATATCAAACTGATCAAGTTAGATTAATTGGTAAGACCGGTACAGCACAATACACAACGGCATCTGGTAAATATGCAAGTGGTAACTTTAATAATATTAGATCATTTGCAGGAATGTTTCCTAAAGATGATCCTGAATATATAATTTATGTATCAATTAAAAGATTACAAACATCTGGTTCTTATATGGGTAGCGTAATTAAAGAAGTAGTAGAATCAGTTGCTAAATATAAAAATTTAAATTTAAGACAATCAGATGAAGATAGTAATAAGATAGTTAAAATTGCTAATTATATTACAATGACTCCTAATGAAGTAACTAGTAAATTAGAATCATTTGGACTTACTCCTATTGTTATTGGAGATGGAGAATTTATTACAGAACAATATCCAAGAAAAGATGTAAGTGCTCTTCAAGGAAGTAAAGTGTTCTTAAAAACAAATGGTAATAGTTATACGATGCCTAATGTAATAGGATGGACCAAAAATGAAGTAATAACACTAGCAAAATTACTTAATTTATCTTATAATGTTAGTGGATATGGAAATGTTACTTCAGTAAATATAAATGCTGGTGAAGTAATAGACCAGACTAAAACTTTAGAGATTGTATTGGGAGGTTAAAATGAAGAAGTTAAATAAAAAGAAAGATGTAAAGTTTTTTAATTCTTATAATGTAATTATTATAAGTTTAATTATATTAGTTTTAGTACTTATATTCTTTTGTAGTCATTTAATGAAGTCAAGTAAGACTTATATGTTTAATGGTAGTGGTAAGTATGTAACTATATATAATGGAGTAGTTAGTTTAAATTATGATATTAATATCTTTGAAGGTAGTGATATAACTTATTTACCTTTAAAAGATCAAGCTGTAACTAAATATAAAATTGGTTATTATGTTAAAGTAAATGATAGTTTAAAAGAATTAGTTGTTATATCTGATGAAGATAAAGAAGGTTATTCACTAAAGAGTGTATTAGAAGGATTAAGCGCTTTTAATGTAACTGAATTACCTAAAAATGATAAATACTTTAACAGTGAAAAGATTAAGAATCTTAAAAACTTATATTTTGTAATTGAAGCTACTACTAAATCTGGCGAAGTAATTAATGAATCTTATGAACTTAATGTAACAAAATTATC
>JALFTB010000035.1:0-78195 GCA_022779465.1 bacterium
CGAGCAAGTAAAATATGTTCACGAGTTTGAGGCATTGGTCCATCTGCAGCAGAAACTACTAAGATAGCTCCATCCATTTGTGCAGCACCAGTAATCATGTTTTTAACATAGTCAGCATGTCCTGGGCAGTCTACGTGAGCATAATGACGTGTTTCAGTTTCATACTCAACGTGTGCAGTATTAATAGTAATACCACGTTCTCTTTCTTCAGGTGCTTTATCGATATCAGCATAATCAACGAAATCACCAAAATATTTTGTAATTGCAGCAGTTAATGTAGTTTTACCATGGTCTACGTGTCCGATAGTACCAATGTTTACATGTGGTTTGCTACGATCAAATTTTTGTCTTGCCATATTTTTTCCTCCTATAAATTTAATTTCTTATTACAAGATATATTTTATCTAATTCTTGAATATAATTCAAGTATTATTCAATTAGTTTACGCTGTTTTTCTTGATAATTTCTTCAGCGATTGATTTAGGAACTTCTTCATAATGATCTAGTTCCATAACGAATGTTCCACGACCTTGTGAATTACTTCTTAATGAAGTCATGTAACCAAACATTTCTGATAATGGTACCATTGCAGTAATTTGTAATGCATTGCCACGTGATTCTTGACCAAGTGGTCTACCACGACGAGATGTTAAATCTCCCATTACATTACCCATGTATTCTTCTGGCACTACTACAGTTACTTTCATAATAGGTTCTAAAAGAACTGGTTTACATTTATTTTTAGCTTCTTTTAAAGCCATTGATGCAGCAATTTTGAATGCCATTTCTGATGAGTCTACATCATGGTATGATCCATCAAATAATGTAGCTTTAACGTCTACCATTGGGTAGCCAGCTAATACTCCACCAGCCATAGCTTCTTGTAAACCTTTATCTGTTACTGGAATATATTCACGAGGAACTACACCACCAACGATTGCATCAACAAATTCATAACCTTTATCTTTATTTGGTTCGAATTTAATCCAAACATGTCTGTATTGTCCACGTCCACCTGATTGTTTAATATATTTACCTTCACATTCAGCAGTTTGAGTTAAAGTTTCACGGTAAGCAACTTGTGGTTTACCTACGTTAGCTTCTACACCAAATTCTCTTCTCATACGGTCTACTTGTACATCTAAGTGTAATTCACCCATACCAGAAATTACTGTTTGTCCAGTTTCAACATCAGTTTTATATTTAAATGTTGGATCTTCTTCTGCTAATTTTTGTAATGCTAAGCCCATCTTATCTTGATCAGCTTTTGATTTTGGTTCAATAGCCATATCGATAACTGGTAATGGGAATTCCATACCTTTCATAATAACTGGATTTTTTTCATCACATAATGTATCAGCAGTTGTTGTATTTTTTAATCCTACAGCTGCAGCAATTTCACCACAGTAAACTTCTTGAATTTCTTTTCTTTGGTTAGCATGCATTTGTAAGAGACGTCCGATTCTTTCTTTTTCTCCTTTTGTTGAGTTTAGAACATAAGAACCAGATTTTAATACTCCAGAATATACTCTGAAGAATGCTAATCTACCTACGAATGGATCTGTCATAATTTTGAATGCTAATGCTGTAAATGGTTCACTATCACTTGGGTGACGTAAAACATCATTTCCATTTTTATCATAACATTCAATAGCAGCTACATCTGTAGGAGCTGGCATGTAATCGATAACTGCATCTAATGCAAATTTAACACCTTTATTTGAAAGTGCGTCACCACACATTACTGGGAAGAATTCAGCTGCTAATGTTCCTTTACGGATAGCACGTTTAATTAAATCAACGCTTACTTCTTCACCTTCAAGGTATTTTTCCATTAATTCATCATCAAATTCAGCTACTGCTTCGATTAATTCAATTCTCTTTGTTTCGATTAAATCTTTCATATCTTCAGGAATTTCTTTGATTTCAAAATCTTCATGTTGTCCACCATCATAGTAGATAGCTTGTCTATTAAGAATATCAATAATTCCTTGGAAGTTATCTTCAGCACCAATTGGCCAAGCGATAGGAGCAGCATTTGCGCCTAATCTATCTTTAATAGTTTTTAAACTATATTCGAAGTCAGCTCCTAATTTTCCCATTTTATTTGAGAAGAACATTCTTGGAACTTTATATTCGTTTGCTTGTCTCCAAACTGTTTCTGTTTGTGGTTCAACACCTGCTTGTGAGTCTAATACAGTAACAGCTCCATCTAGTACTCTTAAACTTCTTTGTACTTCGATAGTAAAGTCTACGTGACCTGGTGTATCAATAATATTGAAACGATATCCTTTCCAGTGAGCAGTTGTAGCAGCACTAGTAATTGTGATACCTCTTTCTTTTTCTTGTTCCATCCAGTCCATTTGAGATTCACCATCATGTGTTTCTCCAATTTTATGAGTAATTCCTGTGTGGAATAAAACTCTTTCTGTAAATGTTGTTTTTCCGGCATCGATATGAGCCATAATTCCTATATTACGAATTTTGTCTAATGTAACATCTCTTGCCATAAAAACCTACCATCTATAATGAGCAAATGCTTTATTAGCTTCCGCCATTTTATGAGTATCTTCTCTCTTTTTAACAGCTCCACCAACACCATTTGCAGCATCAATAATTTCTGCAGCTAATTTATTAGCCATTCCTCTACCGCCTCTTAGTCTTGAATAGTTAACTAACCAACGAAGAGCTAAGGTTTGGGCTCTTGTTTCACTAACTTCAATTGGAACTTGAACGTTAGATCCACCAACACGACGTGATTTTACTTCTAAAGCAGGAGTAATATTTTCCATGGCTTTATTGAAAACTTCCATCGGATCTTGATTTGTTTGTTCTTTTATTTTATCAAATGCCTCATATAAAATTTTAGAAGCAGTTCCTCTTTTTCCGTCGTTCATAACAGCGTTGATTAATTTAGTAACTACTTTTGAATTGTATATAGGATCTGGTAAAACATCACGTTTAATTGCACGTCTTTTACGCATATTTTTTCCTCCTTATATTATTATTTTTTTGGTTTTTTAGCACCGTATTTACTTCTTGATTGTTTACGATCATTAACACCTTGAGTATCTAATGTACCACGAATGATATGATAACGAACACCGATTAAGTCTTTAACACGGCCACCACGAATTAGAACAACGCTATGTTCTTGTAAGTTATGTCCTTCACCTGGAATGTAAGTATCTACTTCACGTCCATTTGAAAGTCTAACACGAGCATATTTTCTTAATGCTGAGTTTGGTTTCTTTGGAGTTTTAGTACCAACACGAGTACATACACCTCTCATTTGTGGATGATCAGTTTTTGTAGTCTTTCTTTCCATACTATTAAATCCAACGTTTAATACAGGACTTTTCTTCTTCTTAGTTTTATCTTTTCTTTTAGATTTAACTAATTGATTAATTGTAGGCATATTTTTTCTTCCTTTCTAAGCACACATCCTGGTGTGTTGTAAATTACTTAAATTAAGGTTCTATCTGGGATAGAACCAAAATTAAATGCATAAATAATATAACATTAAGATATTTTTATGTCAATATATTTTTAAGCTTTTTTAGGTATTTTTACGATAAATTTATACCCTTTTATTAGTTTATGTTTAATAAAATAAAAAAAGTATAAAATATACTTTTTTAACATGCATCTGTACAAGTGGATGATTTTGTGTCATATAGTGAATTATATCCTTTTGTAGTATATTTTTCACATTTTAAATACGGGTTATACTTTATTAGTGACATTTGGGAAGTTATTAGAACGTATCCCGTACAAGTATCACCATTGATAACATTATTAATTTCATATCCGTTATTTTTTAATTCGGTTATAGATATATAAGCACCATCTTTTAATTCAACAGGTTTTACTCCATAATAGCTTTGAGCCTCAAATTTAATTTTTTCTTCCAATGATCTGTATTCTTTATTTTGTTTTTTTATGGCAAATCCCACTGTTGTTAAGGTTCCAACTAAAAGAACTGCAAATACTGTCCATATAATTAAAATTTTCTTCATTATTTTATTACCTCAATTATACAAATTTTATTATTTACTAGATTAACTGGCACATTTTGATAAAATTTATATATATAATAAATAGCAAAAAATAATGCACATATTAGTATAGACATAAGAAATGCCATCATTGCAAAGCCCCAGCCTTTTTGATTTAATTTCATAATCATCCCTCTTTATTGATTAATTTTATATAAATTATATAATAATTATACTTTATAAAATTAAATATAGCAAATAAAAAAACCTTTAAAAGGTTTTTTATTAAGCTAATTCTACAGTAGCTCCAGCTTCTTCTAATTTAGCTTTAATTTCGTTTGCTTCGTCAACTGAAACATTTTCTTTAATGTTTCCACCATTGTCAGCAACACCTTTAGCTTCTACTAATCCTAAACCAGTAATTTCACGAATTACTTTGATAACTTGGATTTTAGCAGCTCCAGCGTCTTTTAATACAACAGTTTTTGTAGAAGGTCCTTCTTCAACAGCAGCAGCAGGTGCAGCAGCAACAGCTACAGCTGATGGATCTACTCCGAATTCCTCCTTCATAGCGTCAACTAATTCTTTAACTTCAAGAATAGTCATTTCTTTTAATGAATTAATAAAATCTTCTTTTGTAATTTTAGCCATTTTCTCTTTTTCCTTTCTTTTTAAATTACTTTTCTAATCCTTCAGCATATAAATTTAATGCTATAGATAGATTTTTAACGTGTTCTATCATACCACCTGCAAGCATAGTAAGTAAGCCTTCCATTGATGGAATACTAGCATATTCATTGATAGTGTCAATTCCAACAACTTCACCATTGATAATTCCTGAACGAATTTCAGCGCATTTATGATCTTTTGTGAATTTTGATAAAACCTTAATTGGTTCTAATAATTCTTTACCAAATATAATAGCATTTGGTCCTTCAAGAACATTTGCCATATCTAAATTCATTTCATCTGTAGCTCTTCTTACTAAAGTGTTTTTATAAATCTTAACTTCGCCGTTAGCTTCTTTAAGTTTACTTCTTAATTCAGCCATATCAGCAACTGTTAATCCTTGGTAAGAAAATAATACTACTGATTCTGAATTTTTGATTTTGTCAGCAATTTCATTAACTACTTCTCTTTTTGCGTTAAGAATTTTTTCACTTGCCATATTCTTCCTCCTTTTGTTTTTTATAAAAAAACTTTCCATGAGGAAAGTTATAGTTAATTTCTATGCTTTCCTCGGCAGGATTATTAAGCAATTGCCCCTGCTTTCTTCGGATAAAAAGTTTTTTTAACGAATTTAATATACTACATATTTAACTATTTGTCAAAAGAATTAATATTTAATTTAATTCCAGGACCCATAGTTGTACAAATTGAAATACTTTTAACGAATACTCCTTTAACTGATTTAGGTTTATTCTTTAAGATAGTATTTACAAAATATGTAAGGTTTTCTTGTAAAGCTTTATCTTCGAAAGATACTTTACCGATTACTCCGTGAATGTTTCCTAATGAATCAGCACGATATTCTACCATACCTTTTTTTACATCTGCTACAGTTTTTGCAGGTGTAGGTGTAACTGTTCCAGTTTTAGGGTTTGGCATTAATCCTTTTGGTCCTAAAACTTTACCAATTTTACCTAAAGCAGGCATCATTTCTGGTGTAGCGATTATTACATCATAATCAAACCAGTTTTCATTAGAAATTTTATCAATTAAATCTTGATCTCCAACAAAGTCAGCACCTGCTTCTTTTGCTTCAGTAGCAGCAGTTCCTTTAGCTAGAACTAAGATTTTCTTTGATTTACCAGTTCCGTTAGGAAGTACGATTGAACCTCTTAATTGTTGATCTGATTTTTTAGTATCAATATTAAGATTCATAGCAACTTCTACAGAGCTATCGAATTTAGTAATACTTGTAGTTTTTACTAATTCTATTGCTTCAGCTAAGTCATAAACTTTAGTTTTATCGACTTTACTAGAAGCTTCCACATATTTCTTTCCTAGTTTTTTCATTATTTTTCCCTCCAATCGTGGTTAATTGCGGATAATTAATTTTCTTCTTTTTCTTGTTTATTTTCGCCAATAACTTCTACTTCAGCAGAAGTGTTTGCAATGGATTCTTCCATTTCTGCAAGTTCAGCGTCTCTTTTTGCCATTTCTTTTTCTTCTTCAGCTGCTTCTTTTGCTTGTTCAGCTAATTCTGCATCATTTAATCCTTTAACAGCTATACCCATGTTACGAGCAGTTCCTTCAATAATATTCATTGCTGCTTCAATAGTATAAGCATTAAGATCTGGCATTTTGATTTCTGCAATCTTACGTAATTCATCTTGAGTAATAGTTGCTACTACTTCATTTGCTCCTTTTTTAGAAGCTTTTTGAATTTTTGCAACTTTCTTTAATAAGAATGCAGCTGGTGGAGTTTTTAATACAAAATCAAATGAACGATCATCATAGATAGAAATTTCAACAGGTAAAACATCTCCCATTTTATCTTTAGAAGCATCGTTAAATTTTGTACAGAACTCTTGTAAATTAATTCCAGCAGGGCCTAAAACTGTACCAACTGGTGGTGCAGGTGTAGCTTTACCAGCAGGAATTTGTAATTTAATTCTCTTTACGACTTCTTTTGCCACGAAAAACACATCCTTTCATATTTTCGCTTAGTGGTATATGGGCTAATCCGCATTCCCCTCCACTTGCATTTATATAAAAATATATAATTGCAGTTAAGATAATATCACAACTTTGCCTTGTTTTCAAGTATTATTTTTGTTTTGCTTGAGTTTGTTCTAATAGTTTTTTCTTCTTAGTATACATTATGTGCATTATTTCATCGCTAGGTCTTTGTTTAATATCATTTATTACTCTAAACCAGTATTGGTATTCTTGGTATTCTGCTTCATTAGTATGCTCTAATTTATGTAAAAGTTGATGAGCTTTGACTGTTAATAACGCTCCATTTTCAACTGTTTCCAAACCACCATTACGATCTTCTTTAATATGATGGTATGTTATATGATTATTTTTGGTTACTTTAAATCCCATCCAATCGACAGTTGGTTTTCCATATATTTTATACATTTCAATTAATATTTCTGGATTCTTCATATTATTTATTTTCCCTTGGTTTTATAGTTAATATTTTGTTTTGTTCTTTTAGTTGTCTTTTATTAGAAATATCATATTCTAGTTTATCTTTTAAACTGTACATAATTTGCATTATCTCAAAAGTTGGAGAACATTTCATATCGTTAATTAAACGAAACCAATAATTGTATTCTTCATATAATTTTGGATCTAAACCTTCAATAGTATGTAATTTTACATGAGCCTTTTTAGTTAAAATGGCACCGTTTTCAAGGCTAGCTTCGCCTCCATCTTCAGCTTTAATAATATGATGATAGGTTAATGTATTTTCTTCACTCACTTCAAAACCCATCCAATCAATTTTAGGTTTACCATATATTTCAAACATTGCTGTTAACACAGATTTGTTTCTCATAATAAGCCTCCCTGATATTATCATATTATCATAAAAAAAGTTTAATGAGAACCATTAAACTTTATTTGATTGCTGATACTTGGAATAATTCTACTTCTACAGGTGTTTCTTGTCCGAAAAGGTCAATTAGAACTGTTAATCTGCTGTTTTCAATATCAAGATTATCAATAACACCTTCCATACCTTTGAATGGACCATCAACAATTGAAACTCTTGTTCCAACAGTTAATTCTTTATCAACATCCATTCTTGTCATTCCCATATTAGCTAATATTTTATCTATTTCTTGAGGTTTTAATGGAGTTGGTTTAGCACCTTTTCCACTTGATCCGATGAAACCAGTTACTCCTGGAGTATTTCTAACGATATACCATGCTTCATCTGTCATAATCATTTCTACTAAAATATATCCTGGAAACATTTTTTTAGTTTTTTCTTTAACGCTTCCATCTTTCATTGTTTCTTTAACAGTTTCTTCTGGGATAATAATTCTAAAGATATAATCTTGGAAGCCCATAGATTCTGTACGCATTTCTAATTTTTCTTTAACTTTAGATTCATGTCCACTATATGTGTTAACAACATACCATTCTTTTTCCATAAATTATAACCCCTTTACTAATGAACTAATCCATGCAAATAATGCATCTAAACCATAAAAGTATAATCCAAATATAACAATAAATGCTAAGGTTGCAATACTATATTTAAGCATATCTTCTTTGCTTGGCCATTTTACTTTTTTTAATTCATCTTTTACTTCTTTAATAAATGATTTCTTTGGAGTAGATACTTTCTTTTCTTTTTTTACAGTTTTCTTTTGGACTTTTTTAGTTTCAACTTTTTTTGTTTCTTCTTTAGTTTTTGCCATTTTTACACCTCATTTTTTTTAAAATAAAAAACACCTTTTCGTGCTTAAATGTAATATATCACACTTATTATTATAAATCAAGTAAAAAGATTTATTACTTATTATAATAAATCTTTTATTTTATTGCGTATTCTTTGAATAGTATTGTCTATTTGTTTTGGTTCTTTATTTAATATTTTAGCAATGTCTTGATAACCAAAACCATTTATAACTAATTTATAAACATCTTTTTCAAATGGTGATAAATCATCATTTATTTTTTTAGTTAATTCTTCTAGTCTTTCTTCATTTTCCATTTTATGTAGAGGATCTAGAGAACTATCACCTAATATTTCTTCTAAAGGTCTTTTAAATACTTCATATTCTGCTTCTAAACTATAAGCTTCAGTATTAACTTTATTTTTTGTTGTTTCGGCTTTACGAATACAATTTTGAATTTTTCGTTCAACTACTAGAGATATAAATGTAGGAAGTGATGTGCTTTTATCTGATGAATATTTAATTAGAGCATCTGTAAAAGCTAACATTGCTTCTTGTTTGACTTCTGATATATCAATACCTAAAGCATAAATAGTTCTTTTATATTTAGCTAAAATTATAGAAATTATATAACTGTACTTATCATATAAAATATTTTTAGCATCTTCATCATTTTCGGAAAACATTGTAATTAATTTTTCATCATTAAATTCCATTATTCACCTATTCCAAAAATTAATATACCTGCTGAAACGGAAGCATTTAATGAATTTACTTTACCTTTCATTGGGATACTTATAATTAAATCACTATTCTTTTTTACTAATTGACTTACTCCGAATCCTTCTGAACCAATGATTAAACATACTTTATCAGCGTAAGAAACTTTACGATAATCTTCTCCGCCTGCTTCGGCAGCATAAACAAAGAAGCCTTTTTCTTTTAATTTATTAATAGCGTTTACTAAATTATTTACCATTATGATGTTTACTCTTGAAATAGCACCAGTGCTGGTTTTCATAACAGTTTCATTAACTAATACAGAACGATCTTTAGGAATAATTATATTTTTTATACCTTTTGCTTCACATGAACGAATAATTGCTCCAAAGTTATGAGGATCTTCTAGGTGATCTAACATTACTACAAAAGTATCATCAGTTATATCATCTAGGGTTCCATATACATAGTCATATATTTCAATAATAATACCTTGATTGTTTGGTAACATTTTATCTAATACTTTAGGATCGGTATTAACATATTTTAAGTTAGATTTTTTTATTGTTTGGATTATTTCTTGATCTTTAAAGTTAGAACTAAGATATACTTTTTTTATTTTACTTTTATCGGTTTCGTTAAAAACGTTTTTTCCACATACTCTCATTTTAATATTCCTTTCATAATTTCTTCTAATCTATCTTTATTATTTTGATATAAATAGCCAATTAAACATTCAAAGCCAGTAGCTTTATGATATGTAACTATATCTGTTGATTTACTTTTATGACTAGGAGCGTTACGTCCTTTTCTTACAATTTCTTGTTCTTCATCTGTTAAAAGATTATTATTTATTAGTTCTTCTAAAATGTTTTTTTGAGAAGTTGCTGATACATATTTTAGGGATTCTTTTTGTAAATCATTTACATTAGATATTCCTTTGTTTATTAGGTATTCTCTTACATATAGTTCATAGACGGCATCTCCAAGATATGCCATTATTAAGTTTTGCATAGTCATCACGGGAAAAATATAACACAATTTTAATTAAAAGTAAAATAAAAGAGTTAATATATTTTTTGGGATATTAACTCTTTATTATTAATTATTCTTGTATTTTCAGGATCTAATTTTAAGGCTTTTTTAGACCATTTAAGAGATGTTTTGTAATTACCTAAGTAATATTCACAAACACTTAATAAATCTTCTACAGTGCCATTATAACAAGCTGGATCATTAATATATGACTTATTGTTATTATTTTGATTTAAACACATAAGTAAATAAGATTTAGAAGCTTCATAATTATTCATAAGATAGTATACATAAGCTGTTTCAAAATAAGGTTCTCTTTTAGTAGAACATTCACTTATGGATCTTAAAGCATGTTTTAAAGCTTCAGGTAAATTATTAAGCATTGTGTAACATCTTGATATAAATCTTTCAGAAGCACATCTTTCTTCATCCCAAGTACTTGTAGGCATTGATAAATGTTTTTTTAAAGTAGTAATGGCATCGTCATATTTACCATAAAACATATATTCTCTGCCTAGATAATGCATGTTACGGTCGTTGTTGGGTTCTTCTTTAACAGCTAGTTCCAGAAGTGGTAAATAGCTTGATCTAGACTTTGTACTATCAGGATAATGTTTTAATGTTATTTCATCTAAGGTTACAATTTTTTCACCATTAAGTGAGCATTTTAATACTTCATGTACTGGATTTACCCATGTGTAACCTTTTCTGGTATGAATTTTTTCTTGATAGAAGTTAACAGCAGGATTGCCGTACTTGTCAAAAGACCATATGTAGTTGTAACGACAACGATTAGCATTTTTGAATTTTTCTTCAAGAACTTGGCGCCAACCTGGAGCAAATATTTCGTCTATATCTGTACAGACACAAATATCAACATCGTCTGGAACCATATCTAATGATTTATTTCTGGCTTCATCAAATCGCCATGGTTTAATTATTTCTTGTTTAACATGGACATTTAGTTTTTGAAGTAATTCAACAGTATCATCGGTAGAACCGGTATCTAAGACATAGATATCATCTGCTTCTTTCATGGAGTTATACCAACGATCTATAAATTTAGATTCATTTTTGGTAATAGCGTATACTATTATTTTCATTTATTTTTATGTTCCTTGTGGACCAGTCGGACCGGTTGGACCTGTAGGTCCGGTTTCTCCTTGAGGACCGGTTGGACCGGTTGGACCAATAGGGCCTGTAGCTCCTTGAGGGCCGGTTGGACCCTGTGGAATTGTTAAATTAAGAAAATAATTTGGAGCTGTTCCAGTTATGGATGCAGTTGCTTGAGTTCCTGGTTCACCTGTTAATATTGTTCCAATTGATAAAGTTGGTGTTTCACCTGCTTCACCTTGGGGCCCGGTTGGACCAGTTGGGCCTGTTGCTCCGGTTGGGCCGGTTGGACCTGTTACTCCTTGTGGACCAGTGGCTCCAGTTGGGCCTGTTACTCCTTGAGGTCCTGTTGCTCCGGTTGCTCCTGTTGGACCTATTAATCCTTGAGGGCCAGTCGCACCTGTTGGTCCTGTTACTCCTTGAGGTCCAGTCGCACCTGTTGGTCCTGTTACTCCTTGTGGGCCAGTCGCACCTGTTGGTCCTGTTACTCCTTGTGGACCAGTCGCACCGGTTGGGCCTGTTACTCCTTGTGGACCAGTGGCTCCAGTTGGACCTGTTGCGCCTTGCGGACCGGTAGCTCCTGCGATTCCTTGAATACCCTGAATTCCTTGCGGACCTGTGGGACCAATCGGACCAGGTGGTGCACAGAATGTGTAACAACATCCTAATTCATTATTACAATCGTTCATAATTTCACCTCTATATATTTTATGTTTCTTTGTGTATAAATGTGAAAAAAAAGATACGATTGTATCCTTTTAAATTTCTTTTATATATTTATATGCATTTATTGCAGCACTGGCACCTTCACTAGCAGCAGTTATTATTTGATATATTTCTTTTTTAGTATTATCGCCGCAGGCATATAATCCTTTGATGGATGTTTCTTGATGTTCATCAACTAATATGTAACCTTTATCATTTGTTATTCCTAAATTTTTAACAAAATGAGTACTTGGACCATAATCATTATTTACAAATAATCCATCTATATTTAAAGTTGTATCTTTTAATTTTATTTCTGAGATTTTTTCATTTCCAATTATTTCATTTATGTTTTGGTTAAAAAATATTTCAATATTTTCTAAATTATTAACTTTATCAACTAGTTCTTTTGGTCCGATTAATTGTTCTTTGTTAGATATTAAGTATAATTTTTTTACTAATCCAGATAAGTAGATTGCATCTTCTAATCCTCTAGGGTTTGAACTATATAGTGCAACTGTTTTATCTTTATATAGACTGCCATCACATAAAACACAATAACTTACTCCTGGAAGATTTTCATTTGGTATGTTTAATTTTTGTGGTCCTCTTCCGGTAGCAATTATTACTGCTTTAGATTTATATGTATTATTTGATGTTTCAATAACTTTGATATTGTCTTCTATTGTTATATTCTGTACTTCTTCATTTACCATAGGTATTTTTAAATCTTTAAATTGTTTATAAAATTGCATAGCTAAATCTGAACCATTAATATGTTCATAACCTAGGTAGTTTTCCACTTCTTTTATATTATGAAGCGTACCTCCAGGCATACCTCTTTCAATAACTAAAACATTTAAATTACTTCTTTTGGCATATATGCAAGCATTTATACCAGCTGGTCCTAATCCTATTATAATTAAATCGTACATTTTTTATCTCCTAATATCTTATTTTGTCCATATTGTTGCTGTCATTATATAAATCTTCGAATTTACTTTTTCTTTTATTTATCATAAGCATAATAATACCTATAACTATCATTGTAATTGAAACAATTTGTGCTACTTTAAATCCTGCTAACATTAAGGCATCAGTTCTGCTTGTTTCAATAAAGAATCTTATTGTTCCATAACCAACTAAATATAAAGCTGTCATGGTACCTACTTTTCTATAAGGTCCTCTTCTAATGATTAGAAAAGCTATAAATAGAATAAAGCAGGCTATTGATTCGTATAAAAATGTTGGTGTGTAATATATACCTTCAATTTTCATTCCTTTGATAATAAATTCTGGGATATGTAAACTTTGTAAATGTTCTAAAGTGGTTGCAGCTCCGTGGGCTTCTCCATTAAAGAAGTTGCCCCATCTACCAATGGCTTGACCTAATAATAGTGGTACACATATAAAGTCGGTAAATCTAATGGTTCTAGCTCCATATCTTTTAGTATAGAAAAAGATTGTTAATAAGCCACCTATTAAACCACCATGGATAGCAAGACCACCTTTCCATACTTGAAGAATTTCAGTTATGTTTTGAGAATAATAATTCCAATTAAAGATTACATAGTATAATCTGGCACATAAAAATCCAAAGATTATTGCCCAAAAGCTCATATTAAAAATAAATTCTGATTTTACATTAAATCTATTTGCTTCTTTTTTTATTAAGTATAGGCATGATACTACTGCTACTAGCATTAATAATGAGTACCATCTAAGTTCAAATTTACCTATTGTGAAAATTATAGGATTCATCTGTTACCTACTATTGTTTTTGTAATAATTGAATCTAATAAAATATTAGCAAATGAAATAAATATTGAAATAAAGAATGGAACAAACCAACCTTCTACTACAAAAGCAGATCCCATTATTAATGATGCTAGTTTTAATATTATGACATTATTAATTGGATATAATAAACCTAATGACATAACTGTTATTGGTAATGATAGTAATTTAAATAATGGTTTAACGGTACTATTTAATATCATTATTACGATTGATGTTATGATGGCATACCCAAATGAGCTAATATAGAATCCTTTGAATATTTTTGATGCTAATACTAACACAGCAGAATTAATTAACAGAGTTAAGATCCATTCTACTAATGCATACTTTATACTTTTTTGTTCACTATAAATTATCATTTAATCACCTATTTAATTATATAATTATTTTTTATGTTTATCAATTCATATAGTTTTGATATGTAAACTACTTTAGTTTATCAATTAGGTATTGGCCGGTATATGAATCTTTATTTTTGGCTACTTGTTCTGGAGTTCCAGTTGCGATTACTTTTCCACCATCATCACCACCATTTGGGCCTAAATCAACAATGTAGTCTGCACATTTAATAACGTCTAAGTTGTGTTCAATTATTATAACTGTATCGCCATTATCTACTATTCTTTGAAGAATTACTAATAGTTTTTTGATATCGTCGGTATGTAGGCCGGTAGTTGGTTCGTCTAAAATAAAGACACTTTTTCCAGTTGGTTTCTTTTGTAATTCTTTTGCTAATTTTACTCTGGCTGCTTCTCCACCTGATAGAGTTGGAGCACTTTGACCTAATTTAATATATGATAAGCCGACATCAACCATTGTTTGTAATTTATTTTTAATTTTAGGGCTCGCATTAAAGAATTCTAAAGCTTCGGAAACTCTCATATCTAATACTTCAGATATGTTTTTACCTTTATATTTTACTTCTAGAGTTTCGGAATTGTATCTTGTTCCGTGGCATACGTCACATGGGACATAAACATCTGGTAAGAAGTGCATTTCTATTTTCTTTACGCCATCTCCCCAACATGCTTCACATCTTCCACCTTTAACATTAAATGAGAATCTTCCTTTATCATAACCTTTAATTTTTGATTCTTTCATTTCGGCAAATAAATCTCTGATGTCATCAAAAACTCCAACATAAGTGGCGGGATTACTTCTAGGGGTTCTTCCAATTGGATCTTGAGATATATCAACAACTTTATCGATATCATCAATACCTTTTATTTCTTTATGTTTGCCGGGAACTACCATAGTACCATATACTTTGCTTCTTAAGGCTTTTAAAAGTATTTCATTTACTAAAGTACTTTTACCGGAACCTGATACACCAGTTACTAATGTCATTGTTCCAAGAGGTATTTTTACATTAATATTTTTTAGGTTGTTTTCTTTGGCACCTTTTATTTCAATGTAATTTCCGTTGCCTTTTCGACGTTTTTTTGGCACTTCAATTTTTAGTTCTCCGCTTAAATATTTTCCGGTTAAACTATTTGGATTTTTCATTACTTCTTCTGGAGTTCCTTTAGCTACAATGTATCCTCCTTCTGACCCCGGACCCGGTCCGACATCTACTAGGAAATCAGCAGCTCTCATTGTATCTTCATCGTGTTCTACTACGATTAGGGTATTACCAAGATCTCGCATTTCTTTTAAAGAGTTAATTAATCTATCATTATCTTTTTGATGTAGTCCGATACTTGGTTCATCAAGAACGTATAAAACTCCGGTTAATTTACTACCTATTTGAGTAGCTAATCTTATTCTTTGAGATTCACCACCTGATAAGGTAGATGCTTCACGTGATAATGTTAAATAACCTAATCCAACGTTATTTAAGAAACTTAATCTATTTTTTATTTCTTTTACAATTAGATTGCTTATTTGTTCTTGTTCCTTAGTTAGTTTTAGATTTTCCATAAATTCGGATAGTTCTTTAATTGAATAATTACAAACTTCAAAAATATTTTTATGATTTATTTTAACGGCAAGAACGTTGTCATTTAGTCTAGCTCCATGACATTTTGGACATGCTTGATCAACCATAAATGTTCCAAGCCAATCTCTTATCCACTTACTATTGGTTTCTATATATCTTCTTTCATAGTTGTTAACTATTCCTTCATATGTATCTTTAACATATCTTTTGTTACCATTTTTACTTACATATTCATAGTCTAAAACTTTATTGGTTCCATATAGAATTATATTTAATTCTTCTTTAGCAAAATCTTTTATTTTTTTAGTTAAATCTATATTAAAGTAATCACAAACTGTTTCTAATTGAGTTAATGCCATATTTTGATCAATGCTGAATCCTTTAATTCCACCTTCGAGGATGGTTTTATTTTTATCTGGTATTAGAAGATCTAAACTTAAATGTTGTTTAATTCCTAAACCTTTACATTCGGGACAAGCACCATATGGAGCATTGAATGAGAATAGTCTTGGTTCTAATTCTGGTAGAGAGAAATTACATTCGGGACAAGCATAGTGTTCGCTCATGATAAATTCTTCACCATCGATAATATGAATTAATACTTTTCCATCAGCCATTTTTGTGCTTATTTCGATAGCTTCAAAGATACGGCTTCTTTCATCTGGTGATACAACAATACGGTCGATTACAACATATATATTGTCTTTTTTATTTTTTTCTAATTTTATTTCTTCAGATAAGTCTCTTAATTCACCATTTACTCTAACTCTTGTAAAACCCTTTTTTCTTAAATCGTCAAATAAATCTTGATGAGTTCCTTTTTCACCATGTACTACTGGAGATAGAATTTCAATTTTTGTACCTTCGCCTAATTCAAGAACTTTATTAACCATTTCTTCAATACTTTGACTTTTGATTGGTTTATGATGAATTGGACAATATGGTGTTCCAATTCTGGCAAATAATAATCTTAGATAATCATATATTTCTGTTACTGTTCCAACAGTTGATCTAGGATTGTTATTTGTTGTTTTTTGATCAATAGATATACTTGGGCTTAAACCTTCAATTGAATCTACATCTGGTTTATCAGAACCACCTAAAAATTGACGAGCGTATGCACTAAGTGATTCAATGTATCTTCTTTCACCTTCGGCATATATAGTATCAAATGCTAAACTACTTTTGCCTGAACCTGATACTCCTGTCATTACAACTAATTTATTTTTAGGAATTTCCAAATCTATATTTTTTAAATTATTTTCTCTTGCACCTTTAATAATTATTTTATCCATGATTATTACTCCTTTGCATTAGTATTTTACCACAGATTTTTAAAATTATATAAAAAAAGAATGATTACTCATTCTTAATTACCAAATACTATATATTCTGCATCTATTTCAGGTTCATTTCCATTAATTGCAGTATATTCGCCATAAACTGTAATTAAATCACCTTTCATAAATCCTTGACTATAATCTTTGTCTCTAAAGTTTACTTGAATAATTTGTTCGGTACCATTTTCAAATAAATTAGCATTTAAACTAATTGTCATTTCATTTCCATAACCATCATCAATTCCACTTACGCTTACAACAGTTCCAATAATTTTAATTTTTTGATTTTTATAATCCTTTGGTACTCTTATTAAGTTTTCATAAGAAACTAACTTACAACTTGTTTTGTATTCTTCTTCATTTGATGTGTTAATCATGTATTTATCAACAAAATAACCAGCAATTATAAATAATAAAAATACTAGTCCGAATACGATGGCAATTGTTAAACCAAAACTATTATTAGTTTGTCTTTTACGGCAATGTGGACAGATTGTTAATCCTTTATCAAAATAATTATGACAATGAATGCACATTTGACCACTAACTACTGCTACTTCATTGGGATTCATTTCTGGTTTATCTTTTTCTAAATTTACAGTTTCATTTAATGAAATTGGTGTTTTTTCTTTTTTAGGAGCTGCTTTCTTTTTTGTTTCTTTTTTAGGTTCTCCTGATTTTTTTGTAACTTTTTTCTTTTCTTCTTTTTCCATGAATAACACTCCTTTATTCCTGTTTAAATTATATTATATTTGAAAGAATAATTCAATTACTAATTTTATTTATTCTAATGATGTTAAATAATCGTCGAGAATTTTAAAGACTTCTTCACTATTTTTAGTTTGGCATATTTCATTTTTAATACTCGCACTTTTTGGTAATCCTTTTATATACCAAAGTGCATGGGTTCTTATTTCTAAGGTTGCTATTTTTTCATTTGATGATTCTAATAGTAATTTATAATGTCTTTTTAACATATTTATTTTTTCTTTAGGAGTTACTTCTTCTGGCAATTTACCACTTTCTAGATATTCGACACATTCTTTAATTAGCCAAGGATTTCCTAATACTCCTCTACCTATCATGACAGCATCACATCCTGTGTAATCAAGCATTTCTTTAGCTAAGTAGCAAGATGTAACGTCACCATTACCGATTACGGGTATATTAACTGCTTCTTTAACTTTTTTAATAATATTCCAATCTGCTTTACCGCTATAGCCTTGACTTCTAGTTCTACCATGAACGGTTATAGCTTTGGCGCCAGCTTTCTCTACTCTTTTAGCTACTTCAACAGCATTAATATTGTTTTCATCCCAGCCACTTCTTATTTTGACTGTTACTGGTACAGAAACACTTTTTACAACTGCTGATACGATTTCTTCAATTAAATCTGGATTTTTTAGTAAAGCACTTCCTGCCTGGCTTTTTATTGCAACTTTTGGCACAGGACAACCCATATTTATATCAATAATATCTGGATGCATTTGTTCTTCGACAAGTTTAGCTGCGGCTACAAATGACTCGATGTCACTACCAAATATTTGCTGGGCAATTGGTCTTTCTTTTTCATCCATTTTTAGTAAATCTAAGGTTTTTTGATTGCCGAAAACAATAGCTTTATCAGAAACCATTTCGGCGTAAATTAGACCTGCTCCCATTTCTTTAATAATTTGTCTATAGGCAGTGTTACTAATACCAGCCATTGGAGCTAAAACTATTTGATTTTTAATTTCAACATTTCCTATTTTCCACATTTTTTAAATTCTACCTCATCATTTTGATGTAAATCAAATTCTACTTCTTCATCTGTATCAATGTGAATTTCAACATAAGCAGGATCTGATATTTTGATTAATGCATCAAATATTAATTTATCATTTTGATAAATATTTACTATTTCTTTGTTGACTAAATCTAATTTTTTAGCTGTTTCTGGGTCCATATGAATGTGTCTTTCTGCTAGAATTAATCCACTATCTAGATTTACTTCTCCACAAGGACCAACAAGAGTTATAGATAAACTGTTTTCTAAATCTCCACTTTGTCTTCTTGGAGGATTTACTCCAAAATAATCGGCTTCAGTTTGAGATATTTCTATTTGATTATATGGTCTTATAGGACCTACTACTCTTACATGATTTATTATTTTATCTCCTAATTTTAAATCAACTGTACTTGTACTAGCAAATTGACCTGGTTGATTTAAAGGATTTCTTTCTTCTAAATGATCTGTATTAAATAATTTTAAACATGTTTCTTTAGTTATATGAACATGTCTTTTACTTACTCCAACTGGTATAATCATTTTTATCACCCATTTGATTATAACATAATATTTCTTATCTTAAAATATCAGTTATTTTCTTTTTTGATGCAATTATTGATGGAATATAACCACTTATTTTACTTATAATAAAACTTACAATAAAGATGATAATTATTGTTTTAATATTTATGGTTATTAAAGAAGTTAATCCAATCTTTGCATTTATAATAGGATTTATGATTTTTGAAAGTATATATAGATTTAATAATGAAATGATAGTTGAGATGAAACCTATTAAAATATTTTCAAATATAAAGATGCGTTTAATATCTTTATTTCTAGTTCCTAAGGTTTTTAAGATACCAATTTCTTGTTTTCTTTCAATCACTTCGATATATGACATAATATTCATCATAATTATAGTAATAGTGAAAGCTGATATACTAAAGATTATTAAAACATAAGTTATTATTTTTATTATGCGGTTAATGATATCGGTTATTTCCTGAGCTTCATCAACGATTTGATACTTATTTAACACTTTTTTTATTTTTTCTTTGCCTTCTCTAGTTTTAGGATATATTGAGATAGATTCTATTTTAGTGTTAATAAGTTCTGGGTTATACACAATTCCATTTTGAGAAGATAGATATTCATTATTACTTTTTACGATTGCAGTTATTTTTACTTCTAAAGAATTTATTAAAATTTTTTTGTTTAAATAATCGTTATAGTTGGTGCCATGAATGTTTAAAGAATTTTGTAATTCTTCATCTATCGAATTATTATTATCAAGTAAAAGCATTACTTCATTGTTATTTTGAGGATATGTTCCTTTTATTATTTTAAAGAGATTATTAGAAGGATTAGAGATTAATAAATTATTGTTTTCAGTCATTTTTGAATAAGAAATACCTAAATATGTATTTTTATCTAATGATTTTAAAGTATCAATTAATTTATTATCGATGTTATTTTTTATTGTATATTTATTTATGTTTATTTCGGTTGTATTTTGAGTTTGATTTTTTAAATTATATTTATCATAGGAATATGAACTTATTATTAAAGGATAAGTATAATAATTGTTTTGATTTAGGTTGTTTATTTCTTTGTTTAATCCTTGATTTATACTTAGAATTAAAGATAAGAAAAAAGTACTGATACTGAAAGCTAGTATTTTTAAAATATTTCGGCCCAATTTACTTTGAATGTTATTTATACATATTTTGATTATTTCTTTGTATTTCAATTTTAGTTTATGAGGTTTTAGATGATAATTATAAATTTTATGACATGGATTATTGTCTGATTTGATTTTTCCATCTTTTATTTCAATTATTCTGGTAGCATATTTTTCAGCTAATTCTTGATTATGAGTTACTACTATGACTAATTTATGTTTGGATAAGTCTTTTAAAATTTTCATTATCTTTTCACTATTAAATGTATCTAAAGCTCCGGTTGGTTCATCTGCTAAAATAATTTTTGTATTAGTTAGAATCGTTCTGGCGATAGCAACTCGTTGTTTTTCACCACCACTTAAGTATTTTACTTTTTTAGTTATTATTTTATCTATGTTTAATTTAGTAATTAACTTAGTTAATCTTTTAGAATATATTTTTTTATTTGTTAACTTTAGTGGCAATTCTATATTGTCTTTTAGACTTAGATTTTTTATTAAATTATAATCTTGAAAGATATAGCTTATTATTTGATTGTGGTATTGCTGACTACTAATATTTTTAATGTTAGTTTTTCCTAAGTAAATATTTCCCGTAGTTGGCGTATCATTGTTGCCAATTAAATTTAATAAAGTAGTTTTTCCACTTCCTGATTGACCTAAAATACATACTAATTCATGAGGTCTAAAGTTTATAGTTATGTTATTTAATATTTTATTATTATTTATAGTTTTAGTTATATTGTCTATTCTTATCATTTTACTTCCTTTAATAGTTATATTAACTAAAACTTTTTGATTTCCTTTAAAAAAAGATAACTTTTTTAGTTATCTTCTATTTAAAAAATATTATTTTAGCAAGTACAGCAATTATAAGTAGTATTCCTAGAACTGATAAAACTACTTTACCTTTGTCATCTAATTTCTTTATTTTTATTCTATAAATAAATGATATTCCTACTATTATAAAGAATATTGATGAAATTATAGGGAAATGTTCAAACTTATTAAAGAAACAAATTAGATAAACAATAGGATAAATAATTGATATTGTTGTTATTGGAGCACCAATAAAATACCCTTTTTCACTTTTATTACAAATATCTAATGTGTTAAAGTAGGCAAGTCTTATCATTCCACATAGGGAATAGAAAATCATAGCTACCCAAGCTAGATAACAGTTTTTTGGTAAACATGTTACTGTTAATACTATTGGAAATACTCCAAATGAAATTAAATCTGATAGTGAATCTAATTGAACTCCATAAACATTTTGTTCTTTAGTAGATTCTCTTCTTCTTGCTAATTTTCCATCAAATGCATCACAAATTCCAGAAAGAATTAAGCAAAAGATTGGTAATAATTTATTTCCATTAATGGCAAAAACAATTCCTAATAGTGCCATTGATGTTCCTGTCATTGTAAGAAAATCACAATCACGATAGTATCCGATAATTTTTTTCATATTTTCACTCCTTATTTTTTTCTAAATACAATTAATTTACTTATAATGTAATTAGCAATAACTATAATAAATTGAACAAGTATTTTAGCTATTAATTCATCTATTTTCATGAATTTTACCATTAAAACTATTAGTCCGGTATCTAATAATAATGTTAATACTCTAGAACCTGTAAATGAGATGAATTCTTTAATTACGTTTTTATTTTTACTTCTAAAAACAAATAATCTGTTGGTGTAGTAAGCAAATAGTACTGCACAAATCCAAGATAAGATATTCGATGTTATTAAATCTAAATCCATGGCTTTTGAGCATAAGCCAAATGAGACAATACTTACTAGAGTTGTTAAACCGCCAACTATTAAATAATTCCATAGTTCTTCATTTTTGTGATAAATGTCCCAACACCAATTCCATAATCTAACAATAAAAATAGGTTTATATGTTTTATAATCATAAATTGTATTCTTCTTAATAAAATAACTTTTGTTGGCTAAGTCTAATAATGGTTTATCGTTTAAACTATCACTATACATTTCTTCAATAATAGCATCTTTATATAATTCTTTAAATCTTTTTACTTTTTCTTCTTTATAATTATTTGGTTTATTAAAATGTCCAGTTTTTTTATCTACATCGGAAGCTATTAAATCTTTGACTTTTAATTCTTTACAAATTGGATTTAATAGAAATTCTGGTGATGCAGATATAATTATGTCATTCTTATGATCTTTAATCATGTAGAAGCTTTTTAGTTTTGTTTTATGCTCTTTCCAGAAGTTTTTTACTTCTTTATCAATATCATCAATATAGTTTACAAAAGAAAAAATATATTCTTTTAATTCAGTAACTGTTATTAACTTTAATTTATATTTTATAAATTTTAATCCGATTTTTGGTAACATCTTTTTAATTTTAGGATTCTTTTTAAGACAATATTTAAAAAAGTCTACAGATGAATCGCCATCATAAATTGTGCCATCAAAATCATATAAATATAATTTCATACTTCATCACAATATTATTGTATCAAAAAAATCAGCTTTAATAAATAGAAAGCAATCTATTTAAGTGCTGATTTACTTGTCTTTTTTATTATGTTTAAATAATATGTCGGTTTTAAATATTAAAATTAAGGTTATTATTAATAATATTGAATAAAGTAGGATGGCTAATTTGTTATCTCCTAGGGCATATAAGATTGATATTAAAGCACATAGTAAATTAAATGCATACATTATTAATACGGTCTTTTTGGTTGATTTATTTAATTTTAATAATTGATGATGTAAATGTTCTTTATCAGGTGCTCCAATGTTTTCTCCTTTAAGTAATCTTCTAAATATTGCTAGTATAGTATCTAGGATTGGTAAAAATAAGATTAGGATAGGAATTATTAATGATGTTACTGTAGCTCCTTTATAGCCTAATAAAGCTGTAACAGATATCATAAATCCTAAGAACATACTTCCAGTATCTCCCATAAATATAGAAGCTGGATTAAAGTTATAAGCTAGAAATCCTAGGGTTGATCCTAACATAATTACACATAATATTACATCTAAACCATTTAGCCTATCTAAATAAAATGCTATAACTGAGATTGTTAAAAAGAATATTGAACTGGTTCCGGCTGCTAATCCATCTAAACCATCAATTAAATTAACGGCATTTATTATTGATACAATAAGTAAGACTGCAAGTGGATAACCCCAAGCGCCAAAAACTATTTCTAAACCGAAAATACTAATCATATCGATATAAATATGGCCATAGAATACGACAATACATGCGGCAATAGTTTGAACTAAGAATTTATATCTAGCTGGTACTGGTTTGATATCATCACAAATTCCTAATACGATGATTATAAAACTACCAATTAAGATTGATATCATTTGCGTTGTAACTTGGCCAAAACACATATAACCAATTAAGAATGATAAGAATATGGCTAGGCCACCTAATCTAGGAATTGGTTTTTTATGAACTTTTCTTTCGTTTGGATAATCGATTGCGCCAATATGATGAGCAACTTTCTTTACAATTGGTACTAATATCAAACTTGATATTAAGGTTGTTAATAGAATTAAAAATACATTATGACCATTAACTATATATGACATATTATCACCTTCTTTAATTATTATAACAAAATTTTAGTAAAAAAAATAGCAAACATAAGAGTTTGCTAACATTTCCAACCTTTATTATGATCTAAATTGGCAATTTTTTGAATTGTATTTTTTTCTAAATTGATTTCAAATATTTCGACTACTTCTCCTTCTTTACCATTTGATTTTAATCCTTTGCATAAAGGAGTTCCATAATAAACTTTCTTTCCAGAAATAAGTGGTTTGGCATTACTATCGATATTTACATTTGATAAAAGAACTACATTGTTGTTTGTTACAACAGAAATAGCATTTTTTGATTCAAATAATATTCCTTTATTATTAAGGCTATATGCATTAATATCATTATTTTCTTTAAGAGAAAGTAATTGTTTATCACCTACAGAGAAATTTACTTTATTATCAACTATTTCAACATTAATAATTTTATTATAATAATCAAATTTACCATCATTACTATCCACATTAAATATTAATTTTGGTTCGATTATTTCTTTTAATTTTTTGTGTTTAACTTTATCTTCTAGGTATGATTTTAATGTAGTTTGTGATGAATGTTCAATTTTGATTCCATTTACAATTTCAATAGATTCTTTGGATTTATCTTTTTGATTAGTAGAAATTTTTTTAATTAAAATTATTCCTACAATTAATAAGATAATAAATATAAATACACCCAGATATAATAATTTTTTATTCTTCATTTGGTACCTCTCTATTATCTTAATAACTATATCTTTTATTTTGAAAAATGTCAATATTTAACATTTCTTAAGTATAATCCATTTGGAGGAACAGTTATATAATTATGTTTTTTGCCTTCAAGCATTTCTTTGATATAAATTGGTGGCATTTTTTCTTCACCAACTGATATTAGAGCTCCTACCATATTTCTAACCATATATCTATAGAAGCTTTTACCTTCAAACCTTATTAATAAGATGTCTTTTCTTTTATAAAATTTTATTTTATATATAACACTATTATAATTTTCTCTTTCTCCTGAAACAAATTCTTTATATGAATGAAATCCTAGGAGATATTTTGATGCTTGTCTCATCTTTCTAATATTTAATTTATGACAATAATTATAGATGTAGTCATTATCTATTGGATCGTATTCTCCTAAATTTATAACATATTCATAATACTTCTTTTTTACATCAAAACGAGCGTGAAAATTATCATTTACTTCAATAACTGAGTTAACGTATATTGCTGGATCAATTAATGAATTTAAGGCTTCTTTTATATGATCTGTGGGGATATTAACATTTAAATCGAATGATATATATTGATTAAAAGCATGAACTCCTCGATCAGTTCTTCCTGATCCTTTAATATATACTATAGTTTTATTAATTTTAGTTAGGGCTTTTTCTAATTCACTTTGAACTGTTTTATGATTTTTTAATTTTTGAAAGCCATAAAATTTACTTCCATCATAACTGATACTTGCTAAATATCTCATTAAAAGACACTCCTATAAATTCCTTTTAATAATTCCTTGTTATCTAAGGTATATTCTAAATTAGCACCTTTTTCATTTGCCATATCAATGAATGTAATAATTGGAGGTTTATCTATGAAACCTTGTTTAATTGCGGTAAGAATATCACCTTGATATTTAATAACTTTATTTTTAGATATTATAATATGTTTGGTAGTTTTATTAATAAAATTAATATCGTTAGATATTATTATAAAATTTGTTTTATGTTCAGCATTGACCGTTTTAATTAGTTTAGATATTTTAGATTTAATTTTACTATTAAAGCCTAAATCAAAATTATTTAAGATTATAACTTCTGGTTCTAGAGAGATTGTATAAAGTAATAACGCTAATTTATATTCTCCGTAACTTAAATCATTAGTTTTTTTCTTTAATAAATCGGCGGTTATATTTAGAATTTGATTATACATTTTATTCTTAGGGATGTATCTACTTACTTTTGAATTTTTCTTTATTGTAGGAATTTTAATTTCATCTAGTAAAACTGTTAGGTCTTTGATTTCACCATAAAAGCCAATAAAATTTTTACTGGAAAAGTAGTTTGTACTAGCTTTTTTTACATACATTATTTCCATAATTCACCTACTAATGCTTTCATATCAAAATATTTTTCCTTTAGTAAATCATAGTAATTTAAATTGGTACTCATTTCAACAATAAAAGGAAGATGCATTCCTATTTTAGATAAATATTTATCGTCTGATAAGATAATATCTGATGGTTCATATGCAACAACATGATTGTTATCTAAGATAATAATATCTGTTCCATATAATAATTCTTCTGGATTAGTTGTAACATTTAATATACAAATTTTATTATTTTTAGCATATTTTATTATTTTTAATTTTTGACTTGTAGTTAAGTATGTTAACATATCATCAATACCTAAAATACTTGGATTAATTATTAATAAAGATAAAATTTTAATAAATGCTTTTTCGTAAATTGTTAAATATTCAATTTTTGATTCTAGTAATTCTTCAATATCAAAAAATTTAGAAAATCTCTCAATGTTTTTATAAGCTACTTCTGGTGTTATATTTAATACATTTTGATAATATAATAATTCCTCTTTAACATAATTTGTTTTAAAATCAAAGTTATTTAAAACAGCTGCGATGTTCTTTCTTAAAAATTCAATATCTAAGTTACTTACTGGTGTATCATCTATCATTATATTGGAAGAATGAGTTTGATTTATTAATGTTTTTAAAATAAGTGTCTTTCCACTACTCATTGTTCCGATTATGTTGATAAATGGTGTTAATTTAATTTCTAAATCATAATCTTTGAAATATATTTTTTTCATGTTATCACCCCTGCAATTTAATTATATCACATAAAAAAGCATAATAAAAATTTATTGTGCTTTTGTCATTTCAAATAATGCGGTTTGTAGTTGATTGTCTTTTTCAGGAACGCGATCATTCATATATTCTTCTGATAGATTTACTTCAATGTCAGGAGTTAAACCAACTTCATCAATACAATTACCTTTTGGAGTTAACCATTTGGCAGAAGTGTATTTGTACATGGTTCCATCGCTTAAGGTTGATGTTTTTTGAACTTTACCTTTTCCATATGATTTTACACCAACTAATGTTGCTCCGTAACTATATTTTAAGGCAGATGCAAGAACTTCTGATGCAGATGCAGAACCATTATTAATTAGCACATATACTTTATAATTACGACTTTCTTCTGTATCATCTACAGTGTCTTCTTTAGTTAATTTATTTTGTAGTGAATAGATTAGTTTTCCTTTTTGTAAGAACATTTTAGCAATATTAGTTGCGTCTGATAGGTATCCACCAGTGTTATTTCTTACATCAATAATTAAACTATTTATTTGTTTTGTTTCAAGATTAGTTAATTCTTTTTTAAATTGTTCGTATGTTGTGTCAGAAAATTTATTTATTTTAATATATCCTACTTTTTGATTATTATATTCTTTGATTTCGGCTGAGATTGAAGGTACATATAATGAAGCTTTTTCTAAATCAAAAGATAATATTTTGGAATTTCTGTTAACTTCAATTTTTATTTTTTTACTTTTTTGAATTTCAGATACTGCATCGTTTGATGTTTTGTTAGCCATATCTATATCATTTATTTTAGTTATTATATCACCTGGATGAACTCCGGCTTTTTGGGCTGGTGAATCATCAAATACATTAACTATATTTATTTTGCCAGTATCGGTTGTTGTTACTTCTATTCCAACTCCTTCATATGAACCATTTAATGAGTCATTTAAAATTGTTGTACTATTTTCATTTAAATAAGTTGTATATGGATCTCCTAGGTAACTTAACATACCACTTATTGCAGCTTCGACTAGTTTGTTTTCATCAATGTCATCATAGTAGTTTTCTAAAATACTTTTGTATGATTTTTCGAATTCTGCTAAATATTTTGAATCATTTGAACTGAAGCAATTATCTTTTTTATTATTGTATACTACGCAGCCTGTACTAACACCCATTATTATTGATGCAACAAGGGTAATAACAATTACTTCCCATAATTCAAATGTTGGTTTTTTGCTTTTAGTTTTTCTTTTATCCTTCATATTATCATCTCATTTTAATAATAACATAAAAACAAATTTTACAAAATAAAAAAAGTGTTAATTTAACACTTTTTCATAATCTGTTACACTTTCATAATATTTAGACACTTTTCCATTTTTAATTAATACTAGAGCAGAATCTTTTACTTGTACTTCACTTGCTTTTGTTGGTTTTTTATTTGACTTATCACTTACGTAAGGACTATTGAATTTTGTACTTAAATCAACAAAATATATTTTTTTAGCATTCTCTTTCTTTTCATAATTAGAAATTAAAGATTGATATTGTGATGCACTTGATGATGTTGAATCGTATAAGAATACGTAGTATTCATCATAAGGTCTATTAAACATAGTTCCTACAGTGCATTCTGTATAATCAAATTCTACTGTTGATGTATCTTTATTTTTCTTTGATAAAATTGTATCTGTTAGAAAATAAAGACCAACAGCTAAAGCAATTAAGATTACAGCTATAATTATTAAATTTCTAATTTCTTTTGTGTCTTCACTATCATATCTTTGTGTTTTTAATCTTTTTTGTTTCATTTTCCCACCTAGTTATTATTTTAACACATATATTTAAATTTTCAAAACAAAAAGAAATAGTAGTTAAACTATTTCTCAAATATTACTCCACAATATCGTTAGTTCGACAAAACTAGATTGAGATCGTGAAAAAATAACATGTACTAAGTAATACTCGTGTACATGTTATTATTATGCTTTATTCTTCAATATTTATAGAACCTGTTTTTTCCAATTCTTCTTTTTCAACTCTAGTTGTTAAGCTTAATCCGATTACAAAAATAAAACTTAGGAAATATATCCATAACATTAATACTGCTATATTTGATAAGCCTGCATAGAAGATGTCATATCTAGCAAAATGAGATGCATAATATCCATATATTTCTGTTGTTAAAATCCATCCAACTGTTGTAAATATGGCACCAAAATTAATTTGTGATGCAGGAATGTGTTTGTCAGGGGCGATAGTAAATATAGTTTTTATAAACGCAAAGATAATTAACCAAGATATGGGTCCTTGAATAATTTTTAAAATGCTCGTTATGATATTTTTTAAGTTAAAGTAATCAAATGTATCTACTATTTTTTCACCAAGAAGTGGAACAATAAGTACAAACAGATATAAAACTATTATAAGAAAGGTTAATCCAATAGCTTTGATTCTTCTTTTTAGCCATGTACTTTGTTTCATTCCATATATTTCATTGGCTGTAATAATAATAGAATCAGCACTATTTGATGCAAAATATAACATAATTATTATCATACAAATATAATTAAAATCTAAAGATTTACCACTAATAATTGGAACTATTAGTTTTACTATACTTTGATCAAAATTTGCTTTTAAAAATTCTATGATTGTATCTATTGATATGTTAAAGAATGAGGCTCCATAACCAATTATTGTTATGATTGGAACTAGGGATAATACTAAGAAAAAGGCCAGTTGTCCTGGCAAAATTGCCATTTCTGGTCTATTTAATATTTCCCAAACTTTTTTTATGAATGCTTTAGCACGATTAATTTGTTTACTAAAGGATTTCTTTTTCTTCATTTGATTCAGCCTCTATCTCTTTATTCTCTCTCATTTGAATTGTTGCTTCATTAATTGCATCGTCTATCAATTTCAAATCATCTACTATCATACTAAAACCAAATGCAGCACCATATTCATATGGTAAATCATTAAATTCTTTAACTAATTTCTTTAAATAATTAATTACTTGTTTTTCTTGATATCCAACTAAATATATCATGAATTCATTACCATCAGTTCTCATAATTTCAGTATTATCTAATTGGGTTTGGTGAAGAATATTAGCAGCAGCCATAATTTGTTTGTCGCCTTCTTCATGACCAAATGTATCATTTAAATACTTAATATTATTTAAATCGATAACTATGATTGCTTGAGGATAAATAGTGTTTTGATTCCAGATATCCATTCTCTCATTTAAGTAATTTCGATTTTTTAATGATGTTAACATATCAACATATTTTAACTTTTCGTCTTTTCTGATTTTTGAGTTCATTTTAATATGTTTCTTTGAATAGATTACAATTCCAATTACAGCAACTGAGAATGTGATAATAATTAAAGCATATTTAGCAATTGTACTTGCAGTATTACCATTTGTTTCTGCTTGTTCATAAGATAAAAGACCACTTCTTAACATATCACTGCTACTTAATCTATTAATATAAGATTTAAATAGTTTATAGAATGTATCAGTATTATTAACATATTTAAATGTATAATTATCAGTTGTATATCCAGTATAACTTACATAGTAATTATCTATTTTTTTATTTTGATAATATTCATATGTTGAAGCATCTAAAGCAATTAGTGAACCTTTTTTTACTTGTTTAAGTAGATTTTTTTCACTTGTTACTTCTTCTAAGTTAATATTATTTTTTGTTTTTAAATATTTTGATAATTCACTATTTTCAATTACATAAATAGTTTCATTTGATATTTCACTTAAATCATTATATAAATGGTTACCTTTTAAAGGACTAATTATATAAAATTTTTCATTTATGTTTGTTTTAATGAAATGATTACCTGATGTTAGTGATGTATCGTTAAAGATTAAATCAACTTTATTATTATTGAAAGCTTTGATTAAAGCATTATAGTTTTTATATTTGTTATATTTAAATTCAACTTTACTAAATTTACTAAAGTCTTTTAAATATTCGATTATCATTCCACCATATTTTGAACTACTTAAAGTTTGATATGGGGTACTGTTTACAAATCCAAAGGTATAAACTTTATTTGTTAAAGTATCGGTTTCTAATTCAGTAAGTCCTAATTTTTCAACATATAGATTATATAGATTTGTATAATAACTTGTTTCTAAATTTTCTTTAGACCAAATATTATAGAATTTTTTAACAATTGAATTAAATTTTTCGTTATCTCCTAGTTTAATATAATAATTTAATACTAGGTTGTCTAAATGATAAATTATATTGTAATTATTAGTTATAATCTCATCTAAATATTCATTAAGTGGAATTATCATATAATTAATATTTTTGTTAGTCATGGCTGCTAATAATTTATCTTTTGTTTCATAAGTACTAAATGTTATTGATGTTTTATAACTTGAATTAACTCTTGAAATGCCATCAGCCAAGCCACCAATTGTTTTACCATTTAAATCAGTTATTGATGTTACAACTTCATAGTCTCTTCCTATAATTACATAGTGATCTTGATAAAATAATAAGTCATTATCAGTTATGTCTTTTGTAACAGCAAAACCAATACCAGTTCCACCACTAATTGGAGTTATTTTTTTATCTACATTTATATCATATTTATTGCTTAATTCATCTAGATAATCATAGAATACACCTTTACCATCTTTACCAAATACATTAAGGTCTGATGGTACATTAAAGGAAACGATATTTGATTTATTATCATTTATCCATTCTTTTTCAGAAATATTTAATTTATTAGCATCATAAAAATAATTGTAATAAACAAATATACCTATAATTGCAGCAACTACAAGCGATATAATTGTTATAATTAATTTCTTTTTTCGTTTCATTATTCACCATTATCCTTTGTCCAAGAAATAATTGTGGCATCACTTTTTTTATAACCCATCATAATAAAGCTTGCTTCTTGTTCTGATTTTGATTCTTTACTAAAGGTAAAGTTTATATCATAAAATTCTTTTTCTTCATCGGTTAGAAGATCAAGAGACTTTATTGCAATGCTTTGAGCATCTTCTTTTTTACCAGAATTTAGATATACATTAATGTAGATTAATTTTCCTTTAACATTAATTGTTACTTTATCTACCATTTTATTTTCTTTAATTCCAGCGATTACTTCTTCTTTATGTTTATCTGTTATTTTAACATTTTCTATTCCATTTAAACGATCGCCATATGCATCAGTTTTAGTTTGATTAATAAAGTATACTAAGAATGCAACGCCAATTAGTGCAATACAAAATATACTTATTGCCATCATGATGCAATAGATACGATTATTTTTGTAGAACCCCTTTAATTTTCCCATAATTATCCACCTCGTACTCATATTATACTATACATAATTATATAATTCAAATCAGTTTTTTTGACAAATTATTTCAAAAGAAAAAAAGCTACTCGCTTTTTAATTGTTCTTCAAAATCTGTTTCACTCCAGATAGGAATATTTAATTCTTTGGCTTTGTCATATTTGCTTCCTGGATTATCACCGACAATAACTGCCGCTGTATTTTTAGTTACAGATGATGACCATAAACCACCATTTTCTTCAATTAAAGCTTGGATTTCATCTCTAGTATATTTTTCTAAAGTTCCAGTTACAACAAATCTTTTACCAATAAAATTTTCATTTTCTTTGGTAGTTGCTCCTAGATAAGTTGTATTCATTCCAATTGATTTTAAATTATTAATTAGCTCTATATTTTCTGGGTTGTTAAAGAAAATAATGATATTTTGAGCTAGAATTGGTCCAATGTCTGGGATTGATTGTAATTCAGATTCTGATGCAGCCATTAATTTATCAAGGGTATTATATTTTTTTGCTAGAATTTTAGCATTTTTTTCACCAATTCCTTTAATACCAATAGCATATAGTAATTTCTCTAATGAGACTTTTTTAGAGTTTTCAATGGTTTCTAAAAGGTTGTTAACGCTTTTATCACCAAATCCCTCTAATTCGATTAATTCTTCTTTTTTGTCTTTTAAATTATAGATATCAATTATATTATTAATGATATGCATGTTATAAAAATCTTCGATTATTCTTTCTCCAAGGCCTTCAATGTTCATGGCTTTACGATCTGAATAATGAATTAGTGATTCGATATTTCTAGCAGGGCAATCGTCATTTGGACACATTAAGTCTATTTGTGATTCAGTTGAAACTAATTTTGTTCCACAAATTGGACATGTATCTGGCATATGATAGATTGGTAATTCTGTTTTTCTTTCGCTTAAAACTGGGCCTACTACTTCAGGAATAACATCACCAGCTTTATGAACTAGAATCATATCACCAATACGTAAGTCTTTATCTTGGATATATTTTTCGTTATGAAGTGTTGCTCTTCTAATGGTTGAGCCCATAACTTTAACGGGATCAAAAACTGCATTGGGAGTTATTTGACCAGTACGGCCAACTGTGCATACGATGTCAGTTAGTTTTGATTTTACTTCTTCAGCAGGAAATTTATAAGCAATTACCCATTTTGGATATTTGGCAGTATTTCCTAATTCTTTTTGCATGTGGATATCATTAACTTTAATAACAATTCCATCAATTTCATATGGTAATTCATCTCTTCTTTCTGTCCATTCTTCAATGTAGTCAAGAATTTCTGAGATGTTATGAACTAATTTGATATTAGGATTTACAATGAAACCTAACTCTTTTAATTCCATTAGAGCTTCATAGTGGGTCTTTTTGGTTGTAGCAGGAACATGATATAGGAAAGCATCTAAATTACGTGATTTAGCAATACTACTATCTAATTGTCTAATACTTCCAGCTGCGGCGTTTCTTGGATTTTGAAATAATGGTTCTCCATTTTTTTCTCTTTGCTCATTTAATTTATTGAAGCTTTTCTTTGGCATATATATTTCGCCACGAACTTCAATTGTTTCGGGTTTATTTAATCTTAACGGAAGACTTTTAATGGTTTTAACATTATGGGTTATGTCTTCACCAATTGTTCCATTACCTCTAGTAGCAGCACTTTTAAAGATACCATTTTCATAAATTAGGGATACTGCTAAACCATCAATTTTAAGCTCACATACATAACTTGGGTTAGGAAATTCTTTTCTAACTCTTTCGTCAAACGCAACAATTTCAGATTCATTAAAGACATCAGCAATACTAAACATTGGTATTTTGTGTTGCACCTTTTTGAATTCAGAGATAATTTCTCCTCCAACTTTTTGAGTTGGAGAATCTGGTCTTCTTAATTCAGGATATTTTTCTTCGATGTCTAAAAGTTCACTCATCATGTTATCATATTCACGGTCAGTTAATGTGGGGTTATCTAATGTGTAATATTCATAATTTGCTTTTTCTATTAATGCGATTAATTCATCATATCTTTGTTTCATTGAGCACCTCTTTTATAGTTTTATCTAACTTAATTTTTTTATACTTTTATGATTTTTCATTAATTTTTTTATACCTGATTTAAAGGCAACGGATATTAATGAACCATCTACTGATATAACAGCTCCAGTTCCATATTGTTCATGAGATATAATACTTCCAACTACAATATCATCGTTTTTATCTTCTGTATACATATCTTTTTTATTGATTATTTTTGGTTCTTTAAATGTTTCGTTTTTTTCTAGTAGATTTTCATTAATTTCAGAAATAAATCTTGATGGCATGTTTTCAGTATCTTTTCCATATAACATTCTTCTTTTAGCGTTTGTTAAATAAAGAATATCTTTAGCTCTAGTAATACCCACATAACATAGTCTTCTTTCTTCTTCGATGTTATCTTCCATTAAAGACATATTGTGAGGAAATACTCCTTCTTCCATACCGATTAAGAATACAACTGGGAACTCTAAGCCTTTGGCACTATGAAGAGTCATTAATGTTACGACGTTACCATCTTCGGTATGATTAGATACATCAGCTACTAGTGATACTTCTTCTAAGAAATCTCCTAAGTTGACTGAACCAGTTCTTTCTTCATATGAAGCGGTTATACTTTTAAATTCTAGTAAGTTTTCTAATCTTATTTCATTTTCTAATGATTTAACTTGTTCTAATTCTTTTTTTAATCCGGAGTCTTCTAAAACTTCATCTATTAATTCGGTTAAAGATAAACTTTCACTCTTTTTAATTAATTTGTTAATTATTTCTTTAAATTCTAATTCTTTTTTAGTATCTAGAGCTTCAAACATAGAAGTGTTATTTTCTTTAGCTCTTTGTTCAATTTCTTTAATTGCAGATTCGCCAATTCCTCTTTTTGGGGTATTTATAACTCTTCTTAAACTTATTTCATCTTGAGGATTATATATTAGTCTTAGGTAACTTAGTAAATCTTTGATTTCTTTACGATTATAGAAGTAATAACTACCAAATACTTTATAAGGAATTCCTTTTGATAGGAAGACATCTTCTACTACACGAGATTGGGCGTTAGTACGATATAAGATAGCAATATCTGAGGGATTATATCCTTTGGTTAATAAATCATTTATTTCATCGATAACTAAAGCAATTTCGTGTTTTTCATCATAGCTGCGTAAATATTTAATTTTAACTCCGTCACCTTTGTCCGAATAAAGTTTTAAGTCTTTTCTTTCTTTATTATGACTTATTACATCATTTGCGGCATCTAAGATAGTATTGGTACTACGATAGTTATGTTCTAATTTAATGGTTTTACAATTTTTAAAATCATTTTCAAAGTTAATTATATTACGATAATCAGCTTGTCTAAAGGCGTAAATACTTTGATTCATATCTCCAACAACAAAAATATTTTGATATTTATTTGCTAGTAGAACTGATAATTTATATTGAACAGGGTTAGTGTCCTGATACTCATCTATTAAAATATATTTAAATTTATCTTGATAGTGTTCTAGTGCTTCTTTGTTTTTTTGAAATAATTCTACTGGTAGTACTAGTAAATCATCAAAATCAACTGATGCACTGGTTCTAAGTTTTTCATTATATTTATGATATACTTCAACAACAACTTTGTCCATTGGTGTATTAAATAATTTATCTAGTTCCATGTCGGATAACATTTGATTTTTAATAAAACTAATTCTATTTCTTACATAAGATGGACTATATTGTTTTGAATCTAGGTTCATATCTTTTAGGATTCTTTTTACAATAGTATTGGTGTCATCACTGTCAATAATTGTAAAATTGTTAGGCAAATTAAAAAAAGTATTATTTTCTCTAATTATTCTAAGTCCTAAAGAGTGAAATGTTCCAATAAATGAATGACAATCACCAATAATATTATTTATTCTGTCTCGCATTTCTTTAGCTGCCTTATTGGTAAATGTTATAGCTAAAATATTATAATCATTTATTCCTTGATCTATTAAATAAGCAATTCTTGTAGTTAGAACTTTGGTTTTTCCTGAACCAGCTCCAGCCATTACTAGGACTGGTCCATCTACATGCATAACTGCTTCTTTTTGTTCTTTATTTAGTTTGTCTAATAATTCCATAATGCCTCACTATTTCTCTATAAATATTATATCATTTTATGGGGTTAATTTAAATGAAAAAAGCCACTTTATTGTGACTTTTATTTGAAACGTTCTGGTTCTTTTAATGATCCTTGTGCAATTAATTTATATAACATTTTTTCATAATTATTAGCTTGTTCGATATAGATTTGTTCATGTAAATCGTTCTTATTAATATTAATATTTAGATATTTAGCATTGCTTTGAGTGATAATTTCACACATTTGTAATCTTTTAATAATATTTTTATAACTAACCTTATATATACGACTATAGATTTCAATTTCTTTTTGTTCAATTTTGTTACGAAATTCACCAAACTCATTAATTAAAGATTGTCTTGGGATTAATAATGATAAAGCAAATCTTGTTGTTAAGGCATCTTTATTATTATAAGAAACCATTAGTAGTTCCCCTAAATATTTAGCAACATTATAGCGTTGTTCATAGCCATTGCTTGCTTCGGGAACTGCTATAATTGGAACATTGTTAATTGTTTCATAAAAGCCTATAAAACCTTCAGTGTCTTTACTTTGAGGTATAGTTATAATCATCATGTCATGGCTTTCTAAAAGATATATTAAATTTGAAATAGGTGCGTCTACGGGAATGGTAAAAAATATTCTTAATTTAGTTGCTAGGCTTTCGGCTTCTTCTAAAGTGTTGATAATATGAACTCCAAATTTATTTTGAAGTTTTTTATCGGAAATAGAAAGGATTTCAAAATAGTTATCAATTTTATTTCGTAAAACGTTTTTAATTTTTTCTTCTTTAACGCTGGTTATGTTACTTTCTAATTTTAAATTATTAAATTTTATTTCATTATATTGTTCTGTATCCATTATTTCATTGATGGTTGTGTTATATACTTCAGCAAATTTTTCTAGCTTTTCAAAACTAGGAGATATTTGATTTCTTTCATATTTTAAAAGACCTGGTGCAGATATTCCTAAACGCTTTCCGGCCTCTTGCATTGATAGACTATTTCTTAAACGTAAGATTCTTAAATTTTCACCAATTGTTTTTTTCATAAGACACCTCTGTTAATATTTTTCTAAATTTATTCTATCATATTAACTAGTTAAAATCAATAAATGTTTAAATTTTATTTTTTACTGTAAAATGGTTTACTTTCTAAAAATTCTGTGTTTATAATGGAGTATAGGACTTTACGAGGTGTTTTGGTATGGAATTATTAGTTATCAAGCTTAGACTTTACATTAGAGGAATGAAAAGAAAATGTCTTTCATATACAAAACTAAGCAATTTTTTAAAAGAAAATTGTGCAGAAATAGATACTGATAAAGTTATAAGAAAACTTATGGATGAAGGTATTATTTATTTAAATAATGGTTATTATTATTGTTATGGTAAGGATGTAAAAAAAGGTATCTTAAGAAAAACTCAAGCGGGTAATTATTTTATTGAAGAAAGTTTTTGCTCAACAGAAAGTAATAAATTAACCGTATTTGAAACTCATTTAAATGGTGCTATTCCTTTTGATGAAGTTGAATATAATATTAATCATGCTGGGGATGTTGTTGTAACTAAAATTTTAAAAAGAGGTATGCCTAATGTTGTATGTCAAGTTAGGGAAAAAGAAGATGGTTCTTTATTTATTGAACCTAAAAGAATTCGTGGTAAATTAAATATTAATCTTGATCCAAGTGTTGTGAAAATGATTGGTAAGGGTAATTATGCTTTAATTAAAGTTGATAAAGATATGGTTAATGGTTCTTTTGATGGTGAATTTGTTAAAAGAATTTCATTAAATGGAACGGTTTCTGATGAAATTGCTTTAATTGCATATGCGAATGGATTTGAAATTGAGTTTCCAGAAGAAGTTATGGAAGAAGCAAGAAAGATACCACAAACTGTTTTACCTGAAGAAATTGAAATGTATAAAGATAATGACTTTAGAGATGAGATGATATTCTCTATCGATCCAGTTGGTGCACAAGATTTAGATGATGCTGTAAGCATTAAAAAGCTTCCAAATGGTAACTGGGAAATTGGAGTTCATATAACTAATGTATCTCATTATGTTAAGCCTGGTAGTCATTTATTTCAACATGCTGCTAAAAATACTACTAGTCTTTATGTAGCTAATACTGTAATTCCTTTGTATCCAGAAATATTATCTAATGGTATATTTTCTTTAAATGAAGGTGTAGATAGATTAACTAAATCTAATATTTATGAAGTTAATCAAGATGGTGAAATTGTTAGTTTTAGAGTTTGTGATTCAATAATTAATTCTAAAAAGAAAATGAATTACGATGATGTCAATAGAATAATTTTAACTGGTGAGGTGCCGGTTGGTTATGAGCCTTTTGTTGAAGATATTAATGAAATGTGGATAGTTGCTCAAAAAATGATAGAGGCTGCTAAAAAGCAAGGAAGAGTTACCATTGATAGTAATGAACTATACAATGAATATGATGAAGATGGTAATATTATTGAAAGTGAAAAGAGACAAGCTTTACCGGCCCAACTAATAATTGAATATTTTATGGTTGGAGCTAATTGTAAGAATGCTGAATATATTGATTCAAAGGTAGTTCCATTTATGTATAGAGTACATGAAGGACCAAGTATTCAAAAAGTAAAAAAAGCAGAAGCTATTATTAAAAGTATGAATATAGGAATAGATAATATTAAGGAATTATGCACCCCTAAACGCATTAGAGAATTTTTAATATCAATTCAAGAATCTGATAAGTTTCCTCTTATTTCTAGATTAATTGGTTCATCTTTTGCTAAAGCTGGCTATAGTACGGTAAATAATGGTCATTGGGGATTAGCCTCTTCTAAATATGGTCATACAACAAGTCCTGATAGAAGATTTTCAGATACAAGAAATCAAAATCAAATGGATTTATTTAATGATGTTCAAGCAGGAAAAGTTACATTATCTCTAGCTGATTATGAAAAACTTAAAGATGAAGTTCAGAAAGAAGCTGTTCATGCGTCTATGATGGAAGTTAAGGCAACCGTTATCGAAGAAGAATGGGAAAGAACTAAAATTGTAAATTATATGAAACAATTTATAGGTTATTCTTTTATTGCAACTATTGATGATATTAATAGTAGATATATAGCCGTCACTACTGAAGATGGTATTAGTGGTATAGCTACTTATGATAAAGTTTTAGGTGATAATTATCAATTTCATGTGGGACATTTTACAGCAGTTGGTAGAAAAACTAAACAAAAATATAAAATTGGTAATTATGTTAAAGTTACAGTGGTAGAAGTTAATGAATTATCTGGTACTATTATGTTTTCGATAGATCAAAATCTTACTAAGAGTATAAAAGATATGAGAAAAGGAGATGTATTAAAAAAAGAACGCTTATAGGCGTTCTTTTTTAGTTTTCAATAATTTCTAATCCTTCGTCTTTAATGAATGAAATAAATTTTGTTTTGAAATCTAGTAACTCATCAGATGTTAATGTCTTTTCGTTTGATCCAACTGTGTAACGAATAGTAATCTTTTTAGTTGTTTCTTCTAAATAGATATCTATTAATTCTCTATTCATGATTATTGGACTAGTAAATTTATTTAAAGTATTATCTAAATCTTGATAGAATGTTCCACGTTTAGTTATGATTGTATAATCTAAATAAGAACTTGGATATTTACTAATATCTTGATATTGATATGTTACTGGTTCAACATTTTCATACTTTTCAAAATCTAAATCAATTACAACAAATGATTTTTTCTTTGATATAGCATTACTTACTTGTCTATTAAATACATTAATATGACCAATAATGTTATTATTAACAACTATAGATAAATTTAATTCTGGATTATAGTAATTATCGCATTCATCTTTTAAGAATTTGATATTAACGTTCTTTAATTGACTAAATAAGTTATAAACAATTTCTTTAGCTAGATAATAACCTTCTTTTAGATTATTATTGTTTCTTGTTAGTAAAATACTTAGATGTCTTTCTTGATTTTCACCTTGAACGGTTGTACCAATTTCGAATAAACCAAATTCATCATAAGTTTTAATGTTAATAGAAGCTGCTTCTAACATGCTTAATGATAAATCTTTTCTTAAGATATTATCTTCAGTTTTACCTAATAGTTTAGTATTATCAAATTCAACATTTATTTTCTTTAAAAATGATGTTTTATTCCATAAATATGTATGAATTTCACTTAAGTTATATTTAGTAGCTAAATAATTTTTTACTTCATATTCAGTGTCATATGTTGTTTCTGGAGTACCAAAGGTCATTGCCATTTTTAATGGTACTTTATTAAAGTTTTCATAACCATAAATACGAGATATTTCTTCGATTACATCAGCAGCAATACTTATATCTTTAGTTGATCTAAAGGTTGGTGCAATTACTTCAAATGAGTTAGTTTTATTTTCTACTTTAAATGATAGTGATTCTAAAATATCCATTACGGTTTTGTCATCAATATCAAATCCCATATATTTATATAGATAACTTTTATCTAGGGTTATATGGTTTTCTTCTTGAACTGTTGGATAGATATCAGTCATAGCAGTACCAAGGGTTGCATCAGGATTTTCATCTTTTAATAACTTAATGAATCTTCTAGTAGCAATAATTGCCATGTTTGGATCTAGGCTTTTTTCATATCTGGCACTTGCTTCAGTTCTTAGTCCTAATCTTATTGCTGTTTTTCTTACGGTTGAGGCTTCAAAGCAAGCAGATTCTAAAACAATACTATTAGTGTCTTCTACGATTTCACTATCTAAGCCACCCATTACTCCGGCAACTGCAAAGTATTTACCACCATTTTTAATCATTAGATCTTGATTTGTTAACTTTCTTTCATTGCCATCTAGAGTTGTGTATGTACTTCCTTCTTCAGCTAGACCTACTTCGATGTCTTTTACGACTCTTGAATCGAAAGCGTGCATTGGTTGGCCTAGTTCTAACATTAAGTAGTTAGTTAAATCTACAATTAAATCGATGCTTCTCATACCAGCATAGTATAAGAATATTTGCATCCAAACTGGTGTTACATTGTTAGTTATATTATCTATTTTAGTACCAACATAGCGGTAACATAAATCCGGATTATTAATTTTAATTTTTAGTTTTTCACCTTCGGTTTGATTTTCTACTAAATCAAGTGGTATTAATTTATGACCAGTAATTGCAGCTATTTCCCTAGCAATACCATAATGACCCCATAAGTCTGGTCTATGAGTTAAACTTTTATTATCAATTTCAACAATTATGTCTTCTACTGGGAATAGTTTTTTGAAATCTTCACCAATTGGAGTATTATCGGGTAATTCAATTATTCCTGAATGATCATCACTGATGCCAAGTTCTTTACCACTACACATCATACCATATGAATCTACTCCAACCAATGGTCTTTTACTGATTTCAATATCACCAATATGACCACCAATTTTTATACAAGCACTTATTAAACCAACTCTAACATTGGGAGCACCACAAACTATTTGAAGAATTTCTTTACCAGTATCAACTTTTAAAATATGTAATTTTTTTGATTCTGGGTGATCATTGCATTCGATAATTTTAGCTGTTACTACTCCATCGAATTGATTTCCTTTAACTTCAACGCCTTCTACTTCAGCAGTTCTAATTGTGAATTTATCCCAGATTGAAAGGAAATCGATATCTTCACTTTTTTCAATATGTTTTTTTAGTATATTACATGATATTTTCATATTTTCACCTACCTTACATTAAAGTTTTCTAAGTATCTTAAATCTCCTGAATTAAGTACTCTTATATCATTAATTTTATATTTCATCATTGCCAATCTTGTTAAACCAATCCCAAAGGCAAAGCCACTATATTTTGTGCTATCTATACCACTTTCTTCTAAGACATTTGGATGAATCATTCCACATGGACATAATTCTAACCAACCAGAATTTTTACATGTTGGACATCCTTTACCATCACAGATTGTACATGAACAATCTAATTCAAAACCTGGTTCAGTAAATGGGAAATAACCTGGTCTTAATCTAACTTTAATATCTTTATGGAATACTTCTTTTAAAATTCCTTCCATGGTATAAATAAGATTACTAATTGAAATTTTTTCATCAATTACCATACCTTCTAATTGGAAGAATGTATTTTCATGGCATGCATCTAAATCTTCATTACGGAAGCATCTTCCTGGAGCACATAGTTTAATTGGTGCACCATGTTTTTGCATTCCTCTTACTTGAAGGGCACTTGTTTGAGTACGTAAAAGCATACCATTATCTAACCAATATGTATCTTGCATATCACGTGCTGGATGTGTTTTAGGAACATTTAAAGCTTCAAAGTTATAATATTCAGTTTCCATTTCAGGACCAGATAATACCATGAATCCCATGTTTTTTAGAATGTTTGATACTTCTCTACCAACAAGTGTAACTGGATGCAAAGAACCATGTTTACATTTGCAAGGAATAGTTGGATCAAATGTTAATACTTCTTTACTATTTGATGCTTCGTCTAATTTAGTTGTAAATAATTCTTCAAAGTCTTTTTTGATCTTATTAAATAATGGACCATATTCCTTTTTGTCTTCAACTGACATATTTTTGATTTCTGACATGTAATTAGCTAATTCACTCTTTTTTCCTAAATATTTAGATTTAATATTTAAGAAATCATTTTCATTTTTGATTAGATCAGCTTCTTGTTTAGCTCTTTCTACTAAATCTTTTAATTGTTCTTTCATTTTTACCTCCATTAAAAAAATTCATAAACTAAAGGACGACTTATAGCCGTGGTACCACCTTAATTCATGAATTACATGCTCTTATTCGGATAACGCCCGTCTGCGATTAATGCTCCTATATTGAAATTCATTACATACTTTAATTTATAAATACTCTCAGCTAATAATATTTACTCTCTTTAAATTGGTATGTAACTACTTAGATATATTCTTCGCATTACAATTTTGATTTTAACATTAAATAATCGTTAAGTCAATTGTTAATATGCAGTATTTATGTAGGTTTTATAGTTATCATAAGGGATTTCTTCATATTTTTCATTATATGGATGAGATATTTTAATTTTAGTTGTATCTTTACTATATAAATTATTTAAATTATTTGTAGATACTCCAACTACTTCATTATTTTGATAATAAACAAAAGAAATTGATAGTTCATTTAATGTAAATTTTGAATTGTTAGTAACATATACTTCGTAATTACCTTCAGCGTTGTGTGTTTCTAAATTTATATCATTTTCATAAGTATCTTGATATTTAGAAATATTAGGGATAACTTCAATAGTTTTGGAATCATAATTATTGGGTGTTTTAAATAATTGATAAACTATTTCATGATTAGGAGTAATTGCATTAATTGTTGATTCATCTTCAGATATTTTATTTTTATCTTTGTCATAAAAAATAGTTTTGATAGTTAAATCTATATTTTCTTTATTCTTATTAGTTATAAAGTATATTAAACGATTATCTTTACCAGTTGCTTCTTTGATATTTATATTTCCTTTTAGGGAGTCATCACCTTTTTTTGTGCAGCCAAATGTACATAATAAACACAATAATAATATAAGCATTTTTTTCATTGTATCACCTATCTTTATTATACAAAAAAAGACACAATGTGTCTTCTTTAATTAACAAATAATTAATAATAATACAACAATTATTGCTAACATAATAAGTAAGAATTTCCAAATATATTTCATCCATTCTTTATATGAGATTCCTAAGTATGATAATCCCATTAAAAGGATGGCTGAAGATGGAATGAAAAATCCTACATAACCATATGTTAATTGTAATATTAAAGCAATTTGATCTGTTAAGTCTGCAAATTTAGTTGTTAAGAATGTTCCAATTAAATTAACAGTGTATGAATATTCTACAGTAAATGCTGATGTTAATAATCCTGAAATTGTAGTTAGCAATACATTAAATTTATCACTTAATGAGATAATCCAATTTACAATTGTAGGGATTACTGGGAACATAGCTGTGAATTCTAATGTTAAGTAAGATAATAATAGTAATACTACCATTTTACCTACTTTTTTAAATCCTTCACCATATGCTGTAATAAATTCATCCATACTGATATGATAAATCCATTTTACTAATAATGAAGCGATTAACATAATGATTTGAATACCAAAGATATCCCAAGAGCCAAATTCTTTAACAGATCCTAAAATATATCCGAAGATTGGTGAATCAAATACTTCATATTGTAAAATGTTTTCTGTTGCTGTTTTAAACCAAGTAATGCCAAATACTTCTTCCCATGGTAAATATGCCATGATAGATACTATAGCTGTTAAAACAAGTACTATAGCTAAAGGCCATACTTTGTCTTTTTTAGTAACATTAGTTTCTTCAAACATATCTTTAATTTCTTCGTCTTTTGTAGGTTTATGTTTAACAAGACGTAATACAGTAAAGATATTAAATACAACATATGTTAAACCAAATACTAATAATTTAGCCCATAATAATGTACTATATTCTACTGATAAGTATTGAACATTAACTCCTACAATTTTAGTACTATATACTGTACCTAAAGCACCAACTAATATAGAACCAAATGTTGTAACGAATGCTGTAATTTTATCTAAGCCCATTTTTCTCATTATTGTAATAAAGAATGGAACAACAGCTATTAATAAAATGTATTCATTTGTTACAGCAGAAATTGCAGCAATAATGAACGAAACTACTAATGTGAATAATATTTCCTTTCCTTTAAATGTTTCTGCCATTTTTGCAGTTAATTTTTGGTATCCGGCAGTTTTAGATAATACTTGATAGAAACCACCTAAGACAAATAAGAATGTTACTAATACAGTAAAATAATACATTCCTAATAATCCATAAGTGAAGAAATCAAATATACCAACTCTTGTTATATCATTTGAAGTTAATTCAGCACCAGAGAAATATCCTTGGGGAATAACCCATGTTAATAAAACAGAAATTAGTACCATGATACCTGCAATCTTAACTAAATCATGTTTTTCTGCAAATTTTTTCATTTCTAACCTCCTCTATTAACATTATAACATTATTAGATATAAATAAAAAAGTTTTTTTGCATTTTTCGACTAAAAAAAGCCTATAATTAGGCTTTTTTCTTCATTGTTGGGAATAATATTACGTCTCTGATGCTTGTTGATTCAGTAAAGAACATAACTAAACGATCAATTCCGTATCCAATTCCACCTGCTGGAGGCATTCCATATTCTAAAGCTTCGATGAAATCCATATCAATATCGTTAGCTTCATCGTTACCAAGTTCTCTTTCTTTTAATTGATCTTCAAATCTTTCTAATTGGTCAATAGGATCATTTAACTCAGTATACGCATTTGCAAATTCTTTACCACCAATAAATAATTCAAAACGATCTACAAAACGAGGATCTTCTGGATTTCTTTTAGTTAATGGAGATATTTCAACTGGATGACCATATAAGAATGTTGGTTGGATTAAGGTTTCTTCAACGTATTTTTCAAAGAATAAATTAATAATATGTCCAACGCTCTTTTGATGTTCTTCAACTTCAATATTATGTTCTTTAGCTAATTCTAAAGCTTCTTCTATTGTCATTTCTTTTTGGAAATCAATTCCAGTTTGTTCTTTGATAGCATCTACCATGCTAACTCTTTTCCATGGACCTTCTAAATCAATTTCATTGTCATTCCAGTTATATGTATATTTTCCAAATACTTCTTTAGCAATGGTTTTAAACATATTTTCTGTCATTTCCATCATACCTTCTAGATTTGAATATGCTTGATATGCTTCCATTAAGGTAAATTCTGGATTATGCATTGGATCCATACCTTCATTTCTAAAGGTTCTACCAATTTCATAAACTGATTCCATACCACCAACTAATAGTCTTTTTAAAGGTAATTCTAAGGCTATTCTAAGGTACATATCCATATCTTGAGTATTATGATGAGTTATGAATGGTCTAGCAGATGCTCCGGTTAAAAGGGTATTTAAAATAGGGGTTTCAACTTCAGTAAATCCACGATTATCCATAAAGTTTTGTATACATCTAATAATTCTAGGTCTAGTAAAAGCTACTTTTTTAGAATCTTCATTCATGATTAAGTCAACATATCTACGACGATATCTTTCTTCAATATCAGTTAAGCCATGGAACTTTTCAGGTAATGGTCTTAAGGCTTTTACTAAATGAGTATATTCTTGGCATTTTAAAGTTATTTCACCAGTTTGGGTTTTCATAACTTTACCAGTTACACCAACAATATCACCAATGTCGGCAGTCTTAAATAGTGTATAAGTTTCTTCTCCTACATCATTAATAGAAATATAAATTTGAATTTTACCACTTTTATCTTGAATACTGAAGAATGATGCTTTACCCATTTTACGAATAAACATAATTCTTCCTGCTACTGTATAGACATCATTAATGTTTTCAAATGCATCATGTTCGACACCTTGATATTTTTCTTTGATTTCAGCGGCTAAAGCGGTTCTTTCAAAGCGATGACCAAATGGATCAATTCCTTGTTCTCTAATTTTTTGAGCTTTTTCTCTTCTAATTAATTCTTGATCAGTAAATTCTCTCATAATAATCCTTCTTTCTAAAATAAAAAAAGTTAATGATTAAAGGGACGAATAGTCGTGGTACCACCCTTCTTCAATCATTAACTGATCCTCTTAATTGATAACGGTAATTTACCGGATAACTCACTCCAAGGTTTTTATTCATATTACTTTACTATTAACTTACACCAACCGTTAACTCTCTATAAGTAAGACATAATATTACTCGTCCTCTTCTTTGATTTATGCCTAGATAATACTATAAAAAATATAATTTGTCAAACAGAATATTTTATTTTTATTTACATAATTTATATAGAGGTGATTTTAATGAATGGTGCTTATTATCCAAATGCTAATTATCAAGGAGATATGAATTTAAATAATGCTCCTATTGGTAATGATGTTGATAATGAACAAAGTTATATTGAAAATATTTTAAGATTAAATAAAGGAAAAAGGGCTAAGGCATATTTTTCTTTTCCGGATTCTAACACTTGGAGAGATAAAATATTTGAAGGTATTATTGAAGAAGCTGGTAAAGATCATTTAGTTATGAGTGATCCTAAGACTGGTAAATGGCAACTAATTTTACTAATCTATCTTAACTTTGTAGAGTTTGATGAAAAGATTGTTTATAATCATTCTTATTCAGAGATAACTTATTAGATTGTTTATTTCTTCTTTTAATGTTGTTTTAGGACCATGACCAGGATATATAATTATGTCTTGGTCATATTTTATTATTTGAGAAATACTTTTTTGCATTTCTTGAAAATTTCCAGAAGGTAAATCATATCTTCCGATGCTTCCTTTAAAAATAAAATCTCCACAAAATAGATTTTTATCAAAGAGATAACTTACTAAATCACTTTTATGTCCAGGAGTTTTGATAACTTTAAAAGAGAATGAACCGATGGTGTTAATATCTTCTTTTAAGTTGGAGATATCATAGACGGGACAGTTATATTTTTCTTTTATAGTGTTTAATGCTCCTATATGATCAAAGTGATGATGGGTAATTAGAATACCAATTACTTCTTTATTTATTTCGTTTATTATTTTATTTGGTTCTTCTCCGGGGTCTATTATTAGAGTTTGATTATTTTTAGTCAAGATATAACAGTTAGTTTGTAATGGTCCTACTACGATAGTTTTAATTTCCATTTTTTATCACCTTAGTAAGTATAACATAAAATATTTGTATTTTTTTGAATTATTATATGCTATAATTATTTAAGGTGAAAGTATGGATGGTATTATGACTATACTTCTTACAATTGTAATATTGGTAGGAGTAGTTACAATTATTTATATTGTTAATTTTAATAATTTACAAGCTTATAAGATTAAGATTAATGAAGCAGAAAGTATTATTGATGATTTATTAAGAAAAAAATATGATAATTTATTATTAATTAAAGATGTTATTGTAGAAGAAACTGATGTTGATGCAAAGGTTTTTGATGAACTAAAAAAATTCAAAACTATGAATATTTCAAGTTTTGATTTTGAAAGAAAACTTACAGAAATTAATAATTTAATTGATAAAATTAAATCTGATTATGAAAATTTAAATAGTGATGTTAGATTTAATAATTATTATACAGAAATTTATGAATGTAATGAAAAATTAGAAGCTACTAAGAGTTTTTATAATAAATATACTAATTTATTAAATAAAACAATTAAGAAGTTCCCTTCAAATATTATTGCTTTTATTCATCATATTAAAGTACAGACTTTCTTTGATGGAAAAGATATGTTTGATGATGATATAAATGATTTTAAGTTATAAAAAAGGATTAATCATATGATTAGTCCTTTATTTTTTATCTTAAAGATTTTATTAAAATCGTTATCTATTTTTGATGTTTGTTTGGTTATATTAATTAATTATTAAATTAGATAACCCATAAAATCTATTATTATCACCTTCTTTCTTGTAATGACAATTTAGTTATGTTTAATTTGGTTTGTATAATATGATTTATAATTTACTCAGCATGAAGTAAGGTATATACTTAAGAGATTTGGAGGTGCTGCAAATTAAATATAACTTTTTATTGGTATATTTTTAATAATCTATTTCATACTTTTTTCTCTTTTATAAACGTGTAATTATGAATAGTAGTATTATTAATATACTTGTTTATCTTTAAAATATTGGAGTGAATTATATTTTAAAGTTGTCATTAGGAGTGTTAATAGTACCGAGTAGTTGGGTTATTTTATAAGTAGGTTATATATTTACTATTAACTGGATATTAATCCTAACTCCTGTAATAAGGATATAAAAGTTATTTGAAAATAATGTGAAAATAAAAAGTTTTTTAAATGAAAAAAAGACTTTACATAGTCTTTTATAATTGCCAATTAATTGGTTCTAATCCATGGGCATCTAAGAAAGCATTTGTTTTACTAAAAGGATGACTTCCAAAGAATCCACTACTAGCACTAAATGGTGATGGATGTGTAGATTCTAAAATTAGATGTTTTTTGTTAGTAATAAATTGTTTTTTACTTTTTGCAAAATTACCCCATAAGATAAATACAACTGGTTCTTCTTTTTGATTTAATACTTTAATAATATAATCTGTTAAATTGCTCCATCCAATATCTTTATGACTATTTGGCATATCTTTTATTACTGTTAATGAAGAGTTTAATAGAAGTACACCTTCTTTGGCCCATTTTGTTAAATCACCACAGTTTGGTTCTTCAATGCCTAAATCGTCATATATTTCTTTATAAATATTTTTTAAAGAGGGTGGAAGTGTAACACCTTTTTGGACTGAAAAAGATAAGCCATGGGCTTGATTTTCTCCATGGTAGGGATCTTGCCCTACTATAACAACTTTGGTATTTGAATATGGAGTTAATTTTAAAGCATTAAAAATATTATTTTGAGTTGGATAAATTGTTTTGGTTTGATATTCGTGTTCTATGATGTGCCAAAATTTATGAAATCCGGGACTATTCCAAACTATTGATAATTTTTCATCCCAATCGTTTCCAATCATACTAATTTCCTTTCTTGATTATATAAATATAGTGCGGTTAATCCACTTTCATTTAAGAAAAATATCAATAACAATACCACGACTTTTATTAAAAACAATAAATTTGTAAATCTTTTGAGTTTATTTCTTCCAATCAAATTAGAACATAGAAATATTGTTGATACAGTTAGAATTGAACAAAGACTAAATACTGTACTAATTGTTTTAATATGCATATCATTTTCTGCTAACCATAGTTCTAGAAAATTGTAATAAATTCCGTCTGCTAGAGCTAATAAAGCGAGAATAATTAATATTCTTTTGATTGTTTTATTCATAATTACCTTAATACATTAATTTATTAGAAACTGCCCAAGGAATGAAATGATCTTTTATAGCAGTTGATACATATGAATCATCATCTTCTAAGCCAAACCATTTATATTCGATTATTTCTTCGTTAGGGATTAATTCAACATTTATTTCTTTTTTAGATAACATCATATGCATTTCAATTGTTAATGATGGGTCTGATAAAGCTGGTTCTCTAAAACATAGAATTTCTTCTAATTCATTTTCTTCAATATCAAAGCCATTACCTATTTCTTCTCGAATTTCTCTTCTAACAGCTTCTTTAAAAGTTTCACCATTTTCAACTCCGCCACCTACTAATGTGTATTTTCCTTTTTTAGAACTTCTTTGTGACATACTTATTAATACTTTTCCGTCTTTTATAAAAGCGGTTCCAACAACATAAATTAAATCTTCCATTTTTACCTCACTTATGATATGTTTCATTATTTATTATTTTAAATGCGCGATATATTTGTTCAAGTAGTATTCCTCTAAATAAACCATGAGGAAATGTTAAATCGCTAAATGATATTTTGTTATCAACTTTTGATAAAACTGATTCATCAATTCCATCGGAACCCCCAATGATAAAGTCGATGTTGCCGTAAGTGGCAAGACTTTTATCAATAAAATTAGAAAAAGAAGGAGAGTTAAATTTTTGTCCATCTAAGGTTAACGCTACTTTTAATGAACGAGTATTTAACTTAGATAATATTCTCTCGCCTTCTTCTTTTTTGCTATCATCTTTTAATTCTATTAGTTCTATTTTGTGATACTTGTTAATTCTTTTTAAATAATCTTCTATCATATTAACTAAATATTTTTCTTTTAATTTACCTATACATATTATTCTTATCATACTTCTATAAGGTCCGTTCTTTCTTCTTGTTTTGCAACAACAATATTATTAAATTTAATATTATTTTCAGCAAATTCTTTATTTAATGTTTCTAAAGCTAGTTCAGGTGTATTATTTTCTTCACTTAAATGGGCTAAGATTATTTCTTTAGTATTTTCACCAATTAATTTTGTTAAATAGAATGCGCTTGATTCATTTGATAAGTGGCCAACATCGCTACTAACTCTAGCTTTTAACCACTTTGGATATCTTCCATGCATTAGCATTTCAATATTATGGTTACTTTCAAAAATATATATTGTTTTATTTTGCAGTTTTTTAAAATACTTTTGATTTAAATATCCAGTATCAGTTATTTGAACTACTGATGAATTTCCTTGTGTTACTATGTATCCACGACTATCTGATGTATCATGAGATGTTTTAATATTTTCTATAACTAAATCTTCTAACTCTAGATTATCTGTTAATAATAATATATTTTCATAATTTTTTAAATAATCTAAATCTTGATACATTAATTCGGTTAAAACTATTGTTGGTTTATGACTTTTGACAATTGTTTTTAAAGCACTAGTATGATCAGCATGAGTATGGGTAATTAATATGTAATCAATATCTTTTAATGATAAGTTTATTTGATTTAATGCAGTTTCTAGATATTTTTGATTTTTTCCAGCATCTATTAATATTTTTACTCGATCCGTAGTAATTAGTGTTGAGTTGCCTTTAGATCCACTTGCTAAAACACTTACTAGCATGAAAATGCCGCCTTACATGGATTTAAATAATTATTATTTTGATCTTGTATTGCAAAGTGTAAGTGGGTCCCAGTTGATGAACCACTATTTCCCATGTAACCAATTTGTTTACCTCTAGTTACTTTATCTCCTACTTTTACTTTTAATTCTTTAGTAATATGGGCATATATGATTGTATATTTTCCTTCATTATATGATACTCTTATGTAATTTCCCCAGCTTTGACCACATCTACTTCCGTAATATCCTTGGTTTGAACATGTATTATTTGTAGCAACTACTACACCATCAGTTGCAGAATAGATTGGAGAGCCAAAACCAGTACCTGAGATATCAATACCATTATGGTGTTTACCCCAACGCCATCCGAATCTACTGGTTATAACATATGGACTTACTGTTGGCCAATACCAGTCTTCATTTCCAGTATTAATATAAGTTCCACCACTATATGATTTAGTTCCTCTTACAACGATTTTGTTAATTGCAGGAGATATTTCTTCTGATTTAGTAATATATAATTGTTCAACAGCTCCGTTTTTATATTGAATTCTTTCTGTAACTCTTGATAAACCGTTACTTCCTTCTTGAATGACTTTTTGAGTTCCATAATAAAGTGAACTATCTTCTTTATATTCAGTAGTGTATTTATTGGTAATATCTTCTACTACTTCTACTTCATGTACTACATTAATAAGTGGTGAAATTAATCCGATTGATACTTCTTGATTTTTTGTTAATAAGATATTTTGACTTGGTATAGTTGGATTAGCAATTAAGAATTCTTCAATACTTAAGTTGTTTTTATCAATTATGTCTTCAATTGAATCGCCATCTTTAACGATATACGTTTTTTGTTTTTCAGTTGTTCCAAATAACATATATTGACTTAAATCGTTTGAATTAGTAAATATTTGTTCTTCAGTACTAATATAGGCCTTTCTTATTGTTACTTCTTCTTCCCAATAGATTGAATCTATTAATTTACCAACATCAGTTATTTCTTCTTGAGTATTATCTTTATAAGCTTGTAATTCAGTGGTTCCAACAAAAGCAGCTACTGTATTATAAAATGCATCTTCAAAATAATCTTTTTTTAGTGCATAAATTGTTATTGGTTTTTTGTTTTCATCTTTATATTTTATTGTTACAGCATATCCATCAATTGTGAATGGATTTTTGTGTTCAATAATATTATATACTTGTTCAGGTGTTAATATATTTTCATGATAAGTTGATACTTTTTCGATTACTAATCCTGATGGGGGATATACTTTATCAACTTTATATTTATTTTTAATTTCATTTTGTTTATTATCTACTAATTTTAAAAATTCATCTTCTGAATTTAAATATCCAATAGATTCTCCATTTAGATAAACTTCATATACATCAACTGGAGCAGCTAATGTTTCTTTTTTAGCACCTATAAAAAATAATAGCATACTAAGTATTAAAGTCATTGTAATGGAAAGTAAAATATCTTTAGTTTTCATATTTATCACTTCTTTACTTGTTTTCTTCTTTTTTGATGTAGTTTCTAAAGTTGCTCATATCCCTTTCAAATAATAATTCGATGGTACCTGTTCCACCGTTACGATGTTTACCGATGATTAATTCTGTAATTGATACATTTGAACTATCACCAGCTGGTTTATTATAATAATCATCGCGATATAAGAATGCAACAATGTCAGCATCTTGTTCGATTGAACCAGATTCTCTTAAATCACTCATGATTGGTCTTTTGTTTTCACGTAGTTCAACACTACGAGATAACTGTGCTAAAGCAATTACTGGTATTTTTAATTCCATGGCCATCGTTTTTAAGGAACGAGATATTTCTGATACCTCTTGTTGACGATTTCCTTCGTATTTAGCACTACCTGTAATAAGCTGTAAGTAATCGATTACTACTAAGCCTAAGCCTTTTTCTTGGGTAGCTAAACGACGACATTTGGCTCTTATTTCAGAAATAGTCATACCTGATGAATCTTCAATATAAAGGTTAGTATCTCCAAGTTCGCTCATTGCTTCATTTACTTTTTTCCAATCGTTGTGTTCCAAACGGCCAGTTTTTAATTTATTTTGTTCTATTCCTCCGGCAGCTGCAATCATACGTAATGCAAGTTGTTCTGCACTCATTTCCATATTAAAGATAGCAACTGCTTTATCTGTCTTTTGTGCAGCATTTACTGCTAAATTTAAACCAAATGCTGTTTTACCCATGGCAGGTCTTGCTGCTAAGATAATTAATTCATTTGGATGAAAACCGCTTGTTAATTTATCTAAATCATAGAATCCTGAAGGTATACCAGTTATTTCATTTTGATTTTTAGCTAGACGTTCAAGTTCTTGTTGAGTGCTACGCATTACTTCGCCAATTGTTTTAAATTCGCCAGCTTTTCTTGCTTTAGTTACACTAAATATTTTTCTTTCAGCATCATCAATTAAATCATTGGTATTTTCTTCTTCATCGTAAGCACTAGATGTAATTGCATTGGTAACATCTATAAGTTTTCTTCTAAGTGCTTTTTCTCTTACGATATCAATGTAATAATCAACATTAGCTGCGGTTATTACTGAATCTATTACTTCACTTAAGTATTCGATTCCACCAATAAGATTGATGGAACCTTTTTTTTCAATTTCATTTTTTACTGTTGCAGAATCAAGTGGTATTTTACTTTGATGTAAAGATTTAATTGCATCAAAAATTCTTCTATTAGGCTCGCTAATAAACATATCTGAATCTAACTCTTCACACACTTTATCTAGCGCATAATTGGTTAGAAATGAGCAACCTAAAACAGCCATTTCGGCTTCTAAATTTTGAGGCAATTTTCTTTCTGCCATATTACACCTCTTTAACTACTACTTTTGCTTCAGCTTTAACTTTTTTGTGTAAGTTTATTTCAACTAAATGTGTCCCCAATGTATCGATTGGATTTGTTATATTAATTGTTTTTTTATCTACTTCTATTTTTAGTTCTGCTAATTTCTCAGCAATTTGTTTTGAAGAAATAGTACCAAATATTTTACCATTTTTTCCAGTTTTTGCATTAAAAATTAGTTCTTTTTTTTCAATTTTTGCTTTTATTTCCTTACATTTCTCAATTAATGCCTCTTCATCGGCATTTCTTTTGGAAATTTGGTTATCTAAAATGTTTTTACTTGCAGGTGTATATTTTACTGCTAATCCATTTTTAATAAGAAAGTTTTGAGCGTATCCATCACTTACTTCGATAATTTGATCTTTTTTTCCTTGTTTTTTTACGTCTTTTAATAAAATTACTTTCATGATATAAAAACTCCCATCTAACCAAGGTTATTATAACAAATATTTATAAAAAAAGATACCCTTACAGGTACCTATTAAATGATGGTTATTTTACCAGTGGTTCCATTCATTTCTAAATATTAATCCTTCTGGAGTGAGTTCGTAAATTTCATTGCATACTTCATCAATATATTTACGATCGTGACTTACACTAATTATTGTTCCTTTAAACTCTTTTAAAAGTTTTCTTATTACGGGATTTGATAATGGACTTAAGTTTCTAGTTGGCTCATCTAAAATCAAAACATTGGATTGATCTAAGATTAGCTTTATTAGCAATAGTTTAGCTTTTTGACCACCAGAAAGATTTTCAATTTTTCCTAAAACTTCTTCTTTAGTAAATTTTAAACTTCCTAGATATGTTCTAACTTGAGTTTGAAAATCTTTTGATTTATCATTTTCTGTCAAAAGTTCGAGTGGAGTTTTAGCTAAATCTAATAGTTCATCATAATTTTGTGACATATATCCGACTTGTATATCTTCTCTAGTTTTTAAATCTTCATAAATTTTTTTTAGAAAAGTGGTTTTACCAGCACCATTTCGGCCAATTATTACAACATGTTTACTGCCAAATATGCTTAAACTAACATTGCGTGATAATTCTTTTTCTCCTTGAACTAGAGATGGTATAGAAATATCTAATACCATTTTTCCAGATGGAATTTCTTTAGTTACAACGTTTTTAATAGTGATTGCCTCTTCAACATCTGGTATTTCAGTGAAATTTTCTTTTTCTCTCTCATATCTTTTTTCTTGAGATTTTAGTGATTTCATTTTTTTCTTTAGTAAAGCTGCCCCATGAGGGTCTGCTCTAGTGATATTTTTCTGCTGATATTCAACTTTTTGATAAACTTCTCTAAATCCAGCCATCTGTTTATTGTAATCACTTTGTTCTTTTCTTGCAACCATTTCTTGATGTGATAATGTTCTATTTCTTAACTCTATATAGTCTTTGTATCCTTCATAACTGACTGTATGTCTACAGTCAGTTTTTTTCTTTGTAGATTCTAAATGGATAATTCCAGTTGCCGTGTTTTCTAGTAGGGTTTCATCGTGGGAAACATATAATATGGCTGCATCAGAGTTATTTATGAAATTTTCTAACCATTCTAAAGTCTCAATATCAATGTCATTGGTTGGCTCATCCAGTAATAAAACATCAGGTTTTTTACACAAAATTTTAATAATTTGAATTTTGACTTTCTCACCACCAGACAAAGTTTTTATTTTCCTATCTTCTTCTAGCATTTCATCGTCCAATCCAAATTTAGCAAATAAACTATAGATGTCAGTTAGATAGTTGTAATTATCAAAATTAACGTCTTCATCTGGATTATCTTTTAGAAAATAATCTATTACACTGCTCTCTTTCCATTTATCTTGAAGAGATTGTTCAAGGTATCCAATATGAAGTCCTTTTGTATTTACTTGTCCAGTTACTGTTGCATATTCCATTACTGTTTTTTGATCAGTAACTAATTTTAATAAAGTGCTTTTGCCATTTCCTTCTTCTCCGATTATTGCCATTTTTTCTTTAGGGTGTAACACAAATGTAAAATCTTTAATTATTGGTCTATTATCTTTTTTTATAATTATACTAACTTTATTAAATTCCAGCATTTTAGTTCTCCTTATAATATATTTTCTACTTATTAAATGCACAAAAAATAGAAGGCGTGCTTCTATTTTACAAATGGTATTAAAGCCATAAAACGTGCTCTTTTAACTTGTTTAGAAATATATCTTTGATGTTTAGCGCATGCTCCAGTCATTCTACGAGGCATAATTTTGCCTTTATCATTAATATATTTACTAATTATGTTAACATCTTTATAATCAACGTCTTTGCCAGCACACATTTGACAAATCTTTTTCTTTTTACGATAAAATTCAGCCATTTTTAATCCTTTCTAAAATGGTAAATCGTCATCACTAAGTACTACTTCTGAACCAAAGTCTTTAAATGGATCTTCAGTTATATCAGATGTCTCGATAGGATTTGAATTTACATTTTCTTGTGGCATTCCATCAGAAGAATTACCACTATTTCTACTGCCTAAGAATGAAATATTGCTTGCTGCAACTTCTGTTACATAAACTTTTCTTCCATCTTGACCATCATAATTTCTTGTTTGGATACGACCAGTTACTCCAACTAGTGATCCTTTTGTACAAAATTTACATAAATTTTCTGCTTGTTTTCCCCAGATTACACAGTTAATAAAATCTGTTTCTCTTTCGCCATTTGCATTAGTAAATTGACGTGAAACTGCTACTGTAAAAGAACAAGTAGTATTACCAGTACTTATAGTTCTAAGTTCTGGATCTTTTGTTAGTCTTCCAACTAAAGTAACATTATTCATTTATTACTCCTCATCTAGTTTAATAATTTGATGTCTTAATATGTTTTCATTAAGTCTAGCTTTACGATCAAATTCAGCAATTGCTTCATGACTAGCTTCAACTGTTAATACATAATAAAAACCACTAATTTCTTTTTTGATTGGGTAAGCTAATTCTCTTTGTCCCATATCTTTAGAATTTTCTACTTTACCTTTCATGTCAGTAATAATAGATGTTAGAGATTCAACTGTTGATTTAACAACTGATTCTTCTAAAGTAGTTTTTACGATAAACATAATTTCGTATTTGTCCATTTTTCTATCCTCCTTCTGGTCTATTCGGCTTTGTATAACAAAGCAAGGAGCTTTCGCTCACGCAGTATTATAGCATACACTTTAATTATATGCAAATAAAAAAGTGTTAATAAATTAGCACTTTTAAACATTAAATCTAAAGTAAACAATATCGCCGTCTTGCATAAGATATTCTTTACCTTCTAAACGCATTTTTCCAGCTTCTTTTACTTTTAATTCGCTGCCGCATTCTTTTAAATCATCAAATGACATTATTTCAGCTTTAATGAATCCTCTTTGGAAATCTGAATGGATAATTCCGGCACATTCTGGTGCTTTCATTCCTTTTTTAAATGTCCATGCACGGCATTCATCTTTTCCGGATGTAAAGAATGTCTGTAATCCTAATAAATCGTATGTGGCAAATATTAGTTTATCTAAACCACTATTTGAAATGCCCATTTCTTTTAGGAATTCAGCTTTGTCATCGTCATTCATTTCAGCTAGTTCACTTTCCATTTTTGCACATACAACTATGACACTAGCATTTTCTTTTGAGGCATATTCTGATACCATATCAGTATATTTATTGTGTCCTAAAATAGCATCATCTTCATCAACATTGGCCATATAAATAATTGGCTTTAATGTTATTAAGCAAAATGGTTTTAGGACTAGTAATTCATCTTTATCAAATTCTAATCTTCTTAAAGGAATATTATGCATAAGAGCATCTTCACATTTTTTTAAGGTTGCAAACTCTAGTAATTCTCCTTTATCTTTAGTCATTTCACATTTTTTAGCTATTTTACCAATTCGATTTTGAACTATTTCTAAGTCACTAATTGCTAATTCTAAATTAATGATTTCAATGTCTCTGATTGGATCTATTTGTCCTTCTACATGAATAATATCTCCATTTTCAAAACATCTTACTACTTCAACTATAGCATCTACTTCTCTAATATGACTTAAGAATTTATTTCCTAATCCTTCTCCTTGAGATGCACCCTTTACTAGACCAGCAATATCAGTAAATTCATAAGTTGTGGGTATTGTTCTTTCTGGCAGATATAGATTTTCTAGATATTCTAATCTTGAATCTGGTACAGTTACTACTCCAACATTTGGATCTATTGTAGCAAAAGGATAGTTTGCAGCTAAAATATTCTTTTTAGTTATGGCATTAAATAATGTGCTTTTTCCGACATTTGGTAATCCAACTATTCCTGCTTTTAACATTTTTATTTCTCACTTTCTAGGATTTCTTTTTTGATTTTTTCTAAATCTGGTTTTACTCCTCTTTTATATAGTACTTGGATGATGTCCATTCCGGGACCACGGTTTCCTTCAATTAATAATGGGCCGTTGTCTGTTATGGCTACATCCCAACCAACGATGTTTACTTTATCATTAACTTTGGCTGCTTGGCAAGTCATTTCGACAATTTCTTTCCAGTAAGGTATTTTAAATCCATCTACTTTTATGTGAGTTGCGGATGTATATTCACTTTCATTATTTTTCTTGTCAATTGTAGGGCCTTCTAATACTCCTTTTTCAATGTTAACTTTTACTCCACATCCGCCTTGGTGAAAATTATCAACAATTGATTTGCCGGAACCAATACGAACTACAGCAAAAATAACTTCAGCTTTGCCTTTGATACATTTAGTAACTACTCTTACTGTGTTTATACTGTTTGGGCTTAGTTTTGACCATTCTTTGTTTTGAATTACTAGTTCTTCAATAAGACAATTATCTTTTTTTAGATTTTCGTAGAATTCATTTATGTCTTTAATATCTTTTGTATCTATTTTTTCAACATTAGCTCCACCTAAACCAGTTATAGGTTTTCTTACTACTGAATCATGACTTTCAATAAACTTTTTTACTTTAGGTAGACCATCGTCATAACTTACACATTTTCTTTTAGTAAATTTTTTAAAATTTTTATGAAAATTTACTTTATTTGAGAAAAATGGAGCATATTCCCAGTTGGCTGCTAAACGATAAAATTCATGTTGATAGCCAATTGTTGCATATTCTTTTCTTTCTTTCCATGATTTGTCATAAAATTTATAATTTACATAATCTTGTAAGCCCGATTTACAAACTAAGCAAGATAATCCAGTATCAATAAACATTAATATTGGACTTTTACCATTTGTTTTTGATAAAACTTTTAAATCATTATAGTATCTTTTATAGTTTCCTTTTAGGGCAAATTTTAATAATCCCATAGTTATCACTCCTATGTTTTAGTATATCATATTTTGAAAAAAAGATTGACATAACGTCAATCTTAATTTGCTTTTTCAGTTAATTTAATATTTAAAGTTTCTTCTTTTGTTCCTCTTATTATTGTTACTTTTACTTTGTCACCAACACTATATGTATATAAATAGTATTTTAAGAATGATGAATTTTTGATATCGTGATCGCCAAATTTAGTAATTACATCGCCTTGTTTAAAGCCCGCGTTATCGGCAACGCTTCCTTTTTGGACGTATGCAACTACAGCACCTTCTTTAATAGATGAATTAATACTAAAGCCGTATTGGTACATAGCTTCGGTATTATTAATATCAACAAATCCTATTCCTAATAATGGTCTTTCAATTTTTCCATCAGTAATAATGTTTTCAGCAACTTTAGTAGCATCTTCAATTGGAATAGCGAAGCCCATTCCTTCAACTCCACTACTTACTAATTTCATATTAGTAATTCCGATTACTTCTCCGTTAGAGTTAGCAATTGGTCCACCTGAGTTTCCAGAGTTTATTGCAGCATCGGTTTGAATAACTTTCATAACCCAACTATTTGTATTATTGCTTCCTGAATTTACTTCTACTAAACGGTCTTTACCACTTAGGATTCCTCTGGTTACAGTCCAAGAGTATTCTGATTCTAAAGGTGCACCGATAGTAAATACTGTATCTCCTAATCTTGCTTTTTCTGAAGAACCTAAGTCAGCAACTTTAATAATTTTATCTTTATCTATTGATAATACAGCGATATCTGCATATTCATCTGATCCAACTACTTTAACATCGTATGTCTTATCATTTGTAAATTTAACTTTTATTGTGTCATAGCCAGATACAACGTGATGATTTGTTAAGATGTATGCAGTATTACCTTCTACTTTATAAACAAAACCTGTTCCACTACTTTGTAAATATCCTTTTTTGTAGCTTCCTACAACTACAACTGAGTCATATAATTTTTCTACTGCATCTGCTATCCCATTTTCATTTATTGTTACTTCTTTTTCTAGCTTATTAACTACTGTTTGGCTAAATAAACCATGTTCAGTAATGAAGTAATACATTACACCAGCGCCTAATAATAAACATACTGTAGCGATTATTGGTATTATTATTCTGTTATTGTTTTTACTTTTCTTTTCCACATTTTCACCTTCAATAATTTAAAATATCTTTGTAATTTACTGGAAATCCCATCGTTTCCAATACTTTATTTACACTTATTGTGTGTAATTTTCCAGCAAGTATATCTAACTCATAACTAAATTCACTAACTAATAATCTAAATTCATCTGGTCTTAATAATCTTTTTAATATTATTATTAAAGCGAATAAATCATCTTTACCGTATATGTATTCTCCATCTAGAATTGGAATATCAAGTGCTGCGTGATATTTTGTATCACCAATTTCTTTTTGAGTCCGATGATCTAACAAGATATCTTCATGAGCACATAAATTACGGTAATTAGCAAGTATTGGTAAATATGTTATAAGATTTTCAACACTTACATTGTAAATATCTGATATTGCTTCTTGATCTGCTCTTTTCATAATGGTAAATAATTCACTAACTATTCCGAATGACAGAACTTTAACGACAACCCATAATGGAACATATCCATAATTATTTATATAATGGCTAGTAGCTGCATGTTGTGAACCGTTAATTCTAATTTGTCTTTTCATCTTTTTTAACAGGTCATTAACTTGACGTTGTTTTTCGGGATTACTGGTAAAGTTAGAACTTTTTAAATAGTCTTTTTCACGATAACCATATTGTTTTGATAATTGATATGAGAAAATACTTTTCATATTATTTTCAATAATAAGTAAATTTTTAAATATTATGTTTCTTATTTGACGGTCAAAGTTAAATACTGCATACAATTCCTTAAAATTAGTATTTGGAAGAAATTGTCTATTAACATTGCTTTTAAAAAATAAGAAACGATATCCACTTAAAAAGAAATAATTTTCTCTTATCAAAATATCTTTAGCAAAATCAATATCATCTATAATCATGCCTTTATTTTGAAGTATTAATATTTGCTCATCAATTGTTCTAAATACTTTTACTTTCATTATTCCACCTATTATAGAATTATATCACATATTGCACTTAAATAATACTTGTTTAATATGAAAAATTTATGAAATATTAACTAAAATACTTAATTATTGATTGAGTTATAACTGCAGATAATTCTTTTTGGTATTTGGGATTTGTTAAATTTGTTAAATCTTTTTTATTTGATAAAAAGCCACATTCAACTAAGATTCCTGGTATGTTTAACTTATTATACATATAAGTATTGGTAGTTATTTTTATTTTACGTTTTGAATTGGTAAATCTATTTAAGTCTTCTTGTATTGTCTTGGCTATTTTTTCATTTTTGGAATTTGCATTTGAATAAAAAACTTGAGGACCATAATATTTGGGATTTGAATAATTATTTTGATGAACTGAAATATACATATCAGCATTAGAATTATTAATTAATGCGATTCTGCTATCAAAATCACTTTTTTTACGCCTGGTAGCATTTGGTTTACTTAAATCAGCATCATCGGTTCTAGTTAATAATACTACTGCTCCAACATTTTCTAATTCTTTTTTTAATTTGTAAGTTATTGCTAAATTGATGTCTTTTTCTTTTATTTCATTTGCTGATGCTCCAGCATCTTTACCACCATGGCCACTATCAATAATTATAGTTTTTCCAACTAGAGGAAAGTTTGTTACATTAGCTTTAACTTTAAATATTGTTAATATAATAAAACAAGTAATTAATAATATTATTAATATTTTCTTCATACTTTATTGTATTAAAAAAATGACAAAATAATGTCATTTTAATTGTTTTTCTTTTTTTAGAGTTACATTTTTATTTAATGATTCATATGTATCAATAATTGAAATAAAGGCATTAGGATCGATAATACTTATACCTTCTCTAATACGATAATAATCTTTTGTATCGATTACTGACATAATGATTTTGCTTTTTTGATTGGAATATCCACCTTTTACACTGAATTCTGTATAATCATAGTTTAAATCATTAATAATATAGTTTTTAACTTCTTTTTCTTTTTCAGTTATGATAAAGAATGTTTTTGAAGAACTAACACCAATTTTAGATTTTGTAGCTAAATAGTGAATCATAAATACAGTGATAGCACTATATACCATAAAATTAAAATCTAATGTAATAAATGTCAGAATTAAAATAATTGCTTCAACTATATAAGTAAATATTCTATTTCTAACTTTTTGAATGCCATGAATTAAGTCTTGAATGATTTCTAAACCACCAATACGATAACCTTCTTTATAAATCATATTATTACCGTATCCAGTTAGGAAGGCACCAGTTATGACCGCTATGATTGTTTCCATTTGCTCCATTATTTGAATGTTATTATATTGATCAAAAATATATATAAATATTGGAATTAAAATACTAGGAATTAAATATCTTTTTGCTCCTTTAGTACCTGAAATTATATAACTGATAGTTAAAAAGAAAAGATTAAATATTAAAATAAATATTGATGGTTCACAATTAAATTTAAAATTTAATAATTCTCCAATTCCAAATATTCCATTTGATACTATTTTGTATGGAAGAAATATAAAACTATATGATAGTGCGATTATTAGTGATCCTATGACTAAATTAAAATACTTTTTCATTTTTTACCTCTTTATTCTTAAATAAGCTTCCATGAATGGAAGTATATTACCATTTAACACCCCATCTGCGTTATAATCTTCATAATTTGTTCTAACATCTTTTACTAATTTATACGGTTCTAATGTATAATTTCTTATTTGACTGCCAAATTCAATGTTAATATGACTTTTTAATTTATCAATATCTTTTTCATTTGATTGTTCTAATAATTGTTCTAATTTACTTGTTAATACTGACATTGCAGTTGCTTTATTTTTTATTTGGCTTCTTTCATTTTGACATGTTACTACAATACCGGTTGGAATATGAGTAATTCTTACTGCTGAATCGGTAGTGTTTACACCTTGTCCACCTTTTCCACTACTTCTATATACGTCTACTCTGATATCGTCAGGATTGATAGTAACATTAGTTGTTTGCTCTAATTCAGGAATAACTGTTACTGCCGCAAATGATGTATGTCTTCTGGCATTTGAATCAAATGGACTAATTCTTACTAAACGATGAACGCCTTGTTCTCCTTTGAAATATCCATAAGCATGATCACCACTTATTTTTATTGTAACACTTTTGATGCCAGCCTCTTCTCCTTTTTGGAAATCCAGTTCTTCATATGTGTAATTATTTTTGTCACAAAACATTTCATACATTCTTAATAACATGGATGCCCAATCACAAGCTTCAGTACCACCAGCACCAGGATGAATTTCTAAATAACATGAAAGATTATCATATTTTCCATTTAAGAGCATTTCAGTTTCCAATTTTTCGTAATCATATTTAATATTTTCAAAATTTTCTTCTAATTCATTAACCTCATTTATATCGTTGTCATTTAGGATTGACAGTAAGTCTAAGGAAGAAGCAATATTACTTTTTAATTCATTAAATTTATTTACTAGTTTTTTTAAATTGGTTAATTCATTGTTGATTTGATTTGCTTTGGTTGGATCTGACCAAATTCCTTCTTCTTGTAATTTTTGTTCTAATTCACTTATTTTAAGATTTTTATTATCTAAGTCAAAGTGACCTCCCAAGTGAGATTAGTTTTTCATTAATTAATAAATATTCATTGGTTAAAGTTATTTTATCCATCGTTTTCACCTCTTAAAGTATAACAAAAATATTTATTTTGATAAAGTTTTATTTTAGTCACAATTGTCTTTTAATGATAATGGAATTTTATAAGTAGTTATTTTACCATTTTTATCAGTTGCATTTATAAGTAATGATAATGTATTTTCTTTATAATTATGGCAAGTTCTGATGTAGTTATCGATGTGAAATGATGTGTCTGATAAAAATTCTTCTAATAAAATTGGATCATCTTGATTATATATGATTGAATCAATTTTTGTTTCGGTTAAATTATTTGTTTCGCATAAAATACATTCTATTTCGGTATATTCCGTGTTATCGGTTCCACCGCAATAATTAATGCTAGATATATATATTGATGATTTCTTATCGTTATAAGCGATACTGCCTGTAATATTGAAATGATCGCAGTTTGCAGTAAGAGTTTTAAATTCAAAATTATTTTTTTTGTTTAGTAATATTATGGTAATTATAAAAATTATAATTAACAAAATTACAGCAAATATTATATATTTAATTGATTTATTCTTGATTGGGGTTAGATTGCCATCTAATAAATCATTGATATCAATATTATAATCATCACATATTTGTTTTAAAAGTGACATATCAGGTAAATTTTTACCATTTTCCCATTTGCTTACTGCTTGATATGTTACGTTATATTTTTCAGCAAAAGCTGATTGAGTTAAATTGCTTTTTTGACGAATTTCTTTGATTGTTTTGCCAATTTTTTCTTGGTTCATATAATCATTCCTTTGCTAGTAATATTATATCATAAAAAAAGAGTAAATAATTACTCTTATTAAGTTAGATAGATATAGTTGTTAAGCCAATTATCAAATTTTGTTTCATCTTGATATATTTCATAATCTGCATCACTCTCAGCATCTAGATATGTTATTATTTTACCATTTTTAATAATAACTACTGATGGGGCAAATTTTACTGTATCAGAAATAAATGTTTTTTTCATTTCGTCATAAGTTAATGAATATACATCCAATTTGTATTTTTTGAATACATTTTTAAATATATCTTCACATGGAGTTGGAAATGTACAAAAGTAATTATATGTATATACAATATAACTTTCTTTTTGCTCTTCTAAATCTTTGATTGTTTTTGATGTAGCTGAGATAAAGTCTCCTTGGTTATAATATTTTTTATCAAGATAGAATTTGTTAGAATTAGAACATCCTGTTAATAAAATAATTCCAACTATTAGCAAGAATATTTTTTTCTTCATATTATGCCTTATGAAGTGAAGTAAAATCTATATCATGATAGTTTACTTTCCAAAAGTCGTATGTTGGTTCTGAGAATGATTCGTTTTTTACTTTGACATTGTTATCACCATTATAATACCAATATCCACCAATATTATAAATTTTATCTTTATCCCAACCTAAGGCAATAAGCATTTTCTTTGTGTCTCCAGCATAACCACCAGCACCACACATTAAAAATATAATCTTATCTTTAGGAAATAAATATTCTAAAATTTGCATTGATTCTTTATAATTTGCTTTGTAAGAGTTATCTTTTAAAGTAAATAATGTTTTACCTTGATAAGTATTACCGATTTGTTCTGGTAAATTATTAACGTTAACTAAATATGGATATGGTACAACTTCAAAGCCTTTTACAAATCCTGAAAGATATGAATCACCACCTATTTCTTCATAATTAGCTGGATCTTTTAACATTCTAACGTCACGATAAACGATGTCAGTTCTATTTAAGTAGTTGTCAATATTTGATTCATTAATATTTTTGTCGATACCAAAATCTCCTCTTAAGCCTGTTGTTACTTCTGGTTTTGGTAATGGTTTAATAGTATTTTGTTTTTCACTATTAGTATTAATTATTATATAGGTTATTAACCCAATAATTATTAAGACCATAACTATAATAATAATTTTGGAATATTTTTCCTTTTTCATCATTGCTCCTTTCTTGAATTAAATATATATTATTTTAAAAATATAATACATATATTAAAAGTTGAAAAAACTCAACTAGTGGTTGAGTTTGATTTCTTTGCATAATGCTTTTAAATGTTTAAAGCTTCTAATAACATCAACAAAGATCATAATATAGAAACATAGTAAAAGTATATATATAAGTGGATTATTATGAATAGTTATATAGTTTATTATTTTTAAAATTTTGTCTCCTAAAAGGAAATAATACAAAACACTAACTAGAGCCCATATTAATGAATATAAGGGACATATTACTCCTTTATAATTTCCCCACTCATTACTGTAATCCCAAAGTTTTTTAGGAGTATTTATAAACATAAGTCCACCAATTAATTCAATAAGTACCATTGATATAGTCATAGTTATAATAGATAGATATGCCGGAAGATTATATTTGTTAAATAAGTAATATATTAGAGTTAGTAAACATAATCCAAAACCATAAATAGGTAAATATGGTCCATGCAAAAATCCGGGATTGTTCCATCTTCCATGAATTATTTTTCGATAAAATAATTCTATAATCCAACCTACTGTGCTTCCTAAAAAAAACAAAAACAAAAAATTTTCAACTAAATTCATTAAACCACCATTATACTTCTATGATACCCAAATTTTAATAATTATACTATTACAATTTTAAAATATTTAATTATATCCTACAAAATTATTAAATTAGTTGTTATTTAATTCAATTATGCTGGTTGCTGTTTCACGTGGTTGAACTTTATTTTCACAACCAGTTAATAACACAAATGATAATAATAATGCACTCAATAATAATATTTTTTTATTTAACACCTGCCTTAGTTAATTATATCATATAATAATACAAAACATTAAATCATTTATGATATATTAATTATAATAAGGAATGGTTTGAAAAAGAAGAAAAAAGATTTGGAAAAAGAAATTGAATTGGCGAAAGAAGAACTGTTCGTTCCTAATAAAAAGAAACGAATTTTAAAGTGTATTTTTACAATATTATTATTTATAATTGTTTGTTTTTTAGCTTTTATTTATTATTTTAAAAAAGATGATAATAATGTTGAAGTTAAAGCAAGAGATAAACAAGTATTCTTTGATTTCTTTAGGGGTTAAATGCAAAGGAAATAGTTTTTACAGCGGATGATGATAAAGTTACTGGTAAGTGTGAAAATACTACATGTAAAATAAAGGCTAATAAAATTGGACTTAGTAAGATAACCGTTAGTATTGGAAATGAGAAAGATACTATTCCAGTTAGAGTTGTTAAAAATAAAAAGATTTATGCTTATACTTATGGAAATTCTTATAATGATTATGGAATGTATGTTTCTGGAGATGAAGATAGTGATGGCTATCATTTAATTAATCCTAAGACAAAAAAAGAAATTGCTACTATATAAGATTATAGTAAATATGAAAGAATAGATATGGTTGATAGTAATAGTACTGTATATGTTTTTGTCTTAAATGATAAATATTTTTATTCTGTTAAAAGTAATAAAAATACAATAAAAATTAATGATAAAAATCAGTTAGAATATGTTAAGTATTCATTTGATAGTAATGATAAATATAAAGCTACTAAAGTTTATTCAGATTATAATAATACTGTTATTGAAGTACCTTTTGATAATTTACTCGTAATAAAATAAGCCTTTGGGGCTTATTTTTTTTGATCATAATCATCTAGGAAACTATTATAAACTCCATCTTTTTTAGTTCCTAGAACACAATTTAAATTAATGTTGTCCAGTGATTTAAAAATGTTGTAATCAATATCTTTATTTTTCTTTCTTAAGGTTTTTATTAATTCTTTCATTTCTTTTCTTTTACTTGTTCCATCATTTATTAGCGAACATCCTTCTGTAAAACGACAGGCACAATTTATGAATGTTAATTCATTATAATTTCGCCAAGAAATAATAGCATCTTCTTTTACTAAATATAGAGGTCTAATTAATTCAATTCCTTCATAATTATCAGAATGTAGTTTAGGCATCATTGTTTTAATTTCTGAACCGTAAAACATTGATAAAAGGGTTGTTTCAATAACATCATCGAAGTGATGTCCTAAAGCTATTTTATTACATCCTAATTCTTGAGCTTTATTATATAAATAACCTCTTCTCATTCTAGCACATAGATAACATGGGCTTTTTGAATCTACATTGGCAACAACATCAAAGATATCACTATTAAATAGTTCAATAGGAACATTCAATGTTTTAGCATTATCAATTATAAAGTCTCGATTATACTCATTATATCCAGGATCCATAACTACATAATGGGCGGTAAAATTAATTTTACCATGACGATTTAATTCTTGGACGCATTTAGCTAGAAGAAATGAATCTTTTCCCCCACTTATACAAACCATGATGTTATCATCTTCTTCAATTAAATTATAATCTTGAACCGCTCTAACAAATTTACTCCATATTTCTTTACGATATTTTTTAATTATAGAGCGTTCGATTTCTTTATATTTTTCCATTTGATTCATACTCCTTATATAAGTTGTCTATTTCTTTTAGAAAAATGTTAATTTCTTCTTCGGTAGTAAGTTCTGATAAACTAACACGAATAGATGATGTTGATAGTCCTTTATCATTGGTTAAAGCATATACTAATTTTGATGGAGTTTCGATTGGACAACAAGATGTCTTGGTTGAAACATATATTTCTTCATTTTCTAAATAATTTTGAATATTTATTGATTTTATTCCTTCAATACTAAAATTAATGGTAAAGGGAATAGATGCTTCCCTGCTGTTAATTGTTATATTTTTATATTTTTTAAGTTTATCTTTTATAGTTTTATTTAATTTTGATACATATTCATAATTTTCTTTTTCATTTTTTAACGCTAAACTTAGGGCTTTATCGCAAGCAACTATGGAAGCTAATTCTGGAGTGCCACTTCGATAGATTGTTGTAGATTTTCCACCATTAATTTGGGGTTTTAAACTGATATTTTGTTTTTTTATTAAAATACTTATTCCTGGTAATCCGTAAAATTTATGAGGTGTGATTGTTACTAAATCAACATTTGAATAATCAATATCTACTTTTCCAATTGATTGGGAAGCATCTGAATGAAACACACAATTAGGATAGTCTTTTAATAATTTTCCAATTTCTTCGATTGGTTGTTTTAGTCCTATTTCACTATCTACTGAACATACACTAACTAAAATAGTATCTGGTCTAAGCATTTGTTTTAAAGTTTCTATATCAATTAATCCGTCATGATTAACAGGAATTAATTCAACTTCAAAGCCTTGTTCTTGCATAGTAGTTGCAGAGGCAATTATTGAATTATGTTCTAGAGCACTTAAAAGAATGTGTTTTCCTTTATTACGATATCTTTCACATATACCTTTTACTACTAAATTATTTGATTCACTAGCTCCTGAGGTGTATATTATTTCTTCTTTATTAACTTTTAAGTTACTTGCTATATTTCGGGTGCACTCATCAATGATATTTTTAGCTTCTCTTCCTAATTTATGTGAAGAATTAGGGTTAGCAAAATATTTAATTGAAGCATCATAAAATGTGTCTAAAACCTCTTTTTTTACTGGAGTGCTGGCAGCATAATCTAAATAAATCATAATGTCCTCCTTTTTAACAAAAGTATTATAACATATAATTTTATAATTAAATAAAAAACTCATATAAATGAGTCTTACTTGTTCTTAGCTACATATTTCGCTGATAAAACAATTCCTATTAGGTTAACACCTATAGATATTCCTACTAATAAACCAGAAACAAAATCATTAATATTAATATTTTCAGTTAAGAAATGATTAGTTATATATAGTAGATTTCCTATTATTATTAATATAATACTTATTTTTAAATCTTTCATACTTCTCCTTTTTTATTTTGAGATGGTAAATACAGTACCATTCTTAAAATTATTTTCATTTATTTCTTCATTATTTAAAACTAAATATGTTTTATTTTTATATTTATAATTACCTAAATATTTATATTTTTCTAGTGATAATTCTTTGTCAGTTTCAGTTGCATATTTATCTCTGCTATAATCCGTTACTAAATATAAAAAATCATTATAATATAACAAATCATAAATTAGTAAATCTCCCTCAATAGTTGTTTCTACAATTCTAATGAAAGAATTTTTATGATTGTTGTATTCGTTTAAGAAATCTTCATACTCTTTTTTATTGATAATTTTATTTGTTAAGATTAAGCAATTATCTTCTTCTGCTTGAGTAATAGTATAACTTGATGGAAGTGAATTAATGTTTTTATTTTGCGTTAATGAAATTTGATAGAATGTTTCAATGTCAGTTATTTCTTGGGGTTCTGATGGCAATTCGTATTTCATAAACCATGAGCCAAATTTAGAACCTTTATTATTTGAGAATGGTTCGACGGGTGAAACATTTACATATCTAATTATTTTATATCCTAAACCATAATATGTTACTTTTGAGCCATCTTTGTTTATTACCTTTATGCAGTGTTTTGGTTCTATATTGTTGTTATAATTTTTTAAATCCATAAAATATGTGAAAATTGATAAAGTTATTAACAATATTATTGCAGTTAGTAGTAATTTTTTTCTTTTCATTTAATCACCAATTTAATTATATAAAAAATAGACATTGGTGTAAATACATCTTTTTTTATAGATTTCTTTCGATAAATAGAATGCTGCCCTTGCTTTTGATCAACCAATATAGAAAGCAATATGAGTTATGTTGCTAGCTAGTTCTTCTTTGGTAACTCCATTCTTTTTATTATTATATAAGGGATATTTCTTAATGATTCATCGTTTTGTTCTTTCGTTACACGTGAATTAGAATTATTATAATTTAAATCAGCTTATGTGTATTATTCTTTAGGTTCAATTTTAAAGACATCAATATTTAAATTTTCAGCAATGATTTTAGCAACTTTTTCAGTATGTACTTGAACTGTGCAATAAACAACATTAATTTTGTTACTTTAGACATTACTATTTGTGCTTGATTTACTTTCTTTACTTTATATTTAAATTATATTACCTGGTTGTAAATACCGTTCAATACATTATTTACTATTGTGTAAAAATATATAATTATTAAAAAACATCGCTTATTTTGAGCGATATTTATTTTAATATAGTTTAGAACCTGCTGGAATATTTTCATCTACCATTAGTAAATTTAATATTTCTTTACCATTTTCGGTATGTACAGCAGAAATTAACATTCCACAAGATTCGATTCCCATCATTTTTCTTGGCGGTAAATTTAAGATAGCAATTACATTTTTACCGATTAGTTCTTCTGGTTCATAGTATGCATGGATACCACTTAAAATAATACGGTCATTTTCAGTTCCATCATCTAAAGTAAATTGTAATAATTTTGTGCTTTTTGGTACTGCAACACAATCTTTAATTTTTACCACTCTAAAGTCAGATTTACTAAATGTTTCAAAATCAACATATTCAGTAAATAATGCTTCAGTTTCAATTTTATTTTCTTCCATGTTATCACTTCTTTCTTAATAAGAATATTATAACATGAATTAGAGTTATTTACGTGATTTTAAAAAATTTTTACCATCTACTATTCTACCTACTAGTAAAGATGCAGATGCATCACCAACTACATTTAAAACAGTTGCTGGAGCATCAATGATTGTGGCAATAACTGCTAAGATTGGTAACGCTGATGTTGGAAATCCTAATAATTGTAAAATAAACATTTCTGATATAGTTCCTCCACCAATTGGAACAGCAGTAATTAATAAAGTTGCTAGAATTGATGTAATAATAATTGTAGATAAGCTTGTATTTGTTTGAAATAAATAAACAAGAAACATTATTTTAAAAGCACTACCGATAACAGAACCATCTTTATGAAAACTAGTTCCCATAGGAATTGTTGTTTCAGCTATATCGTCAGAAATGCCCATTTCTTTTGTACTTTTAATATTAATAGGTATACAAGCTGCTGATGAACACGTAGCAAGTGCAGCAAATGTTGAAGGAATAATAGATTTCCAATATATTTTTAATGCTTTGGTTCCTCCAGCTATTAAAGCATAAATACTATAAACTATTATATATACAAATAAACATACTAAAGTATAGCTAATAAATGTTTTTAAGAAACCTACGGCAATAGTACCACCATATGTTCCAATTAATGATGCAATATAACAACCAAGTCCAACTGGTGCATAATACATAATTATATTGACTATATTTATAACAATGTCATTTAAACTTAAGATTATTTCTTTTACTTTGTCACCTTTAGATTTACTTTTCTTAACTGCAAAGCCAAAGATTATAGCAAATAATATTATTGCGATTATACTATCCTTACTTAATATTTTATAAAAATCATTAACTGTTAAAAGATTAGCTGTTCTTTCCAGGATATTTAGTTTTTTGGTGTTGGTAATGCTTGTATCTAAAAGATTTATAATTTCTGATTGATTACCACTATCAATTATTTTAATAGCACGAGTAGTTCCAATTCCTATGAAAGCTACAACAAGTGACATTAAAAGAAATACTAAGATTATGACAATCATTATTTTTCCTAGTCTTTTAGGATTTTCCATTTTAATGATAGAACTTGATATTGTTAAAAATACTAATGGAACTATAACGACAAACATTAAATTAATAAAGATATCTCCTAAGGGACTCAAAATAGTTGCTTTTTCTTTAAAAATAAGACCTACTATGGTGCCTAAAATAATACCTCCAATTAGAATAATTGTACTTTTATAATTTTTTAAGATTTTTTTCATATGTCCTCCTATTTAAATTATATATAAAAGAAGGTATTATGATGTTTATTTAAAGTTAAAAATAAAACCTCATATATTTATGAGGTTTTTTTATTTTTTAAATGACTTATATTGAGGTGTTTGATTATAAGCAAATTTTGAGTTATATGTAACTAATTTTTGGTAATCTTCTTCTGACATTACTCCATTATTATAAATACTTAAGTTTTGAGGAATATGATGTCCAATTGATTGGGCTGTATTAGTTCCAAACAATAAGTATTTTCTTTGAAAAGATAATGTAATCAACCCTGTTTCAGAAGGATTTGAAGATTTTGTTATATTCCATGTTGTATCGAAATAATAATATTTACCATCGATTAAAACTTTATTCCAAGCATGGTTACAACCAAAGGTTGTTTCAGTTTCAGTATTTAATAAGGGATTATTTAATAGCATTGTTGATAAATTTGCGATACCTACACATACACCGTACTCATGATTATTTACAGTTTCTACTAATCCTGGACATAGCTCAGGATATGATGGAGTTACAAATGTTCCTCTTGTGGAAACTGATTCATAGCCTTCAATAAATTGGGTTTTATTTTGAATGTAATCTGATACTAGATATACTTTTTCAGTAGTATCTTTAGGATTATGTCTTGCAAGATTTTGGAGTGTTACTTTTATTCTTTTTAAATTTTCTAAAGTAAGTATTGTATTAGTATTGGAATAATCTGCTTCGTGAATTTCACCTGAAATAGCAGATCTACTACTATAAGTCTTTACTTCATCATTAAATTTAACTCCCCACATAAGATATGTTAAAGGAATACGAACAGTTATATTTTCTAACTTGCTTAAATCAATATAATCTCTTGGTATTCTTAATCCATCATCTACTAATGTTATTAAATTAGATACTTTTTCTTTAAGAATACTATTTAAGAAAATTACACTATTATAATCTAAACACCAAATAGTAATTTTTTGCGTATGTATTAATTCGATAAAATTACTCATGTCTAAATCTAAGTCTTTTTCAGATAAAACGATACTCCAAACTTGATTAGATGGAAGTTCTTGAGTTAAAAATTCTCTGTATGTAAATTGTCTTTTAATTGGAGTGCCTTGATTATTTTGTATCCTTCTTCTTTTTGGTAATTATGGCATATAAAAAACCCCTTTTTTAATAGCGCTTATTATAACAGATTTTAATTCAATCAGCAAATTTAAATATAAATAAAAAAGTTTAACCGTGTAAGTTAACTTTCTAATCAGTTTTTACTAATGATTTATCGTTAGTTAGTTTTTTTCGTATATTATTTTTGGTTTCAATGTCCAAATTAGGCATTGTAGATAGTTTTAGCATGAAAGTGGTTGGTGCTTCTTGATCATATGATTCTTCAGAATCTGCTATAATAGATGGTTCTGCAAAATAATAATCCTCTATTTCAAAACAATTTTCGTATGGTTTTAGCATTAATCCATCGCTAATAATTATATCATTTGGATATTTTTTTAAACTTTCTTCTCCTAATGTTTCTGAGTCATAATCAGATAATAAATATCCACTTGTATAGTTATCACCAGTAATCATGTATCTTTCAAGATTATAATATCTATCTAATGCTTTTAGAGTAGTGGGATTGTTTAAATTTTTTCTTCTAATATAAGATAAAATTTTCCATACTGTGAATGTAGGTAACTTCTTTAATTGAATATTTTTTTGTCTTCTTTCTTCTAATAATTCTATTGCATAACCAAATGCATCTAAATAATTTTTATCTTTTTTTACGGCTTCAATATGTTTATATAGAGCTAATTCTTCCATTTCACTGTCACTAAATAAAAATTCTTCAAACATTGAAACTATGCTGTCTTCAACGTTTGCCATTAAATAATATTTTTCATCATAGATTTCTTGCTCATATTCTTTTATGTGATTTTTTAATAATCGAGATAGTTCCTCATTTTCTTGGCAAATGCTGTTTTTTTGAATAAGATTTCTGGTTCTTTCAATTCTTGATAAGATAGATTTCTTTTCAACACCTCTACCAATACATAATGCTAAAATAAGTTTTTTATTTTTATATAAGTACATATATCTTTTTACTAATTCATCTTTTGCTGTAATTGCTACCATTTTTACCTCCATTATAATCTTTTTGAACTTTTTGGGAAAATAGAACTATTTTTTGTTAAAAATTTTTCTTTATCGCCGACATAATAATAGCTCACTAAAATATTATCATTTTCGTCATAGTATATTGATTTTTTTTATCCATAAACATATATCTTAATACTTCTAGTGCTGCTTTAGTACATAGCCTTGGCCTTGATATTCTAGATTAATAAACCACCCAACATTTCTGATTTCTGGATTATCTAGATATTCATCTTTAGGTTTATCATATTTTATTACTAGCTACCTCATTTTAATTATATTTAGTTTAAGAGACATAAGTAAAGAAATGATATTACAATTATTTTTAAGTAGTGAATAATTATACTATTTATAGTTCTATAAGATTTTATTTTTTTCGTTAATAAAAATATGTGGTTCGTATATATTTTTATATTTATCTATGGTTTCTTTTACATTAAACCAATAAACATTTGTTAAGATTCCATCGGCTGGATCTATTTCTGTTCTTTCAAGTTTACCACCTAATGCTTTTAATGTTTTATCTGATCCAATATTGTTAACATCACAATCTAGCATTACTTTATCTAATCCTAGTTTTGAAGCTTCAATCATACCTAAATATAAATTTATTTTATTATAGCCTTTTCTTCTTTCTGTTGGTCTGATGCCGTAACCTATATGGCCTCCAAATTGTAGCATTGCTTCACTTAAATTCCATCTAACATTAATTGCACCAATAATTTTGTTATCGTTTTCTCTGATAAGCAAAAATGTTTTTGATTGACATTTCCCATTTTTTTCGGCATATTCTTTATTTTCCATATTTAAACATCTTTGTAAAGCTTGTTCAAAAGTGTAGCCATCAAATATTTTTCTTAATGATCCGATACCATTAGTTTCAGAATTATATTCTGCAAGCTCATTAATATATTCCATTATGTCGTTTTTTCTTTTCATTGAAGGTTTTTCTAAATAAAATTTTTCCATTTCTCTTTTACGCTCCTTCTTTAACATTTGGTATATCGATATTTAATTAAAATGTTGTTTTTTATGAATTATGAATTACTATTTACCACAACATTGCTTATTTTTTTACCACTTCCACATGGCTAGCATTTTTAAGGCTTTTTACCACCGCCCACTCGTTAAATTCCTTTAAAAATGGGGTTTTTATTACCTTCATGTTTTAGTTTATTCCGGCTAATCTCTAGCAGAGTGGCTCTAAATGTGGCTCCAGAATTGCAAATTTTCCACATCTTTTTATTTCTGATCTTAAATACAATATACTCTTCAAGTTCAACTAATAAGTCTTTGACATCTCCTAAATACTTATTTTCATATTCTACTATTTGCATAAATTAACACTTCTATTTATTATTAAAAATGAATACATCCTCTATTCCATCATTTTTAGTTATATAATTACCATTTGTATATTCTGATATAATATTCTTCCAAAATGAATATGCAATAGGATTATTCTCCATCGGTTGAACTTCCCAATTGCCTTTAAATTTTTCAAATATTTCATATGCAACCTTTTTACCAATATGATTTCTTCTGAATCTTGGCATTATTAGGAACTCGGCAATGCATTTACCGTCTTTATTAAATTTCAAATTCTCGTTTACCATAACCATTCCTACATAGGCATTTCCACTTTTAATAAAATATGAATTTCGATCATTATCGGTAAAATAATTATCAAACCATCTATATTCAAATATACAATCTTCATTTATGTCATTATCAATGTATTGCGAACCATCATATAAAGCATACTGTAATAATTTATATAACTTTTCTTTTTCCTCTTGTTTTACATCAATTATTTCATAATTCAATTTAATCACCAACTTTCATACATAATTATACCATGAACCCATAATAAATTTTACTTGTATAGTCCAATATTTAAATCAAAATGGCTCCAAAGTGGCTCCAGCCCATATTTTGAGCAATTTTTTGATAAAAAGAAAAACTCGCATTTTCCCTTATTTTATCGGGTTTTGCGAGTTATTTACCACAACATTGTTTGTATTTTTTACCAGTGCCACATGGATTTTAGTTTTCGAGTTTTTGGCAGCACTTTCGGGCTTTTGAGGGCGTCTGGGAGCCTTTTTTTGCCCTTTTTAGCTTCCGAGAGCACTTGGGAAACCTAGCAGAAGGTATCTAAAAAGGTATCTAAAATTCAAAAATTAGCATTTTTCGAAAAAAATTAGTATCGCTATTTTTATCTATGAAAATTTGATTGATTAACATTTT
>JALFTB010000020.1:0-80618 GCA_022779465.1 bacterium
TAAAACCTCGCAAACCCTTTAATTAATTGATTTAAATAAAAAATATGGTAGAATTTTTCCATATTTTAACTTAATTTTGCAAGTGTAAATAAAAAACTTACGACACCATAATAGGATCGTAAGTTGTATTCAATTGGAGCAAGTGAGGAGAATCGAACTCCCATCCCAACCTTGGCAAGGTTATATTCTAACCATTGAACCACACCTGCACTTGTTGAATATATAATATCAAATTACTGTTTACTTTTCAAGAAAAAAATGCAAATTATATATAATTATGTTACAATAGTATAGATAGAAAGGGTTGTTTATGAAAAAGAAATGGTTAAATTTCAAAAAGAACTTTTTAAATTTTATTAAATATAATAAACAATATTGTTCTTATGTTATACTTTCTATTTTTTGTTGTATTGTTATTAGGGCTGTTACAGTTGGAAATGCTTTTTCAATTAAGCCTTTAGTATTTGATATAGCAACGTCTTTAATGATAGGATCTTTTGCTTATTATTATAAGCCTAAAAAACAATTTACATATCTTTTAATATGTTTATGTGTACTTAGTTTAGTATGTATTGTTAATGCGATATATTATGAATGGTATAGCTCTTTTGCTTCTTTTAGTTTACTTACTACTTTAGGTCAAGTTAAAGAAGTAGATGATGCGATTGTAGCTAAACTTAAAGTTATTCATTTTATTTATTTGCTTGCACCAATTGCTTTTGTTTATATTAATAAGTATTTAAATAATAGAGATTATTTTAATTTTGTTTCTAAGTTTGAGAAGAGTAAAGAATTATTTAAGAAAGTTATGCTTTATGGTTTTATAATTCTAGTTATCGGAACCGCTTCTTTGTCTGGAACGGCTTTTAGTAGACTTAGTAAACAATGGAATAGAGAATATATTGTAAGTAGATTTGGTATTACTATTTATCAGATTAATGATTTAATTGGAACACTTAGACCAACTGTTAGTTCTTGGTTTGGTTATGATGTTGCTTTAAAAGAGTTTAATGATTATTATGAAAATAATACAATTCCCGTAAGTAATAATAGTTATACTAATTTATATAAAGATTATAATGTTATTTTTGTTCATATGGAGAGTATGATGTCTTTCTTAATTGATTTAAAGATTAATGATACAGTTATTACTCCTAATTTAAATAAGCTTAGTCAAGAAAGTATTTATTTTACTAATTTTTATCCGCAAATAAGTGTAGGAACTAGTAGTGATACAGAGTTTACTTTAACTACATCACTAATGCCGGCTTCTAATGGAACTGCTTTTGTAACTTATTATGACAGAGAATATGTTACTATTCCTAAGTTATTAAGAGAAAAAGGTTATTACACATTTAGTATGCATGGTAATAAAGCATCTATGTGGAATAGAAATAAGATGCATCCTAGTTTAGGTTATATGGATTTTTATTCTAGTACATCATATGATATAGACCAAACTGTTGGGTTAGGATTAGATGATCATTCATTCTTTAAACAGAGTTTACCAATATTAGAAAATATAGAAAAGAATAATGATAAATACATGGGAACTATTATTACTTTATCAAATCATACTCCTTTTGCTAATGATGAAAAATTTGAACAAATTGATTTGACTTATAAAGCAAAAGTATATAATGAGTATAGTGGTAAGGATGAAGAGGTTACTTATTCTTATTTAGATAATACTAAGTTAGGTAATTATATTAGAAGTGCTCATTATGCAGATAATGCTTTAGGTGAGTTTATTGATATGGTTAATAATAGTGATTACTTTAATAATACTTTATTTGTATTTTATGGTGATCATGATCCTAAACTTTCAAGAGATGAGTTTAATTATTATTATAATTTTAATCCTGAAACTGGTAAATTATATACTAGTGATGATGAGAATTATGTTTCTTATGATTATTTTGCTAATGAGCTTAATAGAAAAACTCCATTAATTTTATGGACTAAGAATAATAAACAAGTTAAAAAAGTTGATTATTATATGGGTATGATTGATGTTATGCCTACTGTTGGTAATATGATTGGTATATATAACAAATATGCTTTAGGTCATGATATTTTTGAAATTAAAGATGATAATATTATTGCTTTTCCTAATGGTAATTTCTTAACTAATAGGTTGTATTATCGTAGTACTAATGAGACTTATAAGCCTTTATCTTTGGATGATGTATTAACTGATAGTTATGTTAATGAATGTAAGGATTATGCTGATAAGATTATTGAGGTTTCAAATGATATTATTACTCATGATTTAATTAGAGATAGTAAGAATAAAGAGGGTGCTTCATGAAAAAGAAAGTGATTTTATTTTTTTGTATTTTAATTTTTGTTTATGCGGTTGGTGGTACTATTTATTATATTGCTACTAGAGAAAAGAAAGATGATAAGCCTATTGTTACAAATAAGGATACTATTAAGGGTTATGATTATACTTTAAAGAGTAATGCTACTAAATTATATGAAGATGAATTTAAAGCATTAAAAGCTAATTTAGAGGGCGATATTAATTATGATGAATATGCAGTAAGTGTCGCTAAGTTATTTGTTATTGATTTATATACTATTAATAATAAAATAAATAAGTATGATACAGGTGGCGCTAGTTTTGTATATCCTGATGGCAGAGATAATTATAAACTTAATGTTCAAGATACTATTTATAAATATGTTGAAGATAATACTAATGGTAAGAGAACACAAAATTTGCCAGAAGTTAGTAGTGTAATTGTTAAAGATAGTAAAAAAGATACTTATAAGATTGGTGATAATTCTTTTGAAGCATATAAAATAAATCTTGAATGGAGTTATGTTCAAGATTTAGGATATGATAAAACAGGAGAAATTATTTTAATAAAGAAAGATAAAAATATTTATGTTGTAGAAAAAAATTAAGAAGCTATTTTTTAGCTTCTTATTTTTCATCTAAATCCATAAGTAAGATGCCAACATTTATCATACTTGTTAATCCAACTAAAGAATAAACGATACGACTTATTACTGATGAGGCACCAAAAATGGCTTCTACTAGGTTAAAATCTAATAAACCGATTAATCCCCAGTTAATACCTCCAATAATAGTAACAACTAAGCATACTTTTTGTAGTGTACTCATAATAACCTCTTTTCTAATATTAGTATGGGTAATATTTAAAATAATATACATAATTATTTTTTAGTTAAATATTATTATTGTAGGAGGTTAAATGAAAAAATATTTAGTTGTTTTATTAGGAGTTTTATGTCTTTTTGGATGTGGAAAGGCAGACCAAAGTAATGTAAAAGATGAATTTGTTAAGAACATATCTAAAAAGAATTCTTATTTAGTTAAAGGGACAATGAATATTATTAGTAATGAAGATACTTTTTCTTATAATGTAACGGTTGCTAAAAGTAATGATAATTATAGAGTTAATTTAGTTAATACTATTAATAATCATGAACAAGTAATTCTTAGAAGTAATAATGAAGTATATGTTGTTACACCTAGTTTAAATAAGAGTTTTAAATTTCAATCAGAGTGGCCAGATAATGGTTCACAAGCTTATTTACTTAATAGTTTAGTAAATGATATTAATAATGATTCAGAAAGTAAAGCAGAAGCTGATGGTGATGGTTTTGTCATTAGTAGTAAAGTAAATTATCCAAATAATGCTAATTTAGTTAGTGAAAAGATTTATTTAGATAAGAAAAGTAATCTAAAGAAAGTAGAAGTTTTAGATAAAGATGGAAAGGTTAAAATTACTGTTAATTATACATCTATAGATTTTAAACCTACTTTTAAAGATGATTATTTTAAATTAGAATCTTTGATTGATGAAGAATGTTGTAAAGATAAGGAAACTAGTGCTTTAATGGATGATATTGTTTATCCTTTATATTTACCATCTAATACTTATTTAAGTACTAAAGATACTGTTAATACTGAAAGTGGTAATAGAGTTATCTTAACCTTTACTGGAGATTCTCCTTTTACTTTAATTGAAGAAAAGACTGTTGCTAATAGTGAATTTGAAATTATACCAGTTTATGGTGAACCTTTAATGCTTAGTGAAACAATGGGAGCTTTATCATCAAATTCTTTATATTTTACTAGTAACAATGTTGATTTTTATTTATCTAGTGATAAGTTATCAGGTAATGAATTATTAACGATAGCTGAAAGTATTACAGGAAGTAGTTTATCAGTTTCGGGAGACAAATAGTCTCTCTTTTTTATTGACAAAATTTCATCATGTGTTATGATAAAATTGGTGATGGGGAATGGTAAGCTTAATTGATAAGTTAAATGATGAAGTTAATCAAATATTAGTCGAAAATCATGATTTAAAAAAAAGAGAATATCCTTATAAGGCTGATTATAGTCCTAAAATCAAGAAAATTTTAGATGATATAGATGAAAATCATAATAATTCTTGGTCTGTAGAGTTTTTTCGTAAGGCTAGAAGTGGTAATTTAGATTGTAATGCGTTATTTTATCGTGGTACTTATATTAGTTATCGTGAGTTATATGAAAAAGCTTATGAATTTGCTAAATCTTTAAAAGCAATGGGATATAAGAAGGGTGATGAAATTCCAGTTTGTGTTGGAAATATTCCAGAATTCTTATATATTGAGCTAGCAATTAATTTAATTGGATGTAAAATGAATAGTTTTGGTGATTGGTTTGATCCAGAATATACTAAATTTATTTTAAATAATTCTAAGAGTAAAACTGTATTTATTTCTGATGATGTTAGAGATATGCTTAAAGATAAGATTGAAGGATCAAATGTTGAAAATGTTGTAGTATTTTCTTTAACTGATTCTTTAAAGAAAGATGCAAATGGTGAAGTAATTGATCCTTATGCTAAGTATGATTCTAAAGTTTATGATATGCACAATTATGTAGGTGATATTAAAAGTACTTGGAGTAAGAATATTATTAATAAAGAAGAATTTATGTCTTTAGGTTTAAATTATAATGGTAGAGTAGTTGAAAATATGAGTTTAGATGATCATTGTGCGATTACTTATACTAGTGGTACTACTCATCCAGGATGGCCTAAGGCTGTTTTAAATGATAATAGAACTTATTATACTATGTCTAGATTTAAGGATGCCGATATTTCTGGTATGGCTAGTTTAAATAAGAGAAAGGTTATGCATCATATTCCTACTTATACTCATATGGAATTATGTTCTATTTGTGATTCTTTATATCAAATTTGTTCTTTAAGATTAGAACCTTTTTATAGAGAAGATTTCTTTAAGTATGCAATACTTATTAATGAACCTAATTATTCACCAGGTAGTGTAGCTTTCTGGAGTAGTTTATGTGATGCTTTAAATAATGGTGATCCTGAGTTTAAAGATGCTGATTTTGGACATTTAATTGCAGCTGTTGTTACTGGTGAGGGTATGAGTCAAGGTGAAGAAAAATACTTTAATTATACAGCTAGAAAACATAAATTTGGGTCTAAAGAATTGCCTTTCCCAATAGCTCCAATATCATTTTCAATTGGTGGAGGAACTAATGAAGCTAGTGGTATTTTTACAACTTTATTTAAAGCTCATATGGAAAAATTACCACAAAATTTAAAACATAGAAAAGAAGGTTTAGGTTTAACTACTTTACCTTTTGCGATTACAGAAGTATTAGATGATGAAGGTCATTATTGTAAGATTGGAGAAGCTGGTACTTTAGTTTCCAGATCTCCAGCAATGATGGTTGGTTATTATTATGATGAAGAATTAAATAAAGATGCATTTATTACTGATGCTTATGGTAATAGATGGGTTAATATGGGTAAATTTTCATACAAATCTGATAAATATGGCAGAATTAAAATGAAAGGTAGACCTAAAGCTATTATTAAATTAGATGACGGTAAAACTGTTCCTTTCTTTAATGTTGAAGATACAGTACTTAAAGATACTAAATTAGTTATGTCTTGTAGTGTTGTTCCTGTTAATGATGATTGCTTAGGTGAAGTTTACGCAATTTGGGTAGTGCCTAATCCAAGAATAAAATTAAGCAAAGAAAAACTTGTTAGAAGTATTGTTTTAAGATTAGAACAACAATTTGATAAAGAAGTATTAGATAAGTTATATATTAATGTAACTCATAAATTTCCAGTAGCACCAAGTGGTAAGAGAGATTTAGAAACTTTAAAAACTTGGGGTTATGATAAAGAAGCTAATGTTACAAGATTAGCTACTGAATATAAATATCAAATGCAAAAAGATAGTAAAGTATTTAAGATGAGTTCGATGTAATGGACTTATCTTTTTTTTTGTGATAAGATTTTATTATACTAGGAGGATTATGATATGACTTATTTAATTATAATTTGTTTATCACTTATATATTCCATTGTTTTAAACGTTGTATATTTTAGAAAGAATCATTTACAGACACAAGAAACTAAATATTATTCAATTTTGATTGTATTTAATTTGTTTGCATTGATATTTGAGTTAATATGCGGGATTTTAGGTCATACATTACCTACTTCTAGTGTAATATCAATGATGTTTACTAAAGTATTTATGACATATTTAACAGTGTTTTCATGTTTTATATGTTTATATATTTATATGATATGTTTTAGTGATAAACCTAAGTTTTTTAATATAGTTAAATATTCTTTATTAAGTATTTTAGTAGTTGGAATTTTATTCATTTTATATTTACCAATATCTACTTATAATGGATATGCGACTGGGCAATCAGTTGATTTTGTATTTGCGATTGGAACAGTTTTTATTACATTGGGTTTAATACCTATTTTTATTAGATATAAGCATGTTAATTTAAAGAAAACAATACCTTTTATATTGTTTATGTTAGGTAATGTAATTGTAGCTATTATTCAAAAATATAATCCAGAAATTACTATTACAACTTCTGTAGAATGTTTAGTTATGTTTGTCATGTATTTTACAATTGAAAATCCAGATGTAAAAATGATTGAAGAATTAACTAAAGCCAGAAGTTTATCTGAACAAAGTGCCAATGAAAAGAATGAATTTTTAAGTGTTGTTACCGATGATATCAAAGAGAAATTAAATAGAGTAGAAAAGATTTATGATGATATGTGTAAACTTAATCCTTCTAAAGAGATGCAGGAAGATTTAGATGATTTGAAAGTTATTGTTGATAATGCAAGAGTTAAGATTAGAAATTCTATTGATGTTTCACAAATGGATTCTATGTATTTAAATACGATTAATACTAAATATAATATTAGATTATTACTTAATAGTATTTATTCAATGACTAAAGCAAGTGTTAGTGATAAGGTTGATTATAGATTAGTTATTAATGATAAAATTCCTGAAGAATTATATGGGGATTCGATTAAGCTTAAACAAGTTATTAATACTTTATTAAGTAACTCAATAAGATATACTAATAGTGGTTATATTGAATTAAGAGCTAATTGTATTATTAAAAATGATGTATGTAGATTAATTATTAGTGTTGAAGATTCTGGTAAGGGGATTAATATTTATAAACAAAATGAAATATTATCTAATCATGATGATTTAACTAAAGAAGAAATTAATAAAATTGATGATAAAGATTTAAATTTAAAGATGGTTAGAAAGATAATTAATATTATTGGTGGAGCTTTTTCAATAGATACTAATAAAGGTAATGGTACAATTGTAACTATATATGTTGATCAAAAGATTGCTGATGATAAATCTAATTATGAAAAGAAGATAGCTGAATATAGTGATAAACTTTTAAAACTTAAAAAGGTTGCTTTAATTAGTTCTGATTTAAATGATATTAAAGTAATAAAGAGTATTTGTAAGAAAAAGGAATATGAGTTTGAGTATTATGATATGACTAAAAAATGTTTAGATGATGTAAGAGCTGATAAACATTTTGATATTATAGTTATTGATGAAAATATGGATAAAATTGATGCTAAATCATTTTTAAGTAAAGTTAAAGAAGTAAAGAGTTTTGATGGTAAAGTATTTATTATAACTAATAATAAAGATTTAAAATCTAAGAAAGAAATGTTAGATTTGGGATTTAAATCAATTTTAATAAGACCTTTAAATAAGAAGGATTTAATGGATTTCTTTAATCTGACATAATTCGACAAATGTTTACATATCTTGACAGTAATTGTCAAGATATTTTCTTTTTATTTGTAGAAAATAATATTATAATAGAATTGCGTGGTGTAAATAAAAAGGAGATAAGATGAATAAAAGAATACGCGTTTTTATGGTAGACGATAATAAGAAGTTCGTGGAGTCTGTAAAGGAGTATTTTAGTAGTCACGCAGTAATTGATGTTGTAGATTGGGCTTATGATGGAGAAGAAGCTCTAGAAAAGATTAGTGGTAATTATAATAATTATGATGTACTTGTAATGGATTTAATTATTCCTAAAATGGATGGATTAAGTGTTTTAGAAGAGTTAAATAAGAGAAATATACATTTAAAGAGTATTGTTACAACAGGAATTAATTCAATTGAAGTTATCAATAAATGTATGCAAGTAGGAGTTAATTATTATTTACTAAAACCTTATAGTTTTGATGCTTTAGCTAAACATATGGAAACTATAATTGAGTCAAGAAAAGATAAACTAATTGTAAATGATAATGATTTGAAACAAGCAATTACAACATTATTACATTCTCTTGGCATACCATCTCATATTAAAGGTTATGCTTATATTAGAGATAGTATTGATTTAATGTATAATAATCCTTCGATGATTGGAGCTATAACTAAAGAGTTATATCCAGAAATAGCTGATAAGTATGATACAACTACTAGTCGAGTTGAAAGAGCTATTAGACATGCTATTGAAGTTAGTTGGAGTAGAGGAGATTATGATTTAATGGAATCTTTATTTGGTCATTCAGTTGATTATGATAGAGCTAAACCAACTAATTCAGAGTTTATTGCAACTGTTGCTGATAAGCTTAGATTAGAAAGAATATATGAATAAATAACTAATATTATCCTCATTATATACATAAAGTATATAGGAGGATTTTTTAATGGATAAATGTTTTAATAAGAGTGTTTGTAGAATATTAGAAATAGCTGAACAAGAGATGCTTAATTGTCATCATCCTTATGTTGGAACAGAGCATTTATTACTAGCTTTGTTAAAAAATAATAATATTAGCGAAATATGTATTAAATATAATTTAACTTATAAAAATTTTAAAAAAGAATTAATTAAAGTTATTGGTATGGCTAGTAAAGAAAGTGTTAATATTCTTTATACACCTTTACTTAAAATAGTTATAGAAAATGCTTCAAAAAAAGCGAATAAAGAACAAAAAGAATTAGATGAATTTTATTTACTTTCTTCTTTACTTAATGAACAAGATGGGATAGCTTTACAGATTGTTTCTAATATGGGAGTAGATACAGAAAGTTTAACGAATGAGATTAATAAACCATCTTTAATATATCAATTAGGGGTTTCTTTAAATGAAAAAGAAAGTGATAGAGTTTATTTAAGAGATAAAGAAATAAATGAAGTAATGGAAATATTACTTAGAAAGAATAAGAATAATCCTTTACTTATTGGACATGCTGGAGTTGGAAAGACGGCGATTGCTTATGAACTTGCTCATATGATTAAAGAAGGTAATGTACCAGATAAATTAAAAAATAAAGAGATAGTTTTAATTAATACATCTACTTTAATAGCAGGAACAAAATATCGTGGAGAGTTTGAACTTAGAGTTAATAATTTAATTAAAGAAGTTATGAAGTGTAAAAATATTATTTTATTTATAGATGAGATTCATACGATAGTTAAGACGGGAGCTTCTGATGGTTCGATAGATGCTGCAAATATTTTAAAACCATATTTAGCAAGAGGAGATATTAAAATTATTGGAGCTACTACTTATGAGGAATATAATGAATATATAAAGAAAGATCCGGCTTTAGTTAGAAGGTTTACTCCAGTAATGGTCAATGAACCTAGTAATAAAGATATGTTAACAATTATGGATAAAGTTAAAAAGAATTATGAGTCTTTTTATGATTTAAAGATAAATAAAAATACGATTAAATATTTAATAGATATTACTGATAAGTATTTACCTAATTTATATAATCCAGATAAGTGTATAGAAGTTCTTGATACGGTATGTTCTAAGAAGTTAATAGATATGTATAAAGATAACAGTAAGAATAAGATTATTAGTAATGAAGATATATATGATGTTATTAAAAATAGAGTTAATATTAGTACTTTAAGAGAAGATAAAATAAATGAGTTATATGATGAATTAAAAGAAAAATATAATGAAAAGACAGTTAAAAATATTGTTAATTTAATTAAAGATAATAAATTTAATAAATATATGGTTTTGGATGGATTAGATAAAAATAATAAAATTAAAATAATTAAATATATTTCATCAAAATTTAACATTAATATGATAAATATTAATTGTGAGGAATATAATGATGATTATAGTTTAAGTAAGTTATTATCTAATGATTATTTATATAATAAATTAGAAGAGTATCCATTTTCATTTATAGTGTTTAATAATTATGATGAAGCTAATAAAGTTTTGTATAATTTAATTAAAACTATGATTAATAGTGGGTATATAACTAATTCTTTAAATAAGAAATTATACTTAAATAATTCAATTATATTTTTATTAAATAATAAAGAAGAAAGTAATTTGGGTTTTAATAATAATCTTTCTTTTATTCCTCAAAAATGTTAAAATAACTTTTAGGAGGAGAGAGTTATGAAGTTTTATAATACTTTAACAAGACAAGTAGAAGAGTTTAAACCTCATTATGAAGGTAAGGTTTCTTTTTATACTTGTGGACCAACTGTATATCATTATGCTCATATTGGTAATATGCGTAACTATGTGGGTCATGATATTTTAGATAAGACTTTAAGATATATTGGTTATGATGTTAAAAGAATAATGAATATTACGGATGTTGGTCATTTAAAAAGTGATTCTGATACTGGAGAAGATAAAATGGTATCAAGTGCTAAAAGAGAGCATAAGACTGTATTAGATGTAGCTAAATTTTATACTGATGCATTCTTTAAAGATTTTGAGGCTTTAAACTGTCGAATTCCAGATATTGTTTCACCAGCAACTGATAATATTGATGAGTATATTAAGATTATTAGTAGTTTATTAGAAAAAGGATATGCTTATCAAGCTGGAGGAAATGTTTACTTTGATGTTAGTAAATTATCTGATTATTATCAATTAACTAATCATAAAGAAGATGAGATGGTTGTTGGGGTAAGAGAAGGAGTAGAGTTTGATGAAAGTAAAAGAAATCAAGCTGACTTTGCTTTATGGTTTACTAAGAGTAAATTTGAAGATCAAGAATTAAAATGGGATTCTCCATTTGGAGTAGGTTACCCAGGATGGCATATTGAATGTTCAGGAATATCTATCAAATATATTGGAGAATACTTAGATATTCATGGTGGTGGAGTAGATAATATATTTCCTCATCACACTAATGAAATAGCACAAAGTGAGGCTTATTTAGGCCATAAATGGTGTAATTATTGGTTTCATAATGAACATTTAATGGATGAAACTGGTAAGATGAGTAAAAGTCATGGAGCTATACTTTCAGTAGAAGAATTAATTAAAAGAGGATATAATCCTTTATCATTTAGATTTATGTGTTTAAATAGTCATTATCGTAAACAATTAGTATTTTCATTTGATAGTTTAAATAGTGCTGAACAAGCTTATTTAAAACTTAAAAATAAGATATCTTTAATTAAAGATGAAGGAGAATTATCTGAAGGTGATTTTGATAAATATAAAAATATGTTTATTGAATATATAACTAATGATTTAAATACCGCTAATGCAATTACATTGTTATATGATTTACTTAAAGATGATACAGTTAATGGTCATACTAAGATTGAACTTGTTAGATCTTTTGATAAGGTTCTTAGTTTAGATTTACTTCCAGAAGTAAAAGAAGTAAGAAGTGATCATGAACATATTATGAAATTAATTGAAACAAGAAATGAAGCTAAGAAAGCAAAGAATTTTGAACTTGCTGATGCAATAAGAGATGAATTATTAAGTAAGGGTATTGCTTTAGTTGATACTAGAGAAGGTACTATTTATAAAGAGGTTTAGAAGTGGAAGGTTTATTATATTTATTAGCATTTATTATTCCTTTAATAGCACAAATTTATGTAAGTGCTACTTATAAAAAGAATAGTAAGAAAGATAATGCTTTTGGATTAACTGGATATGATGTTGCTAGAAAAATTCTTGATAAGAATGAATTAAATAACTTGTATGTAGTTGAAACTAAAGGAACTATGACAGATCATTATGATCCAACTAGAAAAACTGTTAAGTTATCTACTGATGTTTATCATGGTAAATCAGTAGCATCTTTAGCAATTGCTGCCCATGAATGTGGACACGCTATTCAAGATAAAGAAGGTTATTTATTTTTAAGAATAAGAAGTTTTATTTATCCAATTGTTAATTTAGGTACAAGACTTGCTTATATTATTCTTTTACTTGGATTAATCTTAGAATATATGGATTTAATTATGGTAGGTATTCTTTTAGTTGGATTAGGTTTAGTATTCCAAATTATTACTTTACCAGTAGAAATTAATGCCAGTAAAAGAGCTGCTAAAGAAATTGATCAAGCTAATTTAGGAAATAAAAAAGATCAAGCCGGAGTAAAAGAAATGCTTACTAGTGCAGCTTTAACATATTTAGCAGGTGTTTTATCAAGTGCATTATATGTACTTAGATTATTATTAATATTTACAGATAGAAGAGACTAATGTCTCTTTTTTTGATATAATTAAGAAGAGGTGGATTATGAAAATTAATTGTGAATATTGTGATAGTATTATTGATACAGAAGTAGATAAAAAATGTCCGAATTGTAATGCTAGTTATGCAAAAAATAAAGAATATAAGGAATACATAAAAAAAGAAAAAGAAGAAGCAGCTAGAATGGAAGAATTTTCTAATCAAGTTAAAGAACGTGTGATTAGTCAATTTAAAGTAAATCAAAAAGTGTCAAAAGTGGTTTTTATAGTATCAGCAATTATTGCAATAAGTATATTCATTGCAATGATTTATTCAATTATATTTAGGTAATTTTGTTAAAAATTAATATTTTTATACAAAAACATACAAATTTTGATTTTTAGTTCTTAATTTATGATATACTCTTAGTGTAGGAGTGAGATTGATACTATGCAAGAAAACGTTATAGAAAGTACTAGTTATAATAGTGTTAATGTTAAAAGTATATTATACTTTGGAATTAAAAGATTTGTAGATATTATTGGATCACTTGTAGGACTAATTTTTTTATTACCAATTTGTTTAATTGTTAAAATCTCTTATGTTTTACACAAAGATTTCAATTCAATATTTTTTACTCAATATAGAATAGGTAAGGATGGTAACTTATTTAAATTTTATAAATTTAGAACAATGGTACCTAACGCTGATGATGTATTATTTGAGTTACTTAAAAAAGATAAAAAATTAGCTAAAGAATATAAGATAAATAAAAAACTTAAGAATGATCCTAGAATAACTAAAATGGGAAAACATCTTAGAAATAGTTCTTTAGACGAATTACCTCAATTAATTAATGTATTAAAAGGGGATATGTCATTAGTCGGTAATAGACCATATTTACCTAGAGAACAAGATGATATGGGCGAATATTTTGATGATATTATTAAGACTAAACCGGGATTAACTGGATATTGGCAAGTAAGTGGCAGAAGTGATACTAGTTTTGATTATAGATTAAAATTAGAAAAATATTATTCAAATAATTATAATTTATTATTTGATATTAAAATATTGTTAAATACTGTTAGAGTTGTTTTATTAAAAAAAGGAGCTAAGTAATAAGATACTAAACGGTATCTTATTATTTTTTTAATAATGATTATGATTAAAAGCAAAAAAAGTGTAATAGTTTCTTGGGACTTCTAATTACATGGATGCTATTTATATTTCGCATGTCTTATTTTAATGGGGTTATGAGCGGTAATCAGAGTGGATCTATAGCTGTTTTAATTTATAATCTTTTTTATATTAGCGATACAGAAAAGGTCAGTTTAATTGTTAGAAAGTGTGCTCATGTTAGTGAATTTTTTATTCTTGGTATTTTAGTTATAAATTTAGTGAGTAAATATAATGTTAAACATATTTATTTAATTTCATTTATCATTTGTGTTTATATTCTAGTAGTGATGAATTTCATCAATTATTTGTTCTTGTGAACGTTTAATAAAACTTTTTGGAATAAAGAAATAATTTGTATTATAATAAGTTTATAGAAGAATTGATTTTAACTTAGAAAGAGGTAATTATGGAAAAACGAAATGTTGCTATTGTTATAGCTGGTGGTTCAGGTAAGAGAATGGGGTTAGATATTCCTAAACAATTTGTAAATATTAAGGGTAAACCTGTAATTATATATACTTTAGAAGCTTTTGAGAAAATTCCTCAAATTGATGCAATTGAAGTTGTTTGTATTAGGGGATGGGAAGATACTTTAAGAGGTTATTTAGATAAATATAATATTAAGAAAGTTAAATGGATTGTTCCTGGTGGAGAAATTGGACAAGAATCTATTAGAAATGGTGTATTTAATTTAAAAGATGAATTATCTGCTGACGATAATGTTATTATTCATGATGGAGTTAGACCGATGTTAGATGAAGAAATTATTTTAGATGTTATAGCTAAATGTAATTTGTATGGTAATGGAATATCATCAATGCCTTATAATGAACAAATATTTATCATAGATGATGATATTAGTACATTAAAATATATTCCACGTGAAACACTTAGAAGAATGGTAACTCCACAAGCATATAAATTTAAATTACTTTATGATGCATATAAAGAAGCATTTGAAAAAAATATTGGAATTGGACCATCTTCTTATACTAATACTATGATGGTTGAATTAGGACATAGATTATATTTTGCTGCTGGAAGTGATAAAAATATTAAATTAACGACACAAGATAATTTAGAATTATTTAAAGCTATGCTTGATAGTGATGATAACGTTATTGATGATTAGGAGGCATTTATATGGAACTTTATGAAAATACTTTATATAAAAATAGTGTTGAATTAATTGCTAAGAATGAAAAAATTAATTATGAATTATTAAAAGATAAAAAAATATTAATAACTGGAGCTAGTGGTTTAATATGTTCTTTCTTAGTGGATGTTTTAATGTATCGAAATGAAAATTATAATGATAATATTAAAGTTTATATGTTATGTCGAAATGAAGAAAAAATAAAAAATAGATTTAGTTATTATGATTTAGAAAGATATAATGGAAGTAATGATGGTAATTTAATTTATATTGTTCAAGATGTTTGTAGTGCTTTCGAATTTGATGAAAATTTCAATTATATAATTCATGGAGCTAGCAATACTCATCCTAAACAATATTCTACCGATCCGGTTGGTACAATTAATACTAATGTTATTGGTTTATATAATATACTTAATTATTCTGTCAAATATAAACCTGAGAGAATATTTATGATGTCTTCAGTAGAAATTTATGGAGAAAATAAGAATGATGTTTTAAAATTTGACGAAAATTATTTAGGATATATTAATTGTAATACTTTACGTGCGGGTTATCCAGAAAGTAAAAGACTTAGTGAATCTTTGTGCCAAGCTTATATTTCTCAATATGATTTAGATATTGTAATTGGACGTTTTAGTAGAGTTTATGGACCAACAATGAGAAGTGATGATAGTAAGGCTTTAGCTCAATTTATAAAGAATGCAGTTAATAATGAAGATATTGTATTAAAGAGTGAAGGAAATCAATTATTTTCTTATACATATATGTGTGATGCTGTTTCAGCAATTTTATTTATTCTTCTTTATGGAAAAAATGGTGAAGCTTATAATATTTCTGATGAAAAATCTGATGTTCAACTTAAAGATTTAGCTAAAATATTAGCAGATTATAATGGAAAAAAAGTTGTTTTTGAGATTCCTGATGAAACAGAAAGAAAAGGGTATTCAACTGCAACAAAAGCTGTTCTTGATTCTACTAAATTAAAGAATCTTGGTTGGGAACCATTATTTTCAATTGAAAAGGGATTGAATGATACTATTGATATTTTAAAAAATAGTTAAATTATTGGATATTATGAAAAATAAAAGATTAGTTTTGGCTTGGACTTTATTAATTTTATGGATGTTATTTATCTTTATAATGTCTTCATTTAATGGAGTTATGAGTAGTAATCAAAGTGGATCTATAGCAACTTTAATCCATAATATTTTTAATATTAGTGATACTGCAAAAGTTAGTTTTATAATTAGAAAATGTGCTCATGTTAGTGAATTTTTTATTCTTGGTATTTTAGTTATAAATTTAGTGAGTAAATATAATGTTAAACATATTTATTTAATTTCATTTATTATTTGTGTTTTATATGCAAGTAGTGATGAATTTCATCAATTATTTGTTCCTGGAAGATCTGGACAAGTAACTGATATTTTTATTGACATGATTGGTACTATCTTTAGCTTACTGGTTATGTATTTATTTAACAAATTTAGAAAAAAAGTCTGTTTTTAATAATATTTAGTTATATTTTAAAATTTATAAGTAGGAGCGTATTATGAGAAATGTCAATCTTGAAAAGCCTATTAGGGTAGCTGAGGTAATTGGAAAGTACAAAGGTGGAGGAGTTGAGTCTTTTACCATAAATTATTATAAAAATGTTGATAGAACTAAAGTACAATTTGATTTTATTTTTGATAGTGATTCAAAAGACATTCCTATAGATGAAATTGAAAAACTTGGTGGTAAAGTAATTTTAATACCTCCATATCAACATCCTTTTAAATATCACAAGGAATTAAAGGAAGTATTAAGAACGGGCAATTATAAAATAGTTCATTCACATATTAATACGTTATCTGTCTTCAGCTTATATGCAGCAAAAAAAGCGGGAGTTCCTATTAGAATTGCTCATAGTCATGCTACTACAAACAAGAAGGAATTTATAAGAAATCTAGTTAAATTACTATTACGTCCATTCAATAAAATGCTAGCAACTAACTATGCTTGTTGTTCAGAATCTGCGGGAAGATGGATGTTTGGTAATAAGAATTATGATGAAAAAAAAGTAGTTAAAATTAACAACGCTATAGAAGTGGATAAATTTATTTATAATAAAAAAATAAGAGATGAATATAGAAAAAAAATAGGAATTAAGGAAAACCAAATTGTGATAGGGCATGTAGGTAGAATGGTAAAAACAAAGAACCAATCATTTCTAATTAATGTGTTTTTTAAAATATGTTCAAATAAAGATGCAATTCTATTGTTAATTGGACAGGGTCCGTTAGAAGTAAAACTTAAACAACAAGTTGAATCATTAGGAATTAAGGAAAGAGTAATTTTTTTAGGTCAGAAAAATGATATTTATAATTGGTATCAGACTTTTGATGCTTTCGTTTTACCTAGCCTATATGAGGGCTTTGGAATGGCTTTATTAGAAGCACAAGTTTCAAATCTTCCTTGTATTGCATCTTTAGATGTACCCAATGAATCTAAATTAATTGATGATTTTAAGTTTTTGTCTTTAAACGATAGTTATGAAACATGGTCTAATTCGATTTTAAAACTTGTTGAGAACAACGAGAGAAAATCAAATAAAGAAATAATAGTAGAAAAAGGATATGACATTTCAAATGAATCCAAAAAGTTAACAGATTATTACATAAACTTAATTGAGGAGGAGTATCATGCCGACAATTAGTGTGTTAATGGGAGTATACAATACAAAGAATAAGGAATATTTGGAAAAATCTTTAAAATCAATATTAAATCAAACATATTCTGATTTTGAATTAATTATATGTGATGATGGCTCAACTAATGATTGTATTAAGTGGGCAAAAGAAATAGTTAACAATGACAAAAGAGTAGTATTTATAAAGAATAAATCAAATAGAGGATTAGCATATACATTGAATCATTGCTTAGAGGTTGCAAAAGGAAAATATATAGCAAGGATGGACGATGATGATATTTCGCATCTAGATAGATTCGAAAAACAAATGAAGTATCTAAAAGAAAACAATGTTGATTTGGTATCTAATAACATTAATGTTTTCGATGAGAATGGTATTTATAATACTTTGAAATATCCTGAACACATTACAAAAAAAGACTTCTTATTTAATAGCCCAATTGTTCATCCATCTATAATGGCAAAGAAGACTGCTTTTATAAGTGTAAATGGATATCGAGATATTAAAAAAACTGTGAGAGTAGAAGATTATGATATCTTTATGCGAATGTTTGCATCTGGAATTAAAATGGATGTTATTCAAGAAACATTACTAGATTATAGAGATGATAGAGAAAATACTAAAAGAAGAAAAAAATACAAATATAGAATAAATGAGTTTAAGGTAAGAATTGATGGGTATAGACGTCTGAAACTAATGCCAATTGGTATATTGTATTCTTTTAAACCTTTAATTTTAGGTATTTTACCAATTAGCATAATAACTTGGATTAAAAAGAAAAGAAATGGAGGAATAAAATGAGGGTTGAGTTAAGAAAGTTTATTTTTGTTTTTATTTATATTATTATTTTTGCAATTTCATTTCTGTTTCTTCCTAAGATTGAAACATTTAGAAACATGTCAATTGCTGGAACTATTATCATAACTATTTTATTAATTCTCAATTTTTTATATACAAAAAAAATATTAACACCTATAAATATAATTTTTGTTTGTTTTATTCTCTTTCAATATGGATTACCATTTTTATATGCAATAGATTCAAACTATAGTAATTGGTATCTTCAACAGATGTCTACTAGTTCTTTAGTGAATAACAATTTCTTTTCTATAATTTGTATAGAAGCATTCGCTTTTGGATTAATAATGGCAAAAAAGAGGCAAAAAGAAGTAGAAGTTAAAAATAACTTTTTATCTGACAGTAATAGTAAAATGATTTTTTCATTTTCAAAATTGTTGTTAATAATAACTGGTATAATAGCAATACCATTAGGATTGTACGTTTCATATTTGGGTATAATTCATGGATATAATTATGTCAAAATGGATTCGATGCATATTTATAATGGTATAACTAGATTTGCCCAAGAATTCTATGTTGCTGCCAATATACTATGTATTGTGTTTAGTAATAATAAACAGTCTAAAAGAAATTATATGATTCTAGCACTTATTTATTCTGTAATATTAATTTTATCGGGGGCTAGAACAACTTCATTGGCAATTATACTTGTTTTGGTGTTTGTTAAGAGTGAAGATGATATAAAAAATAAAGCTAAAAGGACAATTTTTATTGCTTTAGGAATTGCTTTGTTAGCTTTTGTCGGCTACGCTGTAGCACAGCAACGATTTAGTGGTAGTATTAGTAACCATTCTATTACAAAAGTAACAGAATCAGTAATTGAAGAAATGGGGTTTAACTTCACAACAATTAATTTTGTAGAATCATTTGTTCCATCAAATAATAATTACCAGTATGGAATGACTTATATTAAATCACTTCTTTGTTTAATTCCAAAGACTTTAGATCCAACAAACACAATCGAAAATATAAACAAGACTTTACCCGAAATTGAACTTTCTAATTGGCTTGCATCAAAATATGGAAATCTTTATAGTTTTGGTGTTGGGTATTCGGTTATTGCAGAAGCTTACTATAATTTTGGATTATGGGGTTTTATAAGTGTTTTCATTCAAGGATTAATAATTGGCAAAATAATGAGTAATTCAGATGAAAAAAACAAAACAAAATTTCAAAAATACATTGAATACATCCTATTATTTGCATTATTAACATATCCAAGAAGATCGTTTTTAACATTACTAAAATCTATAGAATATTATATTGTATTTATAATTTTGGCGATATTCTTATTATCTCAAAGAAATCGTAAAATTAGGGGGAATGAATAATGAAGATAATTGTAACTTGCCATAGTTATTATCCTAATCATGACGGAGTTCAATTTGTTACTCAATATCTTTGTGAAGGTTTGACTAAAAAAGGTCATGAAGTAACCGTTGTAACAAATTATTATGAAAATAGAAATATGGTAAAAGAAGAAGAATGTAATGGGGTTAAAATTATAAGAATCGATGCAAAGACTAAGCATACAATTCATCATGGAGACAAAAAAGGATATATTCAGCTTATAAAAAACTTATCTAAACAAAATGATTTTATGATTAATGTTTGTACTCAATGTGCTACTACAGATTGGTTGTTGAAGGAATTAGACGACATCAACATTCCTAAAATACTATATCTACATTCAATTTGGGATTTTAAATATAAGAAAGATAATTTTTCATCACTTAAAACATTATTATCAAAGTTATGGGGAAATATGAGGTGGAAGTTTTATTACGAAAAAAATGGAAAATATTTCAGAAAATATAAATACGTAACACAACTTCATGCAATGGACTATACAACATTATTTTTTGAAAAAAAATATGGAATTAAAAGTATAATTATTGAAAATGCTGCTGAATCATCATTTTTTGATGATGATTACAATAAGAAAATTGAGTTGCCAGAAAATTATATTTTAAATGTTTCAAATTATTTAAAAAGAAAAAATCAATTAAAATGTTTAGAATTATATTTAAATTCATCTATTCCAGATGATTGGGAGTTAATACTAATTGGGTCACAGAAAAATGCTTATTCAGATTTGATAGAGAAAAAATATAATGAATATAAGGAAAAAAATCCGGGTTGCAAAAAAAAGGTTCAAATTCTTTATGGTATCCCAAGAGAAAATATATCGACGTATGTAAAGAAATCTAAAATATATATGATGACTAGTAAATGGGAAGCGTTTCCTATTTCGTTAGTTGAATGTATGGCTGCCAATGTGCCTTTTATTTCTAGTGATGTTGGAATAGTAAAATATCTACCTGGTGGAGTTACTTGCTCATGTGACAAAGATTATTATTTTTGGTTAAATGAATTTACTAGTAATGAATTAAAAAGGAAAGAATATGGTAAATTAGGGAATTTGGAAGCAATAAATAGATTTTCAATTGAAGAAAAAGTAAATCAATTAGAAAAATTATTAGTTAATGGTTTTGAAGGAGATAAAAATGAGTAATAAAATAAAAGAAATATTAAAAAAAGATTATGAAAGAATTTACCCTCAAAATCCAGGCTTTCTAAGACTCCTTAAATTATTAATTACGAATGACATAACATATAAAAGATGGAGATATATAAAATATATGAGGCACTGTGATTTATATAGCTATGATTCTTCTTTTATTGAAAAGTTAAAAAAAATGTATTACCAAAGAAAGAAAAATAAGTTGGGATTATTATTTGGTTATGAAATCGGATCAAAGAACATTGGGCCAGGATTATGTTTGTATCATAATGGGCCAATAGTGATTCATGGAAATGCAGTAATAGGAGAAAATTGTTCTCTTCATGGTGATAACTGCATAGGCAATAATGGCCTTAATGATGAGTGCCCAATTATTGGTAAAAATGTTAAAATAGGTGTTGGGGCTAAGGTAATCGGAAAAGTAAAAATAGCTGACAACGTTACTATAGGTGCAGGGAGCATTGTAGTTTCTGACATAGATAAAGAAGGAGCTACTGTAGTAGGAGTTCCTGGAAGAATAAAACAAAAATAAATAAGTAAAAAAAGGGTGGTTTAGAATGAAAAGTAAATCAAAGAAACTAATATCTAACACAATCTTGTTTTTTATAGGAAGTATTGGTTCAAAACTTATTCAATTTATATTAGTTCCACTATATACATACACTTTAACTAAAAATGAGTTTGGAACAACAGATTTAGTATTAACCACAATTAATTTTCTTATTCCATTCTTTTCAATTCAAATATCAGATGGATTATTAAGATATGGCTTGGATAAAAAAGAAAAGCAAGATGACGTTATTAACAGTTCCTTTAAAATATTAATTTGTGGTTCATTATTATCTATACTACTTACACCATTGTTTTCTTTAAGTGAAATCTTAAAAAATTGGATTTTATATTTTTTAGTGATAATGAACTTAAGAATGTATAGGGATTTATTATCAATAGTACTGAAAATAAAAGATATGAATAAATTATTTGCGATTGATAGTATTTTATACACTTTTGTTTTATGTATTTCTAGTGTCCTTTGTTTGGTAGTCTTCAAACTAGGTATAAGTGGATATTTTATATCTTATATAATTGCAAATATTTTCTCTATATTTTTTATAATAAAAGTATCAAAAATTAAATTGAAAAAACTTTTTAGAAAAATTGACAAGAAATTGTATAAAAAACTAATTTTATATTCTTTACCACTTATAATTAATAGTTTATCTTATTGGATAACAACAGCATTTGATAGATACATGATTAATTGGATTTTAGATAAAGAAAATGTTGCACTGTATGCTGTTGCAGCTAAAATACCAACAATACTATCAACTTTTACAGGTATTTTTAGTCAAGCTTGGTTGATTTCATCGATAAATGAATATGAAACAGAAAGAGATAATAAGTTTTATTCAGAGACTTTTATAAATTATTGCCAAATCTCAATGGTAGTTTGTGCTATTTTAATATTTTTTATAAACCCATTTATGAAAATATATGTAAGTGGCGAATATTATGAAGCTTGGATTTATTCACCTTTATTAATATTATCAGCTGTTTTTTCTGGAGTATGCTCTTTTTTAAACGGAATATATTATGCATACAAAAAAAATATTTCCACTACCATTACCACTATAGTTGGAGCAATACTAAATATAATATTAAATTTATTGTTAATTCCTAAAATAGGAGTTATGGGAGCAACAATTGCAACAGTTATTTCTTGGTTTGTAATAATGTTACTAAAATTAAAGCATTTATACAGTTTTATAAAATTAAAAGTACAATATGTACATTTTATTATTTCTACTTTATTAATTATATTTGAAATTTTTGCTTTATTTTTAGATAATGTATATGCAAAATATACTATTAATCTTATTTTAACCTTAATAATTGTAACATTGAATTATCAAATAATATTAAAACTGGGAGATATTTTAAAAGCAAAGTTAAGAAAGAAAAAGGTGAATCAATCATGAAAAAAATAGTATTCATATGTCCATATTTTGGCAAATTACCAAAAGAACAAATGGCAATATGGTTAAAAACCTGTGAAAAAAATCCTAAAGTTAATTGGATTGTTATAACGGATGATAAAACAAGTTTTAATTATCCCCAAAATGTTAAGGTGATATATACAACCTTTGAAAGTATGAAAAAAGATTTTCAAAAAAAATTTGATTTTGATATTAGCATGAATTCTCCATATAAACTTTGTGATTTTAAACCAACTTACGGCTATGTTTTTCAAGATTTAATAAAAGATTATGATTACTGGGGTCATTGTGATTTATCTGATAGTATATTTGGAAACATTGAGAAAACATTGAATAAAATTGTTGAACAAGACTATGAAAAAATAGGATTTTTAGGACATCTTACTTTGTATAAAAATAAAAAAGAGGTTAATGAAAGATTCTTTATGAAATCAAAATCCAACAAATCATTAAATGAAATATTGGGAGTTTCAGATAATATGGCATTTGATGAGACGAATAACTATAGCATTAACTTTGTATATTTGGATAATGGATTTAAAATTAAAAGAATCGATGAATTATATTATGACATATCAACACGTTCTTCATCATTTAGAACACCATATTGGTCTGATAAATTAAAATGGGAATATTTATTAGAGGATAGATGTATTTTTGAATGGGATAACGGGAATTTATATAAAATTTATTTGAAAAATGGGAAAATTAAAAAGGAAGAAATTTTATATGTTCATTATCAAAAAAGGAAAATGACTTATGAAATAAATATTGAAAAGAGTAATCATTTTTTGATTGTTCCAAACAAGTTTATCGAATGTGATAAAGTGGATATAAAAACAATAAAGAAATATACTAGAAATAGTATTATTAATAAAACATTACTTAATATTAGAATTAATAAGATAAAAAACAAGTTAAAGGGGAAATAAGATGAAAGCTGATTTAATTACACTTCATGCAGTTAAAAATTATGGTTCTGTTTTACAAGCATTCGCAACTCAAGAAATATTTAAAAAACATGGCATAGATATAACAATAATTAACTTTATTAGAGAAGACGTATTGCCAAGTAATATTCTAGAATCAAATGGAGCAAATAATATTATAAAAAAAATAGTATTGTATCCATCAATAAAAAAACAAGAAAAAGTTTTTAAAAAATTTTGTAATAATTATTTGAAATTAACTAAAAAACAATATACTTATGAAAAAGACTTTAACAATTACGTTTCTGATGCAGACTTCTATATAACAGGTTCTGATCAAGTCTGGAATTCAACATGGAATAAAGGAATAATAAAACCTCTTTATTTGTCATTTGTTAAGGACAAACCTAAAATAGCTTATGCTGCTAGTTTTGGTAAAGAGGAAGTTACCAATGATGAAGTAAAAGAAACTAAATCACTAATAAATGATTATTTGAAAATATCTGTGAGAGAAAAAAGTGCAGTTGAATTACTAAAAAAACAATATAACTATACAGATGCTATTCAAGTTTTGGATCCAACTCTTGCAGTTGATAAAGAGTTTTGGGTAGAACTTGCGAATAAAGGGAAAAAGTATTCTAATTATGTTTTGATTTATCAACTAAATAGAAATTCAGAGTTTGATAACTATGCAAAGAAAGTAGCAAAAAAAATGAATTGTAATTTGATTAGAATATGCAGAGGTTATCATCAATTATTGTTACCTGGCAAAGGGATAGTGGTACCAAATGTTGAAACTTTTGTTTCATTGTTCTTAAATGCAAAAATGGTTATTACGGATTCATTTCATGCATTGTCCTTTTGTACAAATTTAAATGTTCCTTTTGCATGTTTTTATCCAAATAATTTTAATACTCGGCTAAAAAGCCATTTAGAATTATTTAAATTGTTAGATAGAAGAATTGATAATATAAATGATTTTAGTATCATTGAAGAAAAGATTGATTGGGATAGTGTTAATAAAATACTTTTTGCTGAAAGAAAGAATAATATTGATTTTATCAAAGATAGTATAAAAAAAATAAAAGATAGGTGATTCATATGATTTGTCCAAAGAATAAGTGTACTGGTTGCTTTTGTTGTTATAATATTTGCCCTAAACAAGCAATTCAAATGAAGGAAGATGAATATGGAAATGTATATCCTATAATAGATGAGGAAAAGTGTATTCATTGTAATCTATGTAAAAAAACGTGTCCAGCATTAAATAAAGAAAAATTAGAATTTAGGTATCCTACAAAAGTCTATGCAATGTATTCTAAGGATAAAGAAATAAGAAGTAGAAGTACTTCTGGAGGAATAGCAACTGCAATTAGTAAGTTTATTATTCAAAAAGAAGGTATCGTATATGGAGCTGGTAATATTTTCAATAAAGAATCTTTTGAATTTTGCCGAATTGATTCAATTGATGAATTATATAAGATTCAAGGATCAAAATATGTACATTGTTATGTAAATGATAAATATAAAAAAGTTAAAGAAGATTTAGAAAACAAAAAAAAGGTTCTTTTTATTGGTACCCCTTGTCAAATTGCAGGATTAAAAATGTATTTAAATAAAGATTATAAACTACTTTTAACTATTGATATAATATGTCATGGTGTTCCAAGCCAGAAACTATTATTTGAGAATTTAAAAGAATCATATAAAATTGATAAAAATGATTTCGATTACATAACATTTAGGGATTCAAATGGATTCCATTTAAAACTTTACAAATCAATAGAGGATTATAAATCACAAAAAAATTTAAAATCAAGATATGCAAACTTAGATCAATATTATAAAAACTTTTTAAGAGGTAATATATATAGAGATAATTGCTATGAATGTAGTTATGCAAAGAAAGAAAGAATTTCTGATATAACAATTGGCGATTTTTGGGGATTAAGTAAAGATTCTAGTATAAATGATGATATATACAAAGGCATATCATCAGTAATAATTAATACAGAAAAAGGTATGGAACTATTCGATAGCATAAAGCAAATATTTACATATGAGGAAAGAACATATGAAGAAGCTTATTCAAACAATGAACAGCTAAACAATCCTATGAAAAGGAAAAAACAATACTATATATATAAAGACAACTATATATCAAATGGAGTTGTTAAAACTTTTAGAAAAATGTATTTGCCAAAAGATTATATAAAATACAACCCGATAATTTATAACCTTTTTAAGAAAGAAAAATAGTTGTATTAATAATTGAGAATATAAAAACATATTATTAAATATTTGTTTAAATTTTTGTTAAAAAAATTGATATATTTTTCTTTATTGTCAAGATGTATAATATAGTAAAATAGAATAATTATATTAAAAAGTTGGAAAGTTAATTTAATGTATTGACTTTCTTTTTTTGATTGTATTAAATACATATTTGGGTTATAATTATAAAGTAGAGGGTAGTGATACTATGGAAGAGATTAATTTAGGTGAATTATTTCATTATTATATTAGTAAGATGTTTATAATTATTCTTTTTGTTTTTTTAGGGCTTGGTTTAGGTGTATTTTATAGTGCGATTATTCAAAAGCCTTTATATAGTAGTTATACAACTATTTTACTTAAGGATAGCGGTAATAATGCGATTCTTTTAAAGACTTATGGTGAACTTATTAAGAGTAAGAATGTTTTAAATAAGGTTAATAGTAATCTTGGTTTAAATTATAAAGCTGATGATTTAAAGGGCATGATTAATGTTGAAAGTTTAAATAGTACTGAGATTATTAAGATTACGGTTAATAATAGTAATCCAGAGGATGCTGCTAAACTTGCTAATGAAATTGCTAGTGTATTTAATAGTGAAATTGGTAATTATTATAGTAATGTTAAAAGTAGTATGGTTGTAGATAAGGCTGAAGTTAGTAGTAGTCCTTATAATGTTAATTTGATGAAACAAATTGTTATTGGGGCTTTTATAGGTGGAGTTATTGGAGTAGTTGTTGTATTTATTAAGTTCTACTTTGATACAACCGTTAAGAGTAGTGAAGAAGTTGAATCTAAGCTTAATTTACCGGTTATAGGAATTATTCCTTTAGTTGGAGGTAGAAAATAATGAATAGTAAAGAGTTAGTTATATGTACGAATCCTAAATCTAGTGTAGCTGAGTCTATACGTATGCTTAGAACTAATTTAGAATTTAGTTTTGTAGATAATGATGTTAATGCTGTAATGATTACAAGTTCAATTGCTAAAGAAGGTAAGAGTTTTGTAGCTGCTAATTTAGCATGTGCTTTTGGGGTTACTAAGAGAAAAACTTTACTTGTTGATTGTGATTTAAGAAAAGGTAGAATTGAAAGAATATTTGGTTTAAAGAATAAGCCTGGTTTATCTAATTTACTTTTAGATGATATTTATGCATATCAAGATTATATTTATACTACTGATATTGGTAATTTATCGATTTTACCTATAGGTATTGTTCCACCTAATCCAAGTGAGTTATTAGGTTCTGAGAAATGTCAAATTTTATTTAAATATTTAAAGCAAGAATATGATTTAATTATTTTAGATTGTCCTCCGATTGCGGATGTTGCTGATGCTTTGGTGTTATCTAAGATTGCTGATGAAGCAGTTATTGTTTGTGCAGCTAATTATACACCTGCTGATGAACTTACTAGTACAAAGAAAGCTTTAGAACAATCTGGAATAAAGATTGCTGGTGTTGTTGTTAATAAGGTTGAAAAAGATAAGAAGAAACGTTATTAGAGGTTATATGAAGAAGTTTATTGTTGTTATAATTAGTTTCTTTTTACTAACTGTTGGTGTTAAAGCAGATACTTTAACTAGTATTACTGGCGAAAAAAATCTGATTATTAATCATGATGGAGTATATGTTGTTAAGATTAAAGCTGAAGGTGTTATAAGTAAGTTAGATATTACTTATAGTGTTAGTGATAATCTTAAAGTTGAAAAGGTTGAGATTGGTAAATCTTTTAGTAGAGTTTCTGCTTCTGGTAATAATTATGTTTTAAGTAGTAATGTTAATGAAGGTGATGTTTTTAATATTACTGTTAAAGGTAATAATACTGGTGGTGGAAAGATTAGGATTACTAAATGTATTGCTACTATTAATGATGAAGATGTTAATTTATTAGAAAGTTCTTTTGATATTAATGTTATAAGTAATGATGCTTTGGATAGAGCTAAAAGATTAGTTGATAAGGCTGTTGCTACTTTAGATAGAATTGATTATGAGAATGCTTTAAATAGTGTTAAGGGGTTAACTAGTAAAGATGATTTAGATAAAAATGAACTTATGAATAAACTAAATGAAATTAGTGATAAATTACTTAAAGATGATACTAGGGTTGTATGTGATGATAATAGTAAAGCTAAAAAGATATGGATGTATTTAAGTATCGGTTTACTTGTTTGTTTGGTTGCTGAGAGTTCTTATATTATTTATTTAAAAGAAAAATAAGAATGTTTTTCTTTTTTTATAGGGAGGATTTATGAATGATATTGAAATTGCTAGAAGTGTAAAACTGGATAAGATTGTTGATGTGGCAAAATCTTTAGGGATAGATGCTGATGATTTAGAGTTATATGGTAAATATAAAGCTAAAGTAAGTAAGGATGCTTATTTGAAAGTTAAAGATAATAAGGATGGTAAACTTATTTTGGTAACTGCTATTAGTCCCACTCCTTTAGGTGAGGGTAAAACTACAATTAGTATTGCACTTGCTGATGGTTTAAGAAAGATTGGAAAGAAAAGTGTACTTGCTTTAAGAGAACCTTCTTTAGGTCCGGTATTTGGAATAAAGGGTGGTGCTACTGGAGGAGGACATGTTCAAATTGCACCAATGGAAGATATTAATTTACATTTTACTGGGGATATTCATGCGATAACTTCGGCGAATAATTTACTTGCTAGTTTAATTGATAATCATATTTATAATGGTAATGATTTAGGTTTTGATAGGGTAGTTTGGAAAAGATGTTTAGATTTAAATGATCGTCAATTAAGGGTTGTTAATACTGGGTTAAGTGGTGAAAGTAAGATTGTTCCAAGAATGGATGGTTTTGATATTTCGGTTGCTTCTGAAATAATGGCTATTTTTTGTTTAGCTAGTGATTTAAATGATTTAAAGGTAAGAATTGGTAATATTATTGTTGGTTATACTAAGGATAATAAACCAATATATGCTAGAGATTTAAATGCGGAAGGTAGTTTAACAGTTTTACTTAAAGATGCTTTAATGCCTAATTTGGTTCAAACTTTAGAACATACTCCAGCTTTTGTTCATGGTGGCCCTTTTGCAAATATTGCTCATGGATGTAATAGTGTTCTTGCTACTAATTATGCTTTAAAATTTGGTGATTATGTTGTTACTGAAGCTGGTTTTGGCGCTGATTTAGGAGCTGAAAAGTTTTTAGATATAAAGTGTCGTTTAATGAATAAAAAGCCTGATGCGGTTGTTATTGTGGCAACTATTAAAGCTTTAAAATATCATGGTGGTATTTTAAAGGAAGATATTTTAAAACCTAATAAAGCTGGTTTACTTAAAGGTTTAGATAATTTATTTAGACATATTGATAATTTAAAAAATAAGTTTGGTTTAAATGTTATTGTAGCAATTAATAAATATAATTCTGATACAGATGAAGAGATTAATTTACTTAAAAGTGAGTTAGAGAAAAAGGGTGTTAATTTATCTTTAGTAACTGGATGGGCTGATGGTGGTGATGGTGCTACTGATTTAGCTAATAATGTTGTTAGTTTATGTGATAAGGAATCTAAGTTAAATTATACTTATGATTTAGAGATGTCTATTAAAGATAAGATTAAGGGTGTTGCAACTAAGATATATGGTGCTAAGAATGTTTCTTATAGTGATGAAGCTTTAGAGTCTATTAAATTAATTGAAGAGTTAGGTTTTGATAATTATCCAGTATGTATAGCAAAAACTCAATATTCTTTTTCTGATGATCCTAAGAATTTAGAATGTAATGATGATTATGATATTCATGTTAGAGATGTTGTTTTAAAAAATGGTGCTGGTTTTATTGTAGTACTTGCTGGTAAGATTATGACGATGCCGGGATTACCTAAAGTTCCTGCTGCTGAATCTATTGATATTGATGAGAATGAAAATATTGTTGGGATTTTTTAACAAGGGTAACCTTGTTTTTTTTATTGTTTTGTGCTAGTATATCTTCTTAATTGTGGGGGTATATTTATGAGGGTTCCGGATAGTGTGGCTTATAAATTGGTTCGTGAGTTATCTAGTGATGAAGAACGTCTTTATTTTATTAGTAATCATTTACTTGATTATGATTCTAAAATTGTTAGTTATATTTTAGCTTTGGATAGTGATTCATCTAAGTTTGAATGTTTGCCTCTTTTAATCAATGAATATTATATTAGTTTGGTTATTGATTCGATGTCTAGTGATGATGCGATTGCGAGAGCAATTATGGAGTTGCCGGAGACTTTTTCTTTGAGTTTTATTAAACATAAAATAAATGGTTTTAGTCTTGCTGACAAAGTTTTTTCAGAAAATGATGTTTTATATGAGGATGGTTATGAAAAGGCTCGTGAGAGGTTTAAAATAGATGATTTTGATAGTTCTAGTCTTCCTTCTGATATGACTTTTGGAATTGAGTTAGAGGTTATTGGTGGTAATTCTAGAAGGATGAGATATTTTAATATTAAACCTTTTGGAACTTGGAATAATGTTAATGATGATTCTTTAGCTCCTAATAGTGTAGAAGTAACTTCACCAATTCTTCATTATACTTCAAAGGATATGTCAGAACTAAGAGCAGTATGTAGCTATTTAAAAAGTAATGGTTCTTATACTGATGGTTCTTGTGCTGGTCATATTCATATTGGTTTAAATAGTTTTAAGAGTCCTCAAGCTTTATATAATTTTTATTCTATTTTTTCTTTAATGGAACCTATTCTTGTTTTAATTAGTAATAAAGCTGGAGAACTTCCTCGTGAAGGCTTAGGTATGTTTTCGGAGTTATATCAGGGATTTTTTGAATTTTTAAGAAAAGAAAATGTTATTGATTTTAAAGATATAAATGATACAGTTTCTCAATTATATCGTGAGTTACAAACAGGACATAAATATTGGACTGTAAATATAGGTAATAAGTTTAATAGACTTCATCCTAAAGATACTATGGAATTTAGAATTCCTAATGGTTCTTTAGATCCTGATGTTATTATGCATAATATGAAATTATTTGGTAGACTTATTATGATATCTAATTTAATTGATAAGGATCATATTGAAGATGTAATTGATCATTTAAAAACGGGTAGTTATGATGATATTATAATATATTTTCTTAAGTTAGTATTTGATGATCTAGATGATAGAGAATACTTCTATGAAAGATGGATAAATAATTATGATTTAATGTTAAGAAATAAAGATAAATGTAAGTTTTTCTTTATTTCTGAAGAAGCAAAAAGAGAATTATATTTTTAATTCTCTTTATTATTTGCTTTCATTTCAAATAGGATATCTCTTAATTGCATTGCTTTTTCGAAATCTAGTTCTTTAGCTGCTTTACGCATTTCTTGTTCTAATTTTAAGCAAGTATCATGGAATTCTTTTTTACTCATTTTTTCTTTCGATTCATCTTTTATTTCATTTGAGATTAAATCTCTTATTTCTTTGATGATAGTTTTAGGAACAATACCATGTTCTTCATTATATTTCATTTGAATTTCACGTCTACGAGCAGTTTCTTTAATGGCTTTATCCATAGATTCTGAAATAGTGTCAGCGTACATAATTACATGGCCATTAGCATTACGAGCAGCACGTCCGATAGTTTGAATTAAACTTCTTTCACTTCTTAAGAATCCTTGTTTATCGGCATCCATGATTGCGATTAAACTTACTTCAGGGATATCTAATCCTTCTCTTAATAAGTTAATACCAACAATACAATCATATTTACCTAAACGTAGATCTCTGATGATTCTTAGACGTTCAAAGGTTTTAACTTCATTATGTAAGTATGCGACTTTTTTATTTAAACTCTTAAGATAGTTAGTAAGCTCTTCAGCCATTCTTATTGTTAGAGTAGTAATTAAAACTCTTTCATTTTTTTCAATACGTTTATTAATTTCTTCTAGTAAGTCATCTATTTGTCCTTCAGTTTTCTTAACTTCAATAGTTGGATCTAATAATCCTGTTGGTCTAATGATACATTCTGTTACTTGATTATTTGTAAGTGATAGTTCATAATCACCTGGTGTAGCAGAAATGTAAATTGCTTGATGAATTTTTTCGTTAAATTCTTCAAATTTTAATGGTCGGTTATCTAGGGCACTTGGTAATCTAAAACCATAGTCAACTAAGGTTTGTTTACGCATTCGATCACCATTATACATTGCTTTTACTTGAGGTAGGGTAACATGTGATTCATCGACAACTAAAAGATAATCATCACCAAAGAAATCCATAAGGGTTGATGGAGTTTCACCTTCACCACGTAAAGCTAAGTGTCTACTATAGTTTTCAATACCATGACAAAAACCAGTTTCTCTTAACATTTCTATGTCATATTCACAACGTTCTTGAATTCTTTGTTTTTCAATTAGTTTTCCATGTTCTTCAAAATATTTAATTCTTTCATCTTTTTCTTGTTCAATTCTTTTAATAGCTTCTTGAAGTTTTTCGTCACCTGTAACAAAGTGACTGGCTGGAAAAACAGTAATATTTTTAACATTTTGAATGATATTACCAGTAAGGATGTCAAATTCACTTAAACGTTCAACTTCGTTACCAAACATTTCAATACGAATACCATTTTTTCTTTCACTTGCAGGTACGATATCTATAATATCTCCATTAGCTCTAAAGGTACCTCTATGAAAATCCAATTGGCTTCTTTCATAGGTCATTGAAACTAATTTATCTAGAATATCATTTCTTTTTATTTTATCTCCAACTTGAAGTATTAACATATTATTTTTATATTCTTCTGGTTCACCAATACCATAAATACAAGAAACACTAGCTACTACTATAGTATCTTTATAATTAATTAAACTACTTGTAGCACCATGTCTTAATTCATCAATTTCATCATTAATGCTTGAATCTTTTTCAATATAAGTATCAGTAGAAGGAACATATGCTTCTGGTTGATAATAATCGTAGTAGGAAACAAAGTATTCGACATGATTATTTGGGAATAGTTCTTTAAATTCTGAATATAATTGTCCAGCTAAAGTTTTATTATGAGCTAGAACAAGAGTAGGTTTATTAACATTAGCAATAACATTAGCAATCATAAAAGTTTTACCAGTTCCAGTTGCTCCTAATAGTACTTGACTTTTTTTACCTTCATTTATACCATCAGTTAGTTCTTTAATAGCCTTAGGTTGATCTCCACTTGGTTTAAAATTTGATACTAGGTTAAACATATTATCCCTTCTTTCTTTCTTATTATATCATGGATTTTTATTTACATATTATTTATATTGATATTTAATATTTATAACATTAATGCTTACTTTTTTGATATTATATAGTTGGAGGATTATATGAATCAAATTAGTAGAGCTTATATTGTATCTCATATTAGAATTAGAGATGAGATATTTAATGACTGGAGTAATTTTAATAAAATTTTAAAAGATGGTCCTGAAAGTATGAAAGAGCATCTTGCTAAGTTATGGAATGATATATCTCCAGATGATATTAATAAAGATTTTGAACTTACTGATAAAGATAGAGTAATTACTAAAAATGATTTTGATGTAACAATGAATCATGTTGGTGATTACCCGGTATTTTATTTTATTATGCCTGATCCAGATTCTGTTCAAGCTCAAGCAAAATGTGTAGCTTTAGCTATTACACCAACTAGACCTAGATATTTTACAATGGAAATTATTAAGAAAATGAAATCAGAAGAAACTTATTATATTATGGGTGAATGGATGTTTAAGGATGGTAATTTTACTCATTTAAATTTAGGACCAATACCTAATGGAACAGTAGCAAATTTTGCTTCTCATGTTTCAGTAGTATTAGATAAGAATTTAAAAAAGGAACAATAGTTGTTCCTTTTTTAGTTGACATTAATTTTTGATATGATATAATTTGATTAACGTAATAAGTAAATCAAAAAAGAAAGAAGGATAGATGGAACTTTATTATAAAACAACTAGATTAAAAGAATTATGTGAAAATCCTAAGTACAGTAAGAAACTTATTCAACGTTATGGACTTGATGTAGCTAAAAAATTACCACAAAGAATAAATGAGTTAAAAGCTTTTGCTACTTTGGAGGATGTTCCATCTAGTCCACCATTGAGAAGACATAAATTAGTTGGTAATCTTGATGGTAGTTTTGCAATAAATATAAATAATCAATATAGATTAATATTTAGACCATATGGCAATAATATTATAATAGATGATTTAAGATTAATAAAAAATATAGAAATAATGGAGGTGTCTAAACATTATGAGTAGATATGATTATGATGAATTGTATGTTATAGCTCCAGGAGAAACAATTAAAGAACTACTTGAGGTTAATTGTATGAATCAACTAGATTTAGCATCTAAAATTGGAATTAACAAAAAAACAGTTAATGAGATTATTAATGGTAAAGCGCCAATTACTACTGAAACCGCTTTAAAACTTGAATATGTATTTGGTTTGCCAGCAAGTTTTTGGAATAATTTGGAAAGTAACTACAGAATTGCACAGGAAAGAAAAAAGGATATTGATTTAATTAAAAATGAAGTGATTTATTTAGAAAATATTCCTTATTTAGAAATGTCAAAAAGAAAATGGGATGGTATATCTGCAACAAAAGATCCTTTTTTAAGAGTAATAAATCTACGAAAGTTTTTTGGAGTAGCATCTTTAAATTTTAATACTGAACTAAGAAAAAAAATTGCTTGTCGAAAAAGTTCGAGTGAGCACTTTTCTTTAGATGCTTTGTACTGTTATCTGAGGTATGGTGAAATACAATCTAATAAACTAGAATATCCAAAATTTGATGTGGAAAAGTTAAAAGATAATGTAAAGAAAATAAGAAAATTAACTAATAAAATGTTTTTACCTCAACTAGATGAAATAAGGAAATTGTTATCAGAATGTGGTGTGGCATTAATATTTGAACCACATTTACCTAATACTTATATTAATGGTGTAGCATATAAAATTACACCTGACAAAGCAATTATTATGATAAGCGATAAAGGAAAACAAGATGATATTTTATGGTTTACTTTATTTCATGAAATTGCTCATTTGATTAAACATAGTAAAAAAGATGTTTTTATCGATAATTTAGAGTCTGGTTTAGTTAATGACATTGAACGAGATGCTGATAATTATGCTAAAAACATTTTGATACCTGACAATGATTATTGTAATTTTGTGAATGGAGTTATTACTGAAAAAAGTATAATTGATTTTTCAAAAACATTAAATATCTTACCTGGAATATTGGTTGGAAGGTTACATAAAGATAAAATAATTCCTTGGAATAGATATAACAAGCTTGTTAATAGAATTTAAAAAAGGAACAACAGTAGTTCCTTTTTTAGTTGTTTAAATAAAATTCATAGTATTCATCAAATGTTATACCTTCGTTATAAACTTTTGTTGCTAGATCGACACCTAGATAGCGGTAATGCCATGATTCAAATTTATATCCTGTTATTTCTTCTTTATCTTCTGGGTATCTTAGAATAAAACCGTATTTATGAGCATTATTAAGCATCCATTGGTAACTTTCAGTATCTTTAAATGAATCATTTTTATCATAGAAATCAGCAACATCAATAGCATAACCAGTTTCATGTTCTGATGAACCAGCTCTAGCGGCATAATCATCAGCTTTTCTTGTGCCATAAGCTTGTTTTCTTTGATTCCATAATTTATCTTGGTATTCATAGTCACGATATGAAGATAATATTAAAATTGTATAACCATCTGCTTTAGCAGCTTCAGCTAGATTTTTATATGCTTCATAGGCTTCACTGTTAAGCTCATTATTAGCGTATGAATAGGTTGCTGATGTTTTAACAATATCGCTCGCTTGGTAATCTTTAGTTAAAGCATGGTATTTATTTACTAACATAGCAGTTCCTTTTGAAGTATCAGTATCAACTAAATCTTTATAGTAATCTTTATCACGATTAACATTTACTAAAGCCACAATTTCGTTTAAAGATTTACTATCATTTTTCTCATAATAAGATAAGTATCGATCTAAATTTTTAAACATAAAGTATTTTTCATTAATTAATTTAACAATATTAGAATTTTTATCTTTGGAAAGAAGTGTTTCTAATTCATTATTATTTAATTTAGAACTTAAGGTTTTATATTCTTCTAGGGTATATTCTTTTTGTAAGAATTTATATTCATATGTTTGTTTATATTTATAATTGTTAATAACTTTAATACCTACTATTAGTAAAATTAGAGCTACTATAGATATAAATAATATCTTCTTAACTTTCTTTTTTAACTTTCTTTTAGCCATGATTCACCTTCTTATTATATACTTATTATATCATGTTTTCTTTAGTTGTAGTAAAATTTAAACTTTTGTTGTATAATTGTAACATAAAAAAGGAGTGAAAATATGGATAAGATATATATTATTGGACATCGTAAACCTGATACTGACTCTGTATGCGCAGCTATTAGTTTAAGTTATTTAAAAAAACAAATGGGTTTAAATGCTGAACCAAGAATACTTAGTGAAATTAATGCAGAAACTGAATATGCTTTAAAAAAATTTAAAATTCCTGTTCCTAAGTATTTAAATGATGTTAAAGTTCAACTTAAAGATGTTAAATATAAAAAGAATTATTTTGTTAATGAAAATGATTCTATTTATAGAACTTATAACTATATGACTACTAAAGGTATAACTGGTATTCCTCTAGTAGATGATAAGAAGATGTTTAAGGGTTATGTTTCGTTAAAAGAGATTGCTAATGAATTGATTTGTAGTGATACAAATATTTTAAATACATCTTTTGATAATTTAGCTGAAACTTTAAATGCTTCTAAAGTTTATAAATTCGATGAAGAAATAATTGGTAATGTTATGGCAGTTGCTTTACCTTATAGATTATTTATGTCTACTGTTGATGTTGATAGTACTTCAATATTAATTGTCGGTAATAGAGAGCATATCATTGATTATGGATTAGAAAGAAAAGCAAAATTGATTATTGTTATTAATAATGTATCTTTAACTCCTGAAGAAATTAAACTTGCTAAAAAGAATAAAGTTAATATTATTGTAACACCTTATGATACTTTTAAAACTAGTAGAATTATTACTTTAGCTAATCCAATTAAGATAATTAAAAGAAATATTTCGGCTATTTGTTTTAATCCTAATGATTATTTAACTGATTTTTTAGAGGTGTCTAATCGTTTAAAACATACTAATTATCCTATTGTTAATAGTAAGGGTGTATGTGAAGGTATGCTTAGGGTTATTGATACTCATGAATTTAATAAGAAAAAAGTTATTTTAGTTGATCATAATGAACCAACACAGAGTGTTGATGGTTTAGATGAAGCTGAATTACTTGAAGTAGTAGATCATCATAATATTGGAGAAATTAGTACAATGCTTCCAATTAATTTTAGAAATATGGCAGTTGGTTCAGTTAATACAATTATTTATACAATGTATGAAGAACAAGGTATTAAGATTCCTTCTGATATTGCTGGTTTAATGCTTAGTGGTATTATTTCTGATACTTTATTACTTGCTAGTCCAACAACTACTGAATTAGATCGTAATGTAGCTAAAATACTTGCCAAGAAAGCTAAAGTAAATCTTAAAGATTATGGTATGGATTTGCTTGGTAGTGGAGTTAGTATTGAAGGTATGTCAACTTATGATGTTATTTATAAAGATTTTAAAAATTATATAATTAATGATAATAAGTTTGGGGTAGGCCAAATATTTACTACTAACTTTAAAACTTTTGTGGATAAGATAGATGATTATGTTGAACAATTGGATAGTATTAGTGAAAATAATAACTTTAAGATTGTTTGTTTATTTGTAACTGATATATTACAAAATAATTCTTATCTATTATATAATAGTAAAGCTGATTTAATGCTTGCTGATGCCTTTAGTTTAAGTGAAATTAAAGAAGGTCAATTACTTAAAGGAGTAGTATCTAGAAAGAAACAAATGATACCTCCAATTATGAATGTTTTAGAAAAAGTCTAGTTGTTAGACTTTTTTTATTTGGTTAGTCATATAGTTAATTGGAGGATTAATAGAAATGATTGGACTAACTGATGAAGAAGTTGTTAAATCTAGAAATAAATATGGTAGTAATGAAATAAAAAAAACTAATAATAATTCTTTCTTTAAATTATTATTAGAATCTTTAGGGGATCCAATGATAAAGATATTACTTATAGTGTTAGGAATTAAAGTAGTATTTTTATTTGCGGAATTTGATTGGTTTGAAACACTTGGCATTTTAATAGCTATTTTTATTGCTTCTTTAATATCAACTATAAGTGAATATGGAAGTAATAAAGCTTTTCAAAAATTACTGGAAAATAATAATCAAAAGATGGTTAAAGTTAAGAGAAATGGTAAGCTTTGTTTAATATCCATTAATGATATTGTTGTTTCAGATATTGTTTATTTAAATAATGGGGATTATATTCCAGCTGATGGAGAAATTATTGATGGTAGTATTTTAATTGATGAATCAAGTATTAATGGAGAAAGTAGAGAAACTTATAAGGACTCTAAATTAAGTGGTGAAAAGAGAAAAGTATATAAAGGGACTATTGTAACTAGTGGAGAATGTATTGTTAAAGTATGCACTGTAGGTGTAAATACTTTATTTGGTAAGATTGCTAAGGAAGTCCAAGAAAAATCCTCTGATAGTCCTTTAAGAATTAGATTAAAACATTTAGCTAGTATTATTAGTAAAATTGGTTATGTTGGAGCTTTTTTAGTATTTTTTTCTTATTTATTTTCATCAATAGTTATTGCAAATAATTTTAATTTAAATTTAATAATTGGTTGTGTTAGTAATGTTTCATTAATGATTGATTATGTTATTTATGCTTTAACTTTAGCAGTAACTATTATTATTGTTTCAGTTCCAGAAGGTTTACCAATGATGGTGGCTTTAGTTCTTTCAACTAACATGAAGAAAATGATTAAAAAGAATATATTAGTTAAAAAGATGGTAGGAATAGAAACAGCGGGTTCTTTAAATGTTTTACTTACAGATAAAACAGGAACTTTAACTAATGGAAAACTTAGTGTTTATGGAATTATTAATTATCAAGATAAATTGTTTAATAATGATGTTGAATTATATAAGTATCATAAATATTATAATATTGTGGGAAACTCAATAGTTTTAAACAATGATGCAGTTATTTCTGATAATAAAATAATAAATGGTAATTCCACTGATAAGGCTTTAATATCTTTTATGAATTATATTTCTGATGAAAAGATTATTAAAAAAGAGTCTTTTGATAGTGATAAGAAATATTCTTTAGTTGAAACTAATAATTATATTTATTATAAAGGTGCTCCAGAAGTATTAATTCCTAAGTGTAAATATTATTTAAATAATGATGTAGAGGATAGTCATGTTGATTTTGATTATTTAAACAGGGTTATTGCTAAATATATGCATAAAGGATACCGAGTTATTTCATTGTGTTATAAGAATAAATCCAATAATAATGTTGTTTATGTTGGTAGTGTACTTCTTAAAGATGAAATTAGAAAAGACGCTAAAGAGGGGATTAAACTTATTAAGTCATCAGGGGTAAAGATGATTATGGTTACGGGTGATTCTTTAGATACAGCTTTATTTATTTCTAAGGAATTGAACTTATTAAATGATGATGATATTTATTTAACTAGTAGTGATTTAAGTTTAATGAGTGATGATGAAATTAAAAGTAAAATAAATAAAATTAAAGTTGTAGCTAGAGCTAAACCTCATGATAAGAGTAGATTAGTTAAGATTATTAAAGAAATGAATTTAGTTGTAGGAATGACTGGTGATGGGATAAATGATGCAGCGGCTTTAAAGAAATGTGATGTTGGTTTTGCGATGGGTAGTGGAACTGACGTTGCTAAGGAAGCTTCTGATATTGTGATTTTAGATGATAATATTAATTCGATTAGTATGGCTATTTTATTTGGAAGAACTATATTTAAGAATATTAGAAAATTTATTATCTTTCAGTTAACCATGAATATATGTGCGATGAGTTTATCAATTATAGGTCCTTTTATTGGAATAAGTACACCGGTAACAGTTATGCAGATGTTATGGATTAATATGATTATGGATACTTTAGCTGGTCTTGCTTTTGCTTATGAAGAACCATTACTTTCTTATATGGATGAAAAACCTAAGAGTAAGAATGAACCGATAATTAATAAATATATGTATGAAGAAATAGTGTTTACGGGGTTATATTCTAGTTTATTGTGCATTTTATTCTTAAAGATTCCTTTAGTTAAGAGTTTAATTAGATATGATGTTAATGATAAGTATTTTTTAACTGCATTTTTTGCTTTATTTGTGTTTATGGGAATATTTAATGCTTTTAATGCAAGAACGAATAGATATAATTTATTTTATAGAATTAAGAATAATAAAGTATTTTTAATAATATTTATGCTAGTAGCAATTATGCAAATTTATTTTATTTATTATGGTGGAATTATATTTAGAACTTATGGGCTTAATTTAAAAGAATTATTAATTGTTTTGGGGCTTGCTTTTAGTGTGGTTCCGGTAGATTTATTTAGAAAGTTTATATTTAATAATAATAAAGATTATATTTAAACTTTCTTTTTTAGTTTGGAGTTAATAAGCATTCCAATATAGGTTCCAGTGGCATATCCAGCTGAGTAAACGATAGGTATGATAATAGTATCCACGTCTGTATTAAGAGCAGTTCTGGCTATATCAAACCAGATAAGTACTTCAAAGAAAGCTATTATGGTACTTTTTAATTTATTTCCATTAACTATATGAACAGTTTTAATGGTTCCAAGGGTAACATCTAAGATTCTAGCAAAGAATATTTTTAAACATAATAAAAACATATTAATCACCTCTTATTATTATGGAAATAGTTGATTAAATTAATCAAAAAAGGGCCTTTGCCTTAGTCATTTTATCTAAGTTACATATTATACATTGGAGGTATTAAGATGTTATTTAGTTTTGATGATGAATATTTACTTAAAGATTATTTTAATTTAACTAAAACTAGAGATGAAATATTAAGTCCTAAAGAAGGTTTAATACTTGGTAATATGTTTAGTGATGAATATGAACCTTATAAAAATTATCGACCTAGTGAAATTAAAATAAATAGTGAAAAAGAAAGAGAATTATTAAAGATTAGAGAGTTATCTTTTACAGTTAATGATCTTAATTTAAAACTTGATTTAGAACCTAATAATGATAAGTTATATAAATTATTTAAGATGTATGCTGGTGAACTTGAAATGTGTATTAGTAAATATAATAAGAAGTATAATCCTTTAGAAGTTTGTGATGATATTAAAGATAATTATACTTGGTATAAAGGTCCTTGGCCTTGGGAGGGTATGAATGTTTAAGTATGATAAAAAATTACCTTATCCAATAGATATTAAGAAAAAAGATATTAGAATGGCTAAGTATTTAATTACTCAATATGGTGGCGCTAATGGGGAGTTAGGTGCTGCTTTAAGATATTTTAGTCAAAAGTTTACTATGCCTACTGATGAAGGAAGAGCTTTACTTAATGATATTGCAACTGAAGAGTTTGGTCATGTAGAAATGATTTGTGTTATGGTTCATCAATTACTTAAAGGAGCAACTAAAGAAGAATTAGAAGCTAATGGATTAACTGCTAGTTATGTTGAAAATGGATATGGTATTTATCCAGTAAATTCTAATGGAGTTCCTTTTGATGTTTCATATTTTGCATCAGTAGGAGATCCGGTTGCAGATTTAGCTGAAGACATGGCTGCTGAAGAAAAAGCAAGAGTAACTTATGAACATTTAATAGATATTGCTAAAGATGAAGATGTTATTAATGTTTTATTATTTTTAAGACAAAGAGAAATAGTTCATTATAATAGATTTAAATCTTTATATGAGAAGTATAAATATAAATTAAAGAAGGATTAATTCTTCTTTTTTTGATGGGGTTGTGATAAAATTATAATAGAGGTGTTTAAATGAGTAAAAAGAAAAATGTTATTAAGTTATGTTTAATTTTAGGTGTTACTATTTTACTTACAATAATTATTTGTAATATTTATCGTAATTATGAAGGTGGTAAGTCTAATAGTAGTTATATTTCTAAGTATGTATCAACTATTCAATATAATGAACTTAGTAGTGCAGTAACTGAATTATCGGGAGATACTTTCTTATATTTAAGTTATGTTGGTGATAAAAATATTTATGATTTAGAAAGACAAATAAGAAGACAATTAAAGATTAATGAACTTGAAGATAATTTTATTTATGTTGATGGTACATCTTATATAAATGATAAAAAAGAGATTACTGGTCTTAATAAGACTTTAAATGTTACAACTAAATCTTCAATTGTTTTACCAGCTATAATTTATTTTAAAGATAATGTACCAGAGGATTATATTGATAGTAGTGAATATTTATTTAAAGTTGGTTCTTTTGAACAATTAATAGATAAATATGAATTAGGTAAATAGGATGTTAAATATTGTTTTATTTGAACCAGAAATACCTGGTAATACTGGAAATATTATGAGAACTTGTGTAGCAACTCATACAAAATTACATTTAATTAAACCACTTGGTTTTAGTTTAGATGATAGTTATATTAAAAGAAGTGGAGTTAATTATATTAAAGATTGTGACTATACTGTTTATGAAAATATAGAAGATTTTTATAGTAAGAATGAAGGTACATTTTATTATTTAACTAGATATGGACATAAACCTCATACTAGTTTTGATTATAGTGATACTAAGGAAAATATTTATTTCTTTTTTGGAAAAGAGTCAACAGGAATACCACCTAAATTATTAAAACCACATTTAGATCATTGTTTAAGAATACCGATGACTGATAAGGTAAGAGCTTTAAACTTATCTAATTCAGTAGCAATTGTTTTATATGAAGCATTAAGACAACAAAATTATTTAGATTTATTATTTGACGAACCTCATAAAAGTAAAAATTTTATTGAAGATTCTGAATAAAAAAAGATACCTTTTTATAATTGGTATCTTTTAATTTTTAGTTTCTTCTTCAATTGAGATTGCTCCAACTGGACAACAATCACGTGCTTCTTTAGCTTGGTCAGTTACTTCTTCATTAATTACTTTAGCAGTAGCACCATCAAAAGTGAAGTTCTCACTAGCAATACTACAACAAGCACCACAACCAATGCACATATCTTTATTTAATTTTACTTTTTCCACTTTAGTTCCTCCATAAATATTATACAAATCTTTTATGAGTTTTAGCAAGGTTGTATTTCAATATTTGACAAATTATGATATGATATAAAAAGAATAGGTGATTATTATGAATTGTCGAATGGATAAATATGAATTAGATACACCAGCATTAAAAAGTAGAACAGATCGTAATAAAGAATTATATCGTTCTTATGAAGCATTAAATTATGATAAGTTTGATGTTAATAATAATGTTGAAATATTAAAGAGTAATGCTAGAAATATTGATGTAGATCAAATTAGAGATATGTTAGATAAAAAATATAGAGATAATTTACCTAAGAGAAAATCTATATCTATTGATAATTATGAAGAACCAGTTAGAAAAGATGAAGAAGATACTAAAGAATATGATATTAATAGTATTTTAGATAAAGCTAAAAGTGATAAATCAGTAGATTATGAATTAGATAGATTAAATAGATCTTATAATGCTTCTAAGCTAGTTGATGAAGTAAATAAAAAGTATGGACAAAGAGAAGAAACTCCAGCAGAAAAAGAATTAGTTAATTTAATAAATACAATTACAGAATTAGAACTTAGAAATAGACAAAAAGATGCTGAATTATTAGATTTAGCAGATGATGATGCAAAAGAAGAAGATAATAGTAAGACAGCAGCTACTTCAATAATTCCAGATACTGAAGAAACTTTCTATACAGGACAGTTAGCTGTTAAAGAAGATGATTTTGAAGATTTTAAAGATATGCAAGATGATATAAAATCTAATTCAGCTTTAATTAAAATATTAGTATTTATTTTTATTATTATAACTATTGCAATAGGAGTAGTACTTGCAAATAAATATTTAGAACTAGGATTATTTTAATATAGTTCTTTTTTTTTCATATTATTTAATATGAGAATGGTTAAGTTTAAAAAGAATCATAGTAATTTAGGATTAATTTTTATTTTATTTATTGTTATGATGACTTCTTTATTATTAAATACGATTGGTAAAAGGGTATCTAATCAGATGATAGATATTAGTAAGATTATTATTAAAGATGTGATTATTAATACGGTTAATGCTAATATTAAGGGTGATACTTTAAAGAAATATAATATTAATGATTTAATTAAGATTAATTATAGGGATAAGAAGGTTAGTGATGTTGATTATAATTTAGAGAATACTTATGATATTTTAATTGATATTAAATCTTCGGTTATGGAAATGATTCCTAAATATGATTTTAGTGGTTATAGTTATGATGTTAAGGTATTTGATAATTTTATGATTTTAGAGATGCCTTTTTATAATTATAGTAGTAATTTATTACTTGCTAATTTAGGACCTAAAATCAGTGCTAAAATCAATTATATTAGGTATGTTAATGGTAGTGTTAAGACTAAAATTAAAACTTATGGAATTAATTCTTTACAAGTAGAATTATATTTAAATATTGAGATATTTAGTGATATTGTTGTTCCTTTTATTAATAAAGAAAATATAACTAGTATGGATATTTTAATATCGTCTAAAATAATACAAGGGGAGATACCTTCTATATATAATGGATTATATGAATCTGAAAGTAAGATAGTTAAAACTAATTAATTTATTATTTTATTTAATATCTATTTGTGGTATATTAATAATAGAAAGGTAGATGTTAATGAATAATATTTTTATTAATGAATTTATTAATAATGGTATAAATGCTTATTTATTAAAAAAACAAGATAAAGATTATTCTTTAGCTCATATTTTTGAACTTAAAGTTATTGAAGTATTAGTAAGAATATATGGTGAAATTAACATCATTAATCCTTATAGAACTAGTAGTGAAAAGAGTTTAAGAGATAACTTTAAAATATATGGTTTAACTAATGAAGAATATTATAGATTTATAGGTTATTTAAATGATTATAATGATTGGTTAAATAGTATGAGTAGAGAAAAGAATGATACTATTAAAGAGATTGAACTTCTTTTAATTAGAATGATTCTTTTAAAGAATATTAATGTTAAAGCTACTAGTGATGATATAGAAGTTTATGATGATTTATTTTTAGCTAAAGATCGAAAGATAGCCCAAATAAATGAGATGGCTTCTACTAATCCTTATTATGTTCAAAAGTATTATTTAAGAAAGAAAAAGATATACTTTGAAGATAGTGATTTACATTTTGAAGAAATTGAACCTGACTTGTTATCGAAGACTATGTATCAAAGACATGGTTTATCTATAAATGAAGTTGTTCAATTATCTAATTTAAAAATAAATGAAATTAATAACATTATTACTAGTGAAGAAGAGGATTTAAATAAGAGTAAACTTAAGGTTAAACCAATTGGATTAAATGTGGTTTTAACTTCAGGAAGTGGTTTTGTTGATACTTTAGTTTTACTTAGTATAATGGTTACAGAAATTATGGTTGGTTTTGTAATTGCCATGATTGCAGGGAGGTTATAGGTATGAAAAGTGTTACTATTAATGAGCACACTTATGAGTTATTAAAGGATTACAGAGAAGGTTTTGAATTACCAGAAGTTGAAAGTAAACTAACTGATTATTTTGAAGATTATGATTATATTGTTGGTGATTGGGCTTATGGTAAGTTAAGACTTAAGGGTTTTTATGATTCTAAAAATAAAAAGGTTAATAATATAAATAATTATAATAATGTTGATAGTTATTTTAAAGATTTTTGTGCAAGTGATTGTAAACATTTTATTATTAAAAAAATTAATTGAAGTTAATTGATTTTTGTGTTAATATTTTATTAGAATAGTGAGGTATTGGATGGATACTAAAGTTAAATTACAAAGAGTAAATGGTGAAATTATTGAAGCAGATATTATCAGTTATTTTGAATTACAAAATACTGGTAAAAGATATGTATTTTATACACTTAATGAAATTGTAGAAAATGATTTAGTTAAGATGTATGTATCAGAAGTAGGGGCTGCTAATATGTTAGCTCAAACTATGACTGATGAAGATTGGACTACATTAAAGTCAATTATGAAATCTATATTGACTGGTCATGAAAATCCAAATGTTAAATATTTAAAGTGGGAGGCATAAAAATGAATATACAAGGTACATCTAAGGTTATTGCAATAACTAAAGATCAAGCACAAAAAATGAAGAGTGCTTATACTAATCAAATAGATGCAATGAGTTTACCAACTGAACCTATTGCACCTGTAACTGTTGCTCCTACTGTTGAACCTTTAACTATGGAAGAACCAGCTATGAGTGGTGTAACTAATGCAGATATAATAGGTCAAACTCCTAGTGCTCCAGTTGCTCCTGAAACTCAACCTTTAACTACACCAGAAGCACCTACTGTTAGTCAAGATACTACTCAATCTTTAGCAGGTTATCCAGATACATCAGCTATGAGTGTTGATGAATTAAAAGATGAAATGGCTAAAATTGAACAAGAGATGGCTACTAAAAATATTAAAATAATGGATTTCTTAGATGAAATAAATGCAGATTTTCTTTATCATCAACAATTAGTTGCGGAGTTAGATAAGAAAATGGGTTTAACTAAAGCACCTAATGAGACAGCACCTATTGTTCAAAATGTAGCACCAGCTGCAACTGCTACTCCGGTAGTTCAAGAAACATCACAAGAAATTAGTCCTTTTTCACCAGGAACAACAGGAAATATGTTTGATGTTCCAACATCAGGAATGAGTTTATAAAATCAGTATATTACTGATTTTTTTTCATATATAATAATATGGAAAATATTTTAAATTATTATTACAATTTAATTATAAAGAAGATGGATGAGGTAGATGATAGCTACTATATTTATACTGATGATGGTTTATATATTTTAAATAAATTAATTATAGAGGTTAGTGAATTAGAAAGAATAATTAATTATTTAAATAATACAAAAGAACCATATCATTTGTTAGTACTAAATAAAGATAAAGAATTATTTACTTTAATTGAAGAAGAAAAATATGTTTTATTTAAAGTTAGATGTGATTTAAATAAAGAGATAAATCCATTATTATTTTCATCTTATATTCTTAATGGTGATTATAATTGGAGTGATGTATGGTCTAAGAGAATTGATTATTATGAAACTCAATTAAATGAAGTAGTTAATGATGTTAATGTGTTTTATGCAATGAATTATTATATTGGATTAACAGAAAATGCGATTAGTTATTATAATAATCTTATTGATATGTATGGAAGTGGTGAACTTATTTATGCGATTAGTCATCGAAGGATTACTTCACCAATTAAGGCAATAAGTTATTATAATCCAGCTAATATGATTATTGATTTAAATGTTAGGGATATTGCTGAATATATTAAAATGAGTTTTTTTGAGGATATTTTGACTGATTCAGAAATTTTAACAATTGTAAATAATTTAAATTTTAATAATATAATGGCTAATATGTTTTTAGTAAGACTTATATATCCTTCTTATTTCTTTAATCTATATGATCAGTATATTGAGAGTAGGGAAGTAAATAAAAAGATGTTTTTATATATGAAAAAAAGCCATGAATATGAATCTTTAATTACAAAGATATATTCAAGGCTTTCAATAAAGAACGATATTAAAGCTTATATGTGGATTTTTAAAGTTCAACGTTAATTACTTCTTTAACTTCGGGAACTTCTTCTTGAATTGATCTTAAAACAAAATCATCAATAGTATCATTTTTATACATACAATAACCACAGGCTCCAGTTAATTTTACATATACTGTTCCGTCTTCATATTTAATAAATTCAATATTTCCTCCATCACTATTAAGATAAGGATTAATTTGATTTATAACTTCTAATATTTTTTCTTCCATTTTGGTCACCTCTTAAATTATAACATATTTGGTTATTTATGAAAATAATGTTATAATCTTTAAAGAGGTGAGGAGAATGGATTTTAATTTAGGTGACATTATTGAAGTAACTGTTACTGGGATTGAGAATTATGGTATATTTGTAAGTGTTAATGATGAATATACTGGTTTAATCCATATATCTGAAATTGATAATAATTTTGTTAAAGATATTAATGATTATGTTAAAATAGGGGAAAAGATTTATGCCAATATAATTGGAATAGATCATGATAATAAGCATTTAAATTTATCTATTAAGAATATGAATTATAATGATAATGAAAATGGAACTAGAAATATTAAAGAAAGTATTAGTGGTTTTCTTCCTTTACATAATAAATTAGATGAATGGATTAAAGAGTCTTATGATAAACTAAAAAAAGAGCAATAACTGCTCTTTGTTTTTTTAAAATGGTGTCCTGTTGGAGATTCGAACTCCAGACCCTTTGATTAAAAGTCAAATGCTCTACCGACTGAGCTAACAGGACGAAAATAAAAAATTGGCTGCCCCGGGGGGATTCGAACCACCGAAATGTCAGAGTCAAAGTCTGATGCCTTACCACTTGGCTACGAGGCAATATTTTAAGTGGTGGAGGGACATAGATTTGAACTATGGAACCCGAAGGAACAGATTTACAGTCTGCCGCGTTTGACCACTTCGCTATCCCTCCACAATTTAAATGGTGCCGACAGAGGGAGTCGAACCCCCAACCTACTGATTACAAGTCAGTTGCGCTGCCAGTTACGCTATGTCGGCAAATCTGGTGGGCGATGTAGGACTCGAACCTACGACCCCCTGCTTGTAAGGCAGGTGCTCTAACCAACTGAGCTAATCGCCCACATATAAATGTGAAAAAATAAGTTTGGTGCCCGAGGCCGGACTTGAACCGGCACGAGTTATTATGCTCGCAGGATTTTAAGTCCTGTGCGTCTACCTATTCCGCCACTCGGGCGGGCACATTTGTCTTAATTAATTAAGACTACTTGAGTATATCAATTTTTTCCTGGATTGGCAAGGGTTTTTTAACATTTTTATTATTTTTTGTTATTTTTCTAGAAAAAGCTTACTTTTTGTTGACTAATTTTTTATTTATGTGTTATAATCAATTTGTTCCTATGAAGGAAACGGAGAAATACCCAAGTCTGGTTGAAGGGACTGGTCTTGAAAACCAGGAGGTCGGCAACGGCGCAGGGGTTCGAATCCCTTTTTCTCCGCCATAGATATCGCGGGATAGAGCAGTCTGGTAGCTCGTAAGGCTCATAACCTTGAGGTCGTTGGTTCAAATCCAGCTCCCGCAACCAATTTTGGTTCGTTAGTCTAGAGGCCTATGACGTCTGCCTGTCACGCAGAAGATCACGGGTTCGAATCCCGTACGAACCGCCATTTTGGCTTCATAGCTCAGTCGGTAGAGCAGAGGACTGAAAATCCTTGTGTCGCTGGTTCAATTCCCGCTGAAGCCACCATGATGAAATGAACTCGCTAGTTCGAGTAAAAGAATTAAACGACTTGTTAAAGAGTCGTTTTTTTTGTATATTAAATGACAACTTAACTATAAGTGATTTTATTATTAAATAATTATGATATTATTATGATAATAAAGGAGTTTATATGGATAAAGTAAGTTCTAAGAAAAAGAAATATATTATTATAATTGTTAGTGTTATTGCTTTAATACTTTGTATAGGAATTGTTTATTTGATTGTAAATAAAAGTAAAAATAAAGTAAATAATAATGATTCAAAGTCTACTAGTATTACTTCTACAACAATAAATGCAGAAACTACTACTACTCATAAACCGGAAAAAATAACAATTAAAGTTGAAGATTATATTTTTTCTGATATAGCTGAAAACTTTAAAAATATAAATGATGTTGATTATAATAAGAAATCTGATAATAATATTACTTATGAAAAAGATAATGATTTAGTTTATGCTAAACTTAGTGTGGAAAATGGTATTCTTTATGAATCAATAGATAAAAATCCTAAAGTTGAAAGTGGTTATTTAAAAGATAAGAGTATTAAAAAACTTTATGTAATTCCAGATGAAGGTTCTTATTTGGTTTATGTTTTAACAAGTGATGGAAATATTTATTTGAATGAAAATTATAAAGTGGATAATTTTAAGAAGGTAAGTTCTTCTATTAAAGCTGATGATTTTACTTTTATTTCTTATGGTGGTACTTATACTGGTGAATGTAGTTATGCTGATATTTTAATTGTTAAATCAGGTAATCATGATTATATAATAACTAGTTCAGGACCAGAATTGTATGATAATTATAAGAAAAATTTAAATTTACTTGCATATCCATTTTGTTTTGCAGACATTAAATTTAAAGTTAATTATAATATGAAGTTAATTGATTATATAACTAATAAAGCGGTATTAGATAGTGATAAAGAAGAAATATCTGTAGATTATATGGTTAGAGATAATGATTATATTTATGTTGTTAATAGTAAATATTTTTATAGATATGATTATGTAACAGAGAAATTTGATAAATATCCAGTAAATAAAATAACAAAAAAGAAAAATGGTTTAACTGTTTTATTAGATAATGGAGATCAAATTGATTTAAATCAACAAAATTAAAAAAACTTGTTTAAGCAAACAAGTTTTCTTTATATTTAATGTTATATTCTGATAAAAGTAATCCAAAAGTGTTTTCATCTTCATAAATGTATTCATGTGAATTTTCATATTTTTCAGCAAATGGATCAGCATCTGAAGCAATATCAAATTTTAAAAATTTGTTATTATTAAATATTATTTGAATTTCAGTAATATCAGATTTTTGTTTTAATCTATTTATTTTAGTATAGTCAATAATTTGGTTATTAAGTTTTAATAGACAGAAGTTAGCATATAATTTATTTTTTAATAGAGTTGGTTCATAAGGGATTTCCTCCCCTTGATTGTTAAGATTTGAGATATAAAAATCTGTAAATTCTTTTTTATCAATAAGAATGTTATCTCCATTTTCGAATATAATTTTGATTGCTACTATGTTGTCCATATATTCTCACCATGATAATTATAACATAGTTTTTAAAAAAATAACTCTAAAATTTTAAAATTTGTATTATTCATCTTTTGTGAATGAAAATTTTTGAATAAATTGGCATATTATTATATTAGTTTGGTAAGTTTTCTTATCTAATTGCAAAAAAAGGCTTTATTTTTTCTAAAATTGTGTTATAATGTTCTAGTAATTGGTTGGTGGGATGCGCTCATAGCTCAATTGGATAGAGCGTTAGACTACGGATCTAAAGGTTGGGGGTTCGACTCCCTCTGGGCGCACCATTATATCGAGAAGTAGCACAGTTTGGTAGTGCACTACGCTTGGGACGTAGGGGTCGCAGGTTCGAATCCTGTCTTCTCGACCATTTAAAAATTAAATCTCTTTATGAGATTTTTTTTATTATCATCTTTTTATTTGATTTAAAATTTAGTATAATAATAGAGATAATAAAGGGTGATAAATGTGAATGAAGAATTAAAGAAAATTGATGCATATTTTAGAGTATTAAATTATTTATCTTGTGCACAAATATATTTAAAAGATAATCCATTATTAAAAAGAAAATTAACGATAGATGATGTAAAGAAAAAATTAGTTGGTCATTGGGGTAGTGCACCAGGACAAAATTTTGTTTATGTTCATTTAAATAGAGTTATAAATAAATATGATTTAAATATGATTTATGTATCTGGTCCTGGTCATAGTGGACAAGCTATGATAGCTAATGCATATTTAGAAGGAACTTATAGTGAATTATATCCAGAAGTAAGTCAAGATGAAGAAGGACTTACAAGATTATGTAAACAATTTAGTTTTCCAGGAGGAACACCCAGTCATGTAGCACCAGAAGTTCCTGGTAGTATTAATGAAGGTGGAGAACTTGGTTATAGTTTAGCTCATGCTTATGGAGCAGTTTTAGATAATCCTAGTTTAATAGCTGCTTGTGTTATCGGTGATGGAGAAGCAGAAACAGGACCTTTAGCAGCTTCTTGGCAAATAAATAAGATAATTGATCCTGTAAGTGATGGAGCAGTTTTACCGATATTACATTTAAATGGTTATAAAATAGCTAATCCGACAATATTATCTAGAATTGATGAAACTGAATTAAAAAAATATTTTGAAGGAATGGGATATCATCCTTATATAGTTAGTGGTAGTAATCCAATTGTAATGCATCAAAAAATGGCTAAAACTTTAGATAAAGTTATTCTTGAAATTAAGAATATTCAAAATAGTGCTAGAATTAAAAAAGATAGTACAAGACCGAATTGGCCAATGATAATATTACAAACGCCTAAGGGATGGACGGGAATTAAGAAATATGACGGTAATATGATTGAAGGAACATTTAGATCTCATCAAGTACCAATTCCAGTTAATGAAGAACATATTGAGAATGTTGAACAATTAGAAAAATGGTTAAAAAGTTATAAAATAGATGATTATTTTGATAAGAATGGTAAACTTATTAAGGCTTTAAGGGATATTGCTCCTAAGGGTAAGAAAAGAATGAGTGCTAATCCAATTGCTAATGGTGGATTATTACTTAAAGATTTAGATATTCCTGATTATACTAGATATGGTTTAATGTTTGAAGGTCATGGTTCTATTAATGCTAGTGATATGTATACTTTAGGACATTTCTTAAAAGAAGTATTTAAAAAGAATGATGATATTAAGTTATTTGGTCCAGATGAAGCGATGAGTAATAAATTTAATGAGATGTTTAAGGTTACTAATCGTAAATGGAATGGTATAACTTATGATTATGATGAATATTTAAAACCTAATGGTAAAATTGTTGATAGTATTTTATCTGAACATGTATGTGAAGGTTTACTTGAAGGTTATATTTTAACTGGTAGACATGGTATTATGCATAGTTATGAAGCATTTATTAGAATAGTTGATTCAATGGTTAGTCAACATGCTAAATGGCTTAAAATGTGTGCTGATATTCCATGGAGAAAAGATATTTCATCTTTAAATTTTATTTTAACTAGTCATTGTTGGCAACAAGATCATAATGGTTTTACACATCAAGATCCAGGATTTTTAAATCATCTTGTTACTAAGAAAGCTGATGTGACAAGAATTTATTTACCTTTTGATGCAAATACTTTGCTTAGTTGTGCAGACCATGTTTTAAGAACTAAAAACTATATTAATGTAATTGTGGCATCTAAACATGAAAGACCTCAATGGTTAAATATTGAAGATGCTAAAAAACATTGTGCAAAAGGTGTGGATATCTTTAAATGGGCTAGTGATGAAAATCCTGATGTAGTGCTTGCTTGTGCTGGAGATACCCCAACTTTAGAAACTTTAGCGGCAACTCAAATCTTAAAGGATAATATTCCTGAATTAAAGGTAAGAGTAGTTAATGTAGTTGATTTAATGAAGCTTGTTTCAAATGAAGATCATCCACATGGATTAACTCAAGAAGAATATAATAAATTATTTACAAAAGATAAACCAATTATCTTTGCATTCCATGGTTATCCACATTTAATTCATCAATTAACATATAAGAGAGTTAATCAAAACATGCATGTTCATGGATATACAGAAGAAGGAACTATTACAACTCCTTTTGATATGAGAGTAGTAAATAAGTTAGATAGATATCATTTAGTTTTAGATGTTTTAAAATATACGAAAATTAACTCTAATAGAAAGAAATCTTTACAAAAGAAATGTTTAGATACTTTAGATTATCATAATGAATATATTAAAGAAAATGGTGTAGATATTCCTGAAGTAGTTAATTTTAAATGGCACGGAAAAGAATTTTAATAATTCTTTTTTGTTGATATTTTTTTGCTCATATAGTAATATAATTTTTAAAGGTGATGGTTATGATGATGAAAGTACAGTATGCTTATTATTATTCTGATGAGTATGGTGTATATTTTATTAGAAGAATAGATGGGGAAAGTTTAGAAAGACATATACCGAAAGGGTTATATGATTTATGTTATGAAGAATTTTCTCGTAATAATGGCTTGGCAGTTGCTTTTAGTCATGAAAATAAAGTTGTTCATTATAGTGATGATGAAACAATGGCATTATTAGATTTTAATTTTAGAACTTTAAATCATAAAGAAACATGTGAAATGTTTAAAAGTTATAGTGATTATAATAAAGCAGAAGATGATGATGCTCCTTCTATAATTGATACTTTAAAGGGTTGTTTAACTAAAAAGAAAAAGGATTGTTAAAATCCTTTTTCTTTGCTTAAATAATCTAATATTGTACCTTCATAAATAACATTGTTTAAATTAAAGAAATCTTTTGGTTCTAGAAGTGAATAGTCTTTATCAAAAGAAAGAATACCATTTTCACTTAACAATTTTCCACAAAATTGACTACAACAATAATGATATTTACGATGCTTTATTTTTTTTCTTTTAATATATAATAAACCGATAAGATTATATTTATATTTACTTTTGTATTTGATGTAATTATTTTTTAAATCATCTTTTAGATCATTATATTGTTTATTTGTAATATTTAATTGATATATTTTTATTTTTGATTTAGAAAAATGTTTACATCTACGTTCATAGTATTCGTTTATTAAACCGCCAGGTAAGGGGATATAGGTGTATTTACGACCAAATGAATAGGCATTTTTTAGGTTTTTATCTAAAGATATTGTGACGTGTACGTATTCTTCTTTAGTAAAATATTTTAAAACTTTTGATACTAATGAGCCAGAATTTGAAACAATTATGTATATATTTTTCATTTTAAAATATCTCTTGCTGCGATAACACCACTAATTGATGCTTGAATTAAACCTCTGGTTATACCAGCACCATCACCAATAGCGTAAACGCCATCTATATTTGTTTTTAAATTATTATTAACTTTAACTTTAGTTGAATAAAATTTTACTTCAACACCATAAAGAATTGTTGAATCACCATTAATACCTGGACAAACTTTATCTAAAGCCTCTAATGTTTCTAAAAGAGCAACTAGGATACGATGGGGAAGAGCAAATGATAGATCTCCAGGAACTGCGTCTTTTAAAGTAGGTTCATAACAAAGTTTTTTCATTTTATTATATGTTGAACGTTTTCCTTGTTTTAAGTCTTTTAATCTTTGAACCATAATTTTTCCACCAGTTAACATATTTGAAAGTTCAGCAATATATTTACCATATTTTATTGGTTCATCAAATGGTTCAGTAAAGTTTGCAGATACTAATAAAGCAAAGTTAGTATTTTCGCTTTTTATATCTTTAAATGAATGACCATTGACAACGGCGATATTATCATCGTAATTTTCTTGACTAACAAATCCACCGGGATTCATACAGAAAGTTCGAACAATATTATCGGTTGTTTTTGAAGTATTGTATATTTTAAATTCATATAATTCGTTGGTTAAAAAGTCAGTTATTGTTCTTGGAAGTTCAACTCTGACACCAATATCGATTTGATTTCCTTCAATTGGTAAATGATGTTTTTTACATGTATTTTGAAGCCATTCTGATCCACTGCGACCAACTGCTAAAATAATATTATCACCAATAAATTCTTTTTGAGTTCCGTTAATATCAATAATTACTTTCTTTTCTTTATCTAAATCTATATCAATGGCATCTGCAAGGTCATATATTTCAACATTTTTATAGCTTTTAATAGTTTCATACATTTTATCCATGATTATTTGAGTTTTTTCAGTACCTAGATGTCTAACAGGGCATTTTACTAATTTTAAATTATTAGCAGTACATTTATTAGCAAATTCATCAGCAAATTTTTGATTATAAATTACTTCTTTAGTAGCACCATAATCTAAATAAATATCATCTACGTATTTAATATATTCATTTAATTTATCACTGCCAAGGTAATCTTCTAACCAACCTCCAACATCTTTGTTTAAGGATAATTTGCCATCAGAGAAAGCTCCGGCACCACCCCAACCACAAGATATGTTACAAGGAATACATCCGGCACATTTACCTAATTTAGCTTTAGGGCATTTTCTTATTTTTATGTTTCGACCTTTGTCAAACATAGCTATTTTTAAGTCAGGTTTGTTTTTTAAAAGTTCTAGGGCTGAAAAGATACCTGCAGGTCCACAACCTATAATTAAAACATCATACTTCATATTATCACCACATTATAATTATATCATATATGTTTGTTCATTTATATGATATAATTAATTTAGGTGATATTGATGAATGACATTAAATTTAAACCAGTTATTTTAGGAATAGATGTAGGAGCTTATAGTGTAGCAAGAACATTTTATGAATTTTATAATGTTAAGTCTATTATTATAGGTAAATATACTTATTGGATGACTAATTATAGTAAAATTACAGAAACTTATACAGTAGATGGAATGAAAGAAGATAAATTAATTGATTATTTAGTTGATTTAAAGAAACAATATCCAGATACTAAATTATTACTTTTTGGTTGTTCTGAAGATTATGTTGATACAATTGTTAGAAATAAAGATGTATTAGATAAATATTATGTTATACCAACCGTTGATTTAAAGACATTAAATAGAGTAGTGGAAAAAGAAAACTTCTATGATGTTTGTGAAAAAGTGGGAATTAATTATCCTAAAACTATTATTTTAAATAAAGATAATTATAAAGATACTTCTATTCCATTTAAATATCCAATTGTTGGTAAAGTATCTAATAAAGCTGTTTATCAAAGAATTAGTTTTGAAGGTAAGATGAAAGTATTTATAATTAACTCTTATGAAGAATTAATTACTATTCTTGATAGATGTTTTGGTGCTGGATATAATGATGATTTTGTAGTACAAGAATATATTAAAGGTACAGATGCAAATATGAGAGTTTTAACTTGTTTCTGTGATCAAAATAGTAATGTATTATTTTCATCAGTTGGTAGAGTTTTACTTGAAGAAAAAGGACCAGATGTTACGGGAAATTATTCTGCTATAGTAAATACAGAAGATGAGAAATTAGTAGAAGCAGCTAAGAAATTCTTAAAGGAAACTAATTATAAAGGTTATGCTAATTTTGATGTTAAGTATGATGATGAAACTAAAGATTTTTATTTCTTTGAAGTTAATGTTAGATTAGGTAGAAGTAATTTTTATATGGGAGCAGGTCATACTAATTATTTAGAACCCTGTGTAGATGCTTATATCTATGAAAATGTTAAAGATAAATATGAACAAAAGGGTAAAGAACTATATAGAATAATTCCATTTTGTGTAATTAAGAAATATGTTAAAGATAAAGAATTAATTAAAGAATATAAAAAGTTAAAGAGAAATAATCCATTAGATTATAAAAAAGATTTTTCTTTAAAGAGAAAGTTTTATATTAATATGGCTTTAATTAATCATATTAGAAAGTTTAGAAAGTATTATGAGAAATAATTTAGTAGGTGTAATTGGTGGGTTAGGCCCTATGGCTACTGCCAAATTTATGGAGATAGTTATTAATAATACAGAAGCTACTTGTGATCAAGAAAATGTTGATATGCTTATATGTCAATATTCAAGTATACCTGATAGAACTGCTTATATTTTAGATGATAGTAAAACTAATCCGGTTTATGAGATGATTGAAGCAGCTAAATTACTTGAAAATAATAATGTATTATTTATAGTTATGCCATGTAATACAGCAACTTATTTTTATGATGAAGTAGCTAAAAGTGTAAATATACCGATACTTAATATTGTAAAAGAAACTGTAAATAATGTGATTGATAGAGGTATTAAAAAAATTGGCTTAATGGCTACTGATGGAACTATTCAATCGGGTGTTTATGATAAGTATGCTGAAGATAAATTAGAAATATTTAAACCTAATGAAGAAATTCAAAAAAAGGTTATGTCAATTATTTATGATGATGTAAAACAAAATAAAATACCTAGTAAAGAAGAACTTATGAATATTGTAAAGTATTTTAAAGATAGTAATTGTGAAGCAGTTATTGCTGGATGTACTGAGTTATCGGTAGCATTTAATCAGTTAGGTATTGATTTAGAAAAAGAAAATATTGTTGATAGTTTAACAGTACTTGCAAAGAAAACAATTTTATTAGCTGGCAAAAATATTAAAAAATAGTTTTTGGAGTGGATTGTATGAAAAAGAAATATTTTTATTTGGGTATATATGTATTAATTTTATTGATAGAGATATATTCTTTTAAAAATATTTTTTATAAGCCTCAAAATGTTGTTATTAGTAAACCTATCATTATACAGAAAGTGTGTAGTGATGATATTAAAAGTGTAAAAATAACAGCGGCAGGTGATTGTACAATCGGTTGGGATTCAAGATATGGATATGCGACTAGATATGATAAATATTTAGATGATAATAATGGAGATTATGGTTATTATTTTAAAAAAGTTAAATATTTATTTGAAAGTGATGATTTATCAATTGTTAACTTGGAAGGTCAATTAACCAGTTCGAATGATAGAGTAGAGAAAAAATTTAATTTTAAGGCACCAACTTCTTATGTTAATGTGTTAAAAAAGGGTAATATAGAGGTTGTGAGCTTTGCTAATAATCATGCTTATGATTTTGGTGAAAAAGGATATGAAGAGACTGTAAAGACTTTAAATGAAGCAAATGTTGATTATTATGGTGGTAGTAAATATTTAATTAAAGAAGTTAATGGAATTAAAATTGGTTTTTTTGCTTTATTAGATATATATGGACGAAAATATAATGAGTGTTTAAAAGCAATTAATTATTTAAAAGAACAAAATTGTGATTTGATTATAGCTTCTATGCATTGGGGTATAGAAGGTGACTATGTTCAAGCTACTTTTCAAGAAAATTTAGGGCATTATTTAATTGATAATGGTGTAGATTTAGTTTTAGGGGCTCATCCTCATTTAATTCAAGGTATTGAAAAATATAATGATAAATATATATTATATTCAATGGGTAACTTTTCTTTTGGTGGTAATCAAAATCCACCTGATAAGGATACTTTTATTTATCAACAAACTTTTAAATTTGTTAATGGTAAATTACAACTTGATGATAATATTTCAATAATACCAGCATCTGTTTCAAGTGTTAAATATATAAATAATTATCAACCAGTTGTGTTAGATGGTAGTGAAGGCGAAAGAGTTCTTAATAAAATACTTAAATATAGTAAAGGATTTGAATACAAAAAAAGTGCATAAATTTTGCACTTTTTTTAATGTAAATCTTTATATGAAACTTTACCGACTAAGGTCATTGGAAGTCCATCTACATATTCAATATCTTGAGGAATAGCATAATTTGCAAGATTTTGTTTAAGATATTTATTAATTGATCTTTTAACTTCTAGTGATGGTTTTATGCCTTCTTTAAGAACAACAAATGCTTTAGCAACTTCTCCTTTATAAGGATGTGAAACACCAATTACAGCACTTTGGAAAACATATTCATTTTTAGCAAGTAATTCTTCAATGTAGCTTGGATAAACATTATAACCATTAGTGATAATCATACGTTTAATTCTTGAACGATAATAAATTAATCCTTTATTATCCATAGAACCCATGTCTCCAGTATGAAGCCATGTAATTCCATTTTCATCTTTAGTTAATGTTTCTTTTGTTTCTTTAGGTTCATCAAGGTAACCCAACATTACATTAGGGCCACTTATTAAGATTTCACCATCTTCGCCAGGATTTACTTCGTGACCATCATTTAGATCAACGATTTTATAAACACAATTAGGAAAAGGAATACCAATGATATCTTTTTTCTTTTCCATTCCTTCTGGAGATAGGCAACAAGCCCCAGCTCCTTCAGTTAATCCATAACCAACTCTAAGATCAGTTTTACAACCATGAGCTTTAAAGTATTCATTTATTTTCTTTTTATTTTCAATAGTAATAGAATCGCCACCACAAACTGCTAAAGTTAAATCGGATAAATCATTAGGACCTAATTTTAGTTTTGTGATAGCATCAAATAATGAAGGAACACCAGCAATTACATTTGGATGATACTTCTTTAAAATCTTTTTCATTTTTTTCATATCAAATTTGGGAATTAAAATTACTTTCATACCTGAATATAGGGGCGTATGAGTAGAAATTCCAATTCCAAAAGCATGGAAATTTGGTAATATTGTTAAAAATGAATTACTAGGCTTCATAGTATCAGACATATATCTACTTTGAATAGCACCAGCATTAAAGTTAAGATTACTTAAACAAATACCTTTAGGTTTACCAGTTGTACCACCACTATAAAGAATAACTGCTAAATCAGTATCTTTTCTTTTAACGTAATACTCTTCATTATAGTAAGCACCATTTTTAATAAATTGACGCCAAGAAAGAACGATTTCTTTATTTTCTTTCATACTTTTATCATTTTTGCGTCCTTTAAATAAGTAATAGAATGTATCAACTACAAATCCCATAGACTTAGTTGCTGAAGAAACAACAACGTGTTTAACTTTTGTATCTTTAATAGCATTCATAACTTTAGGGTAGCATAAATCAATTGTTAAAATAACTTTACTTTTGGCTTTATTTAAATAAAAGTTTATTTCATTTTCAGATGATAGGGGATGAATCATGTTTGCTACTGCACCAACCATATTAATAGCATAGAACATAATTACAGCTTCTGGTGTGTTTGGCATACAGATTGTTACACGATCATCTTCTTCAACACCAATTCTTTTTAAGCTGCGAGCACATTTTTTAATTTTGTTTACAAATTCAACATAAGATATTTGCGTGTTGTAATATTCGATAGCAATATTATTTGGATACATAGAGGCAGATAATAGAACTGCATCTATTAAACTACCATTATCATATTTTATTTCTTTAGGGGTTTTTGTATAATAATTAGCCCATTTATTTTTAGGATTAATTCCTAATAATCTTTTAAAATTATTTAAATGTTTATTTAGCTTGTTTTTCAATGATTCGTACATTAGCATCCTCCTCAAGGACTTCTGGGTTATTAAACATGTATTCTAATAATTTTAGTGATTTAACAAAATAGAATCCGTCACCAATTCTTTCATCTAATGTTGCACCAAATTCACACATTTTGCGAATTTCAACCTTGCCATCAATAACAACAGGTTCATCTTTTATTTCACCGATAGTAATAAGAAGGCTGTTTGTTCCTAAGTCGGTTAAGTGATGATAAATAGCACCGCATTTAATACTTCCTAAATTTGATAGTAGTACACTAGAATGATAGATTGAATTACTAGTTAATGATTGTGGAATTAAATCATGATTATCGGCAAATTTAACTATTTTGATAATTAACCATCTGATAAATTTTGGTAATTTGCCAATATTGTTTATAAAATTATCAGCAGCATTTGTTTTCTTTTCCTCTCTAACTTTATGCACTTTACCAGATATTTTATTACTCATTGTAAAAATGTTATCTTTTTCTTCAACTTTAACTACATTAAATGTTTCTTCAGCAAGATCATTAAATTCTTTTTTTGCTACAAATGATAAAGTAATATCTTTACGATCATAATGAGTTTTATTAATAATAAATCTATTTAATAGAGGTCTATTGTAAAGTAATTTACCAATACCAATTGCAAAAGCATGAAAATATGTTAAATCTTCATTACCTTTTTGTTTTTTCTTTTTGTTTATATATTCAACTAAATTAGTTACATCTAATTTGGTATTTATGTATACTTCAGAATCAGCACGTCTTGGCATAACAAAATTTATTAATCCATGCATTCCATCTAAGTTTTTTACTTTAATTCCATCTTTTCTATTCATAATCTACTTCTCCTATACTCATAATACAATTAATTATAACATACTTTTTTTGCAATAATCAATTTTTGCTTGCAATTATGTTAGTTATTCGGGCAGAAATAAAAAAATGTCTGATAAAAAAATAACAGTATATATCTGTTATTAATTCCAATCTTTACAAACGTCTACCCAATTTAAATAATTTGAGTATTTTTCTAATTCTTCTAATGTTAATTTAATGGCACTATTTGTTGAACCGCATGCGGGATAAACATATTTAAATCTTTTTAATGATACATCTAAATAGACTTTAATGTTATCATTTATAGCAAATGGGCAAACCCCACCAACAGCGTGACCTACTAAAGTTTCTACTTCATCAAATTTTAACATAGCTGCTTTGTGTTTAAAATATGCTTTATATTTAGCATTATCAATTTTAGCATCTCCTGCTGTTACAATCATGATTACTTCATCTTCTAATTTAAATGCTAGAGACTTAGCAATTTCTTTTTCTTCACAACATAGTGCATGTGCAGCATCTGCAACAGTTGCACTGGATTCATTTAATTCAATAATACGATTATCCATATTATATTGTTTAAAATATTCTTTTACTTTTACTAATGACATAGACTTCACCTGTTAATAATAATATAAAATTTTTTTATTAAAATCAATATTAAAAAATGTATTATATTTTTAATTAATATGATATAATACTTACGTTGATTAAGGAGGCGTAGTATGAAAGTTTATAAAAAGAAATTACCAAAAGGTGTTAGAAAAATGTTTAAATATGAAAAAGGCGTTAAAGTTAAAATTTTAAATAGTTTATACACTGATAAAAAGAAAAAAGCAGAAAATAAGTAATTTACTTATTTTTTTTTCCACTTTATTTAGAAATATATTATAATTATTTTAGTTGGCATAAAAAAGGACAAATATTATGGATCAAAAGAAATTTGGAGAATTTGTTAAGAAATTAAGAGAAGAGAAAAATCTTAATCAAGAACAATTAGGTAATGAAGTACATGTACATAGGACCACAGTTAATAAATGGGAGAAAGGTAATGCTTTACCACTTAATGATACTTTAGTGTTACTGAGTAACTTCTTTGATGTTTCTATAGATGAATTATTAGCTGGTGAAAGATTTAATAATAAAAATAAAAAAGATAAAAATAAAGATGTAGTTTTAGATTTATTAAATCATCAAAGAAATTTAAATAAATACTTAAAAATAATTTTTATAATTTTAATAATTGTTAGTTTTGTATTTTTATCATATTATTTCTTTAAAAACTATAATACAATAAGCGTTTATGGAATTCGTGGTGAAGGCGAAAAATACAATATTAAGGATGGAGTATTAATTATTTCTAAAAACAGGTCATATTTAAAATTAGGAACTGTTATTGATAAGAAAACTAATGAAAACTTAATCGCTGATGTTAATCTTTATGTTGAAAAGAAAAATGGTAAACAAGTAAGTGTATATAAAAGTACTTCTGATATGTTAATTACTGATTATAATGATTTTAAAAATTTGTATTTAGATGATACTTTAAAAGATGAATATGATAATTTTTATGTTAAAGTTATATATAAAAAACATGAAGAAATTATTAATATTAATTTGACTAGATATTTTAAAAATGAATATTTATTTTCAAAACATGATGAAACTTTTGAAAGCTTCAAAAAACAAAATATGCATGAATATTTAATTCGTAAAAATTTTAAATATGATGAAAAATTTAGACAATATTCTTATGAGAATGGCAATTTGAAAATGTATTACAATTTAAATCAATCCTATATTATAGTTTTTAATAATAATCCCAAAAAAGAAGTTAGATATCGTTATAATTTATTAAATAAAAATCTATGTTTAAATCTTTTATATGTTGATTCTGATGTAGATGATTACGTTTTTAATACAAAAGATTTAAAAAAATTATCTGATGAAGAATATCAAATTTACTCCAATTTTAAGGAAAATTATTTAGATATTTACTTCCCGTTTTTATAGTGTGAATTGCTTTCACTTCACTTTTTCTTCAATATACGATATTGTGAAGAAGGAAAGGAGTGAGTTATTCATCAAAAGAAAATTAATTGTGTGGTTATCAGTAATAAGTATGTTCTTACTTGCAGGTATTAATGTTTATGCTGAAGAAGATATATATTATACAAATGATAATGGTGTTAGTTTAACAAAAACTGAATATGATTTCTTTACTAAAATGTATTGGGACGGTTATCAAGAATTTGTTACACCTGCCAAATATAATAAATATGCAAGTGAAAACTTATTTACCGCACCAGTAACTAGAGTAGAGCAAGATGATAATAATGGCAGTTATACTAGAGCTGGAACTATTCATGAGACTTCAGCTAAAATTTTAACTTTATCAAAGGCTTGTGGCTCTATGTCCTGTTCTATAATAATTGGCTTACAATGGAAGGCAACACCTCGTGTATTAAGTCATGACGTGATGGGAGCACTACTTTACAACGGGCTTAATCTAACAACTGATCCAATTACAACTTTATATTACAATTCAACTAACTGGTTTGAATCAAATGAAATAAAGTATAGTAATAAAGGTTTTGGAGTATCTGTAAAATTACGTAGCAGTTCTTCAATGCTTAGATTAACACAAGAATATGATGTAAAAGGCACTGGTATACTTTATGCCTCATATCAACATGCAATGTCAACAATTAGTTTACCAAGTAGTAAATGCTATACTGTTAACTTTGGTGGTTACGGTGGTGTATTTGACTTCTATGGTAATGCTTATGGCGTGTATGATCAAATGGCCGGAGTAGAAACTTCATTTAATTAAGCTTATATACAATTTTTATAGTTAAATAATTTTCTAATATTGATGGTAGACATAATGTTGCACAAACACAAGAAAGTAATGGAAGGTAGTAGATATTACTACATTGAAAATGATAAGTATATTAGTTTTAATTTTGATAATTAAGCTAATATGTTTATAAATATGTATACAATATTTCAGCTTAATATTGTATACGGACCATAGGTCCTTGCTGTTTTGATGTTAATAGTAGAACAAAAAAGATTCACTTGATGGGGTGAATCTTTTTTTGTTAAATACTTTCAATATTTTCAGGAATTAATTTATTTAAGAAATTATAAATTTCTTCTTTTGTGTATTTGTTAGTATTTTCTAACCATTCAATTCCTAAACTTAATAATCCGCCTAAATAGAATTTTGCAATTATTACTTTTGGAATAGATGAATTACGTTTATCATTTTTAATTTTCTTAGAAATGTCTTCATTAATAACTGATAGTAAGATATCCATCATGATACTATTTCTGTTGTTGGTCATGATAGAAGAGTAGATATCTCTATATTCTTCAACATGGTCAATAAATAATTTAATTAATTCCATGTAATATTCTCTAGTGTCAGTGATGTGTTTTCTTTTATCTAATTCATTAGTAAAATTACTTTTTAAGTCATTAATGAATTCAACTAGAAGTTCATATTTATCTTCATAATGAGCGTAGAAAGTTGAACGATTAATTAAGGCTTTATTACATATATCAGAAACTTTTATTTCTTCAAAAGTTTTTTCTTTCATTAAATCAATTAAAGCTTCATAAATAACTTTTTTAGTTTTTATAATTCTTAAATCAGTTTTTTTCTCCATTTCAAATCACCAATTTCATTATACACAAAAGAAAACATTTGTAAAGATAACTAACAAAGTGTTGCTTATTATTGATACATTTTTTGTAAAGTGTTGGAAAACATACAGATTAAATGATATTTGTGTGTTAATAAATTAAACTTCATAATAAAATATTATGCGAATGGAGGAAATTATGGATAAATTTGCAAAGGGTATTTGTAAAAATAAAGTTATCATTATGTTAGTTACCTGTGTTTTAGTTGTTTTATCTTTTATAGGTATGAGCTTAACTAAAATTAATTATGATATTTTAGTTTATTTACCTAAAGATATTGAAACTATTAAAGGACAAGATATTTTAACTGATGATTTTAATATGGGTGCTTATTCAATAGCGATAGCTAAAGATTTAAGTAGTAAACAAATACTTAAATTAGAAGATGAAATTAAACAAGTTGATGGTGTAAATGAAGTTGTATCTTTATATGATGTGTTAGGTACTACTGTTCCGGTTGATATGCTTCCTGAAGAAATATCTAGTCATTTATATGAAGATGATACAGATATCTTATTTATAACATTTGCTGGTTCTACTTCATCTGAGCAAACAATTGATGCAGTTGAAAACATTAGAGAAATAACAAGTGATAAGGCATTACTTGGTGGAATGAGTTCTATGGTATTAGATACTATGAACTTATCAGAATCTGAGATTATGATTTATATTGTTATTGCTGTAGTGTTATGTATCATTGTATTAGAACTTTCATTAGATTCTTATTTAGTTCCAATTTTATTACTTTTAAATATTGGAATTGCAATATTATTTAATTTAGGTTCAAATATTTTCTTAGGTGAAATATCCTATATAACAAAAGCTTTGGTTGCAGTATTGCAATTAGGGGTTACTACTGACTTCTCAATTTTCTTATATCATTCATATGAGAAAAAGAAGAAAGAATATGCTAATAAAGAAGATGCAATGGCAGATGCAATTAAAGAAACATTTACATCTGTTATTGGTAGTTCTTTAACTACTATTGCTGGTTTCTTAGTATTATGTACTATGAAATTAACATTAGGTAAAGATTTAGGCATTGTAATGGCTAAAGGAGTACTTTTAGGAGTTGTTACTGTACTTACAGTATTCCCAAGTTTATTATTATTACTTGATAAATATATTGAAAAAACTAAACATAAGAGTTTAGCAATTAATTTTAGTAAATTAAATAATTTTATAGTTAAACATCATGTTGCATTTTTTGTAATATTCTTAGTTTTAGTTATTCCTTGTTATTTAGCTTATAGTAAAGTTGATGTTTATTATAAGATAGATAAATCATTACCTAGTACATTAGAAAGTATTAAAGCTAATGAAGAATTAAAAAATAAGTTCAATATTGTTAGTCCAGAGATATTGTTAGTTCCTTCTGATATGAAATCTAATGATATTAATGATATGGTTTCTGAAATTAAAACTATAGATGGTATTGATTTTGTATTATCTTTTGATGAATTAAAGAAATTAGGTATATCTGAAAATATGCTTAGTGATGATGTTGTAAGTGTATTTAAAAATGATAAATATGAAATGATTTTAGTTAACTCTTTATATGAGGTTGCTAGTGATGAATTAAATGATCAAATAACTGATTTAAATAAAGTTGTTGATAAATATGATAAAAATATAATTGTTGCTGGTGAAGGACCTTTAATGAAGGATTTAATTAATATTAGTGATACTGATTTTAATAATGTTAATTATTCTTCTATTATATGTATTTTAGTTATATTATTCTTTGTATTAAAGAGTTTCTCATTACCAATATTATTAATTGCAGCAATAGAGACAGCTATATTTATTAATATGTCATTCTCATATTTTGGTGGAGTTGTTCTTCCTTTTGTAGCACCAATTGTTTTAGGTACTATTCAATTAGGTGCAACAATAGATTATGCAATTCTAATGACAACTAATTATTTAGAAAGAAGAAAAACAATGGCTCCTAAAGAAGCTATGGTGGATACTTTAAATTATTGTGCTAATTCAATATTTGTAAGTGGTTTATGTTTCTTTGCAGCAACATTTGGTGTAGGTGTATATAGTGATTTAGAAATGGTTGGATCTTTATGTACATTAATATCTAGAGGAGCAATTGTAAGTATGATTGTTGTAATAACTATTGTTCCATCAATATTGTTAGTATTTGATAAATTAATAAGTAAAACGACTAAAAGAAAGGAATGTTAATTATGAATAAAAATGTAAAAAAAGCTACTTCTATAATGTTAGTTAGTAGTATCTTATTAACAAGTATGCCTGTAAATGTATTTGCTTTAACTAAACAAGAAACTGTTTATGGTAAATTAGAAATTAATGGCGCTCAAAAGAGTGTTACTGTTAATGAACATATTGTTAATAATAAAGAAATAAATAAAATCGAAGATTATTCTGAACTTAAAGATATTTTAAATCTTAATGGTGATGAAAAATATACTATTAAAGATAATAAAGTAACTTGGGAAGCTAATGGTAACGATATTTTTTATCAAGGTACTTATGAAGATAAATTACCAATAGATGCTAATATTACTTATAAATTAGATGGTAAAACAATGAATGTAAGTGATATGTTAGGTAAATCTGGTAAAGTTACTATTAAAATTAATTTAAAAAATAATGATAGACATTTAGTTAAAGTAAATGGTAAGAGTGAATATTTATATACACCATTTGTTGTTACTTTAGGTACTATTATTGATGGTAATGCTAAAAATGTAACTATTAATAATGGTAAAGTAATTAATAATGGTACTAAAAATATTGTAGTTGGAGTTGCTACTCCTGGCTTATATGATAGTTTAAAGATTTCTAGTTTAAGTTCTTTAAATAATTTAACTATTAGTTATACTACTGATAATTTTGAATTATCTAGTATGTATATGGTTGCTACTCCTAAATTATTAGATAGTGATGATTTAAAGATTTTTGATGAATTAGATTCTTTATATGGTAAAGTTAATTCTTTACAAGATAATATGAATTTAATTGATGAAAGTGGTAAAAAAATTAAAGATGGATCTAATACTTTAAAGAGTAAATTAGGTGAATCTATTAATAATTTATCTAAAAATACTGGTAATGCTTTAACTGATGAACAAGTTAGTGGTATTGAAAATAGTGCTGTAAGTACTGTTAAGGGTATGTTTACTGATGAATATAAAGTTCAAATTGCTGAGTCTGCTTGGGAAACTGTTCAAAAGAGTTTAAATAGTAATGATCCTGAAGTTATTAAGATTGTTAAAGAATCAGTTACTAAGGCTGTTACTGAATATTTAGTTAATGCTAATTTAGCTGCTGATTATCAAAATTGTGAAACTGGTAAAGTTATAGTTTCTAAGGGTGGAGTAATGACTGAAGAACAAATGAAGAGTTGTTTAGTTATGAAAAATAATGAAGAAGCTATTAAGGCTGTTACTAATGCAGCTACTACAGCAGCAACATTAAGTGCAACTAAAACTGCTAATTATGTAGCTGAAAAAGTTTCTAAATCTGTTGCTACTGAAGCAGCTATGAATTCTGCTTTAGCTGTTGCTAAGAGTGTTTCTGGTAGCGTTGCTAGTAATGTAGCTAATACTGTCAAAGAAGAGTCAATAAAGAGTGTTTCTAATTCTTTAGGTACTTTATATGCTGGAATAGATGAACTTGATAATGGTATAATTAAACTATCATCAGGAATATCAAAATTTAATAAAGAAGGTATTAATAATATTAGTAATCTTGTTAATACTAAATTAAAGGATACATCTGCAAGAGCTGAAAAGTTAATTGAACTTGGTGAAAATTATAAATCTGTAGATAGTAACAAAAATTTAAGTGGCGATAGTGAAACTAAATTTGTATTAGTTGTAGAAGGACAAAAAGCAAAAGATACTACTAAGAGTAATACAACTAAAACAACTAAAGTATCATTATGGCAAAGAATTAAAAACTTATTTAAATAGAAAGAGGAGAAGTTATGTTAGATAAGATTAATAAGTATTTAAATTTATCATTAATTATTTCAGGGGTAATGGCAATTTTAGGAGTAGTACTTATGGTTTATCCAGAAGTATCATTCACAGTTATTTCATATGTTATTGGAATATCATTCTTAGCTGCTGGAGTTTCATTATTATTTATTGAAAGAAAATTTATGTTTAGTTTATTTAATGGAGCTTTAATATTTATTTTAGGTTTATTAATAGTAATTCATCCAGAATTATTAAAAGTTATGATTCCGATTATTGTAGGTTTATGGTTTATTATTAATGGAGGCTTAAAATTTAGATTAGGTACATTATTTAAAGATATTGATAATAAAAAATATTGGTTAACTATTATCTTAGCTTCTTTATCATTTGTTTTAGGTATTGTTTTAGTAATTAATCCAATTGAAAGTGCAAGTGCTTTAACATTATTTTTTGGAATTATGTTAGTATCTTATTCAATTTGTGATATTGTAGATTTTATAGTTATTAAAAAATACATTAAAGATTTTAGTAAAGAATTAAATAAAAAATTAGAAGCATTTATTAATTATTAAGAATGTTACTAGTTTATCTAGTAACTTTTTTTGTTGTGTGTTATATTTTAATTAAGAAAAGGAGATTTTATATGAAAGAAGACGAAATTAATTTGATATATAGTATGCTTTTAAACATTAAAGAGAGAGTTAATGAAATTACTGATAATTTTGATGTTAAAAATCCAGATTGGGAAAAATTATTATCAGTTTTAAGTGAATGTGAAGCAGAAATGGTTTATGTTTTAACTAAAGCTAAAGATGAACATGAAAAAAATACTAGTAAATAGTATTTTTTATTTGGTAAATTTTAAATCTTCGTTATTATCATTTTTTAATATTAGTTCTTTTTGATTATAAATTAGATATGTTTTATTTTCCTTATCATCTTTAAGATAGATACCTAAACCATTATGATCATCATTAATTGTTCCTTCAGTTTTTTCTTTGTTGATTGTTAAAGTGTAGTGGTTGTTTTTGGTGTCTATTTTTAGTTTATCTTTCTTATTTTTCCATGTGCCTTTTAAATTAGATAGGGTGTAGGTATTTATTTGTTTATCTGATTTAATAAATGATAATTCAATTGATTTTCTTAGTTTATTTTGTCCTTCTTTAGTTAAGGTTAATTTTCCATTGTTAATATCTAAAATATATTTAAAGCCATCATATTCGATGTATGGAGAACCATCTGTTTCGTTAACTAAATATTTACCGGTTCCTTGTCTTCCTTCTTCATTTTGATATTCATATATTTTGTCATTGAAGTCTAGTTTTAGTAGGGAACCGTTTTTATTTTCCCAAGTTCCGTCATATACGTCGATGATGGCATCTGGATCTATTATGCTATTTTCTTTTTTAGTACATGCTATTGTGGTTATTAAAAGTCCAGTTAAAAGAATTATTTTTATATATTTCATAAGTTTACCTCCTAATAAAATTATACTAAAAAAAGTGGATTTATGCCACTTTTAAAGGTTATTTTTCATTTTTAGTATTAATACTCATTGGACTACTTATTTTGTCTTTATTGTCTTTAATCCAGATATAATACTTTTTATTTTGATAGACAGTAATTGTTGCTGTACTATTCTTTATTTCTTTCCAACAAATATTGTTGATATCTGGTGTACTTTTTGTGGGTTTAACACAAAATTCTTTGGCATCACCTGATGTCGTTATATCTAATTTACCGTTTTTAGATTCAATACTTTCAATTTTAGCACTCATGTCATCTTCAACTTTAACATAGAATGAGTTACTTTCTTTGTTACGTGGTAAGATATTATATACTGAAACAACGGTTAAGATAATTAGGACTATTAGTCCAGCAGTTAATATAAATGTTGATTGATTATTTTTATTCATTTTTACCTCCATTATAATCTTTAAATAATTTGTTATAAATTGGTTTAATTAATTCACCAATTATAAAGTTAAATAAGCATGCGCCAATGATAAATAAGACGCTTTTAAGACTAAGATTGGTTACTATAAAGTATTTGGAAATACTGGTTGTTAATACGATTATTTGAATTATTAAAATACTAAAAATACCAATAGTTAATCTTTTATTATCAAAGATATGTCTATTAATAACTGATTTTTTTAAGTTACGACATGATAATGAGTAGAGTAGTTCATTTCCAATTAAGAAGATAAATAATAAAGATCCGGCTGTAGCTGTGTCATATGTTTTTGCATAATAGATATAAACAATTAGCATAATTATTGATTTAGCTATAGCACTTATTAACATTTTAGCAATTAAGAATGGGGTAAAGAAACTACTATTAGAACGATTAGCTGGAGTATCTTCCATAATATCATCATCAGCTTTTTCGAAAGCTAACATAATGGCTGGAATAGAATCTGTTACTAAATTTAGCCATAATAATTGAAGAGTTGTAAACATTTCCATATTAAGTAACATTGATACGAATACTAAGATTATTTCAATGAAGTTACCGGCTAGTAGGTAAAGGATTACTTTTTTTATGTTTGATGTAATTCTTCGTCCTTCTTCAACACCATTTACGATGGTGGAGAAGCTATCGTCTACTAAAATGCAGTCGGCTACTTTTTTGACTACTTCCGTTCCGGTAACTCCCATTCCAATTCCAATATCGGCTTTTTGGATAGCTGGGGCGTCATTAACACCATCACCGGTCATCGCTACAACATAGCCTTGAGATTGAAGTGCTTCAACTATTCTTAATTTTGTATTAGGGCTTATTCGAGCATATACTTGATATTTTTTGACTGCTTCTTTTAATTCTTCATCAGTCATTTTATCGATATATTTTCCTTCGATAGCTTTATCAGGTGATTCAATAATATTTACGTCTTTAGCAATGGCAATAGCAGTGTTGATACTATCTCCAGTAATCATGATTGGTTTAAGACCTGCTTTATGGCAAGTGAAGATAGCGTTATTAACAGTTTCTCTTGGTGGGTCCATCATTCCGATAAGGCCAATGAAAATCATCTCTTCTTCTGGGTTATCTATATCTTTATTTTTATAGGCAAATGCTAGAAGTCTTAATGATTTAGTTGATTGTTCTTTTTCAATTTTAAATATTTCTTCACGATATTCAGGAGACATCATATAAAGTTCATTATCTTTAAGATAGTGAGTACATTTATTTATTACGGAGTCTAAACTACCTTTTGTAAATGAATATTTTTGATTATTTATTTCATTTATTGTACTCATCATTTTACGATCTGAATCAAAAGGACATTCTTTAATTCTGGTAAATGTATTAAGATGATTTGTTTGTTCAAGATATTTATAGATAGCTACTTCGGTTTCATCACCAATATAGTTATCATTATTTTTTACAACGTTATGACAAGATGATGCACAATAATTTAACATTTCATTATTAGGAATATTATCTTTTTCAGTATATAATTTATCATTAATGTAGATTGATTTAACAATCATTTTATTTTGAGTTATGGTTCCGGTTTTATCTGAACATATAATATCAGTAGAACCTAAGGTTTCCACGGATGCCATTTTTCTTATGATAACGTTTCTTTTTGCCATAGCGGTCATACCTACGGAAAGAATAATTGTAATAACTGATGACATTCCTTCAGGGATAGCAGCAACAGCAAGTGATATTGATAGCATTAAAATATCAAAGAAATCATTTTTCATAAGAAGACCAATGATCATCATAACAATGATGATTCCTAAAATAATATAGGTTAAGACTTTACTTATTTGATTTACTTTTTTCTGAAGTGGGGTAAGATCACTTTCTTTATCGATTAAAGATGTAGCAATTTTACCTAATTCGGTATTCATTCCCGTAGCAACTACTAAAACTAGAGCATGTCCATTAGTGACGTTACAACCAGCAAATACCATATTTTTTCTTTCATATAGTTCTTTTTCTTCGGTGATAATTTCATTATCTTTTTTGATTGATTTTGATTCACCAGTAAGAGTTGATTCGTTTACTTCTAGTTTTTCTGAACTTATAATGCGACAATCGGCAGAAATATAATCTCCAGCTTCTAATTCGATAATATCACCGATAACGATATTTCTTACATCTACTAATTGTTTAATTCTATTACGAATAACGTAATTGTTAGTTATAAACATTTTATTTAATTCATCGATGGCAGCATCGGCTTTCTTTTCTTGAATGAAGCTTACGATAGCATTGATGATTACTATTACAATTATGATTATTGAATCAAAATAAGATTCATTTTTAATATAGGAAACAACAGCAGAGAAGATAGATGCAAAGATAAGTAAGATTATCATGAAATCATTAAATTGTTCTAAAAACATAATGATGTTTGATTTCTTTTTCTTTTCTTTAAGTTTATTTTCTCCATAAGTTTGAAGTCTTGAATATGCTTCTTCATTAGTTAAACCATTGATGTTTGATTGATATTCTTTATAAAGTTCTTCAATACTTTTATTATAATTATTTTTCATTAGACCACCTTTTTATTTAATTATAAATGATGAGATTATCATAGCTATTAATCCAAGAGATGATAATAATAAAATTATGTTAATGATACTAAACATGAAATAGTAAAGAATATGGTGTTTTTTAACTCCACATTTAGGACAATATTTATAATTTTTTTCTAATTCATTGTGACAATTAAAACATCTCATATAATCACCTATAATAATCCTTTAATTATATTAACTATTTCTAAAGAAGTAGCTGATGCTTTGTTTTTATGAAGATAATAATCATGAATTGCTTCAGCAATAGTTTCTTCAGTATTTATTTCATTTTGATTAGTTTTAGTACTTGCATAATTGGATATTTTGTTAGTAAATTCATTAAGTGTTAAATTTGTTTGATATTTAGTGTTGTAGTTTTTTAAGGCTAAATTAACGATTTTATTTGAGTGTATGTTATTTTCATATTCTGTTATGACGGTATTTATAGTGCTTTTATTTAAATCATTTTCTAGAAAGATATTTTCTAATTTGTTTTGTTTTAGTAAAGTATAAAATGAAATATAGTGACCGATTTCATGAGAAATAGTTGATTCCCAAGTGGCGTCTTTAACATATTTATCTTTGATAACTTTTTCGATAGGTGTGTTTAAATAATTATCGTTTAGAAAATAATAACTATTTAATAAGATTTGAGTTTTGTTGACTTTGTTTAAGTTTTGATTAGAATTAACAAATTGGTACTTTGGTTGAAAACGAGCAATATATTCATTATTAGGAGCATTTGTTATCGATATATTTGATAGGGCTCCTTTAATATTAGGAAATAAGTTATACATTTCTTTAATTACTTTTGAGATTTTATTTGCTTCTTCTAATGACATATCACAGAAACTAACACTAGGAATGTTTAAATCTTTTTGTAATTCATAGGTTATGGTTGATACTTTAATGTTGTTGGAACATTGCCAGTATTGTTTATCAAAATCTTTTTTAATTAGATTTATGGCATCATTGTATTCATTTATTTTTTCATCATTATATTGATTATTAGTGCTTATAACTGAAGTGTTATATCCATATATATAAGAGATGACTTGTTTTTTTACGTAAGCATATGGTTTAAACATATCATTTCCTCTGATAATGGAAATGATTGTAAATATTATTAAACTAAATACTAATATACCAGCTAGGATTTTGGTATGTCCATCTTGTTTATAGGCACTTCCTCTTACTATTTTATATAGATTTCTTTCGTCTTTAAGAAATTCATGTCCTTTTGAAGTATAGTGTCCACAATTATGACAAAAGTTATCATCTTGATTTATAACACTTTCACAGTTAATACATTTCCAAATTCTATTGTCATTCATTTTACCATCTACTATTCTTTTTATAGTATATCATAATAAAAGGCAATAAAAAACATGAATAAATCATCTTAATTGTTTTCTTCATTAAGCATTTCATAATGCATAACTATATCACGATCATAGTAAGTTATTTTGCCACTAGGAAGTAGTAACATTCGATTAATATTTAAGTTATCAACAAAATCTAGGTTGTGAGATACTACTAACATTGTACCTTCATAATCACTAAAGGTATCAGCAATTATCATTTGAGTCATTGGATCTAAGTGGTTAGTTGGTTCATCTAAAAGTAGGGTATTAGCACCACTTAGAGATATTTTAGCTAAGGCTACACGGCTTCTTTCACCTGGAGATAAAACACTTATTCTTTTATTAATTTCATTACCACTAAATAGGAATGAACCTAAAACTTTACGAAGTTCATATTCGGGAAGACCAAAACTATTAAAATTTTCTAAAATGGTTTTATTACTGTCTAGGATTTCATGTTCTTGTGCATAATAAGCAATGTTAGTTTTTTCACCAATTATTATTTTTCCTTCTAGAGGAGTTAAATAGTTCATTATTAATTTAAGAAGGGTAGTTTTGCCAATGCCATTTTCACCAACAACTAGTAGTTTTTCACCTCTAGTTAGATCAAAATTTAAATTTTCGTATAAAAGATTATCTTCTGTATAACCAAATGTTAAATTTTGACAAGCAAGAGGAATGGTGTAACTTGGGTAATTGATTTTCATTTTAAATTTAGCATATTTATTTTCTTTTTCAATTGTTACTTTTTCACTTTGAAGACGTTCTAATTTTTTAATTCGGTCTTTAGCAATATTGGCTTTTTTTTCATTTCCTCTGATGTATTTTGAAATTATATTTTTTAATTTTTCTTCTTCTTTTTGTTGTTTTTCAAATAATCTTTTTTTAGCTAAATCTCTTTCTTCTTTAATTTTAAGATATTTTTGATAGTTTCCATTATAGATTTCCACATTATGCTTGATTTTATCCACATATAAAGTTTTAGTGGTAACTTCGTTTAAGAATTCGATGTCGTGAGATATGACAAGAATCATACCATGATATTTTTTTAAATAACTTATAATATAGTCTTTAGTATCAATGTCTAGATGGTTAGTAGGTTCATCTAAAAGCATTATTTCGGGTTTAGAATATAGTAATCTAGCAAAGGCAATTTTTGATTTTTGACCACCAGAGATATTTTTTAATTTTAAATCTAATAATTTATCATCGATATTCATTCCAGTTATTATTTTTAGAAGAGTACTTTCAGCATTATATTCATCATAATAGGTTAGTTTATCTTCTACTTTTGTTATTTCTTTTAAGTAATGATTTAATTCTTTTTGATCTTCAATTGTAGCTATTTTTTCATAAAGATTGGTAAGTTTATTTTTTAATTCTTCGATAGGGCGACCTAATAATAAATAATCAAAAACAGTGATGTCATCGTTTGGAATTTCATCTGTAATAACTTGAGGTAGGTAACCAATGTTAATATTATTTTTTATAATTATTTTGCCTTCATCAGGAGTTAGTTTACCAAGAATTAAATTAAAGAGAGTAGATTTACCAGCACCATTTACTCCAACAATTCCAACTTTATCATTTTCATTAATTTGAAAAGAAACGTTGTCATAAATGGTTTGTAATCCAAATGACATAGTTAGATTTTGAATATTCATTATTTTACCTTCTTTGCAAATTGATTATATATAGTTTTAATATTTTAGTCAAATAAAAAGATTCAAAAATACTAAATGAATCTTTAATGTTAATTTTCTTTTATTTCTCTTTTTATTAATTACTTTCTTACTAGCACAAAATCTGAATTATGGAATTCTGGAGCAAGTAGTAGAGCAATTAAATTTATTAATGAATTAAATGTTTTAACTGAAGGAACTAACATAAGCTATTATTTGGATGTTAGAGTAGGAAATCAAGATAAAGATATGATGTATGAATCTGCTTTTGGACCAGTTACTGTATTTTATAATGGTTATGCTTATGGTACAAGAGAAACAGGTATTTATTTACAACATGTAATTTATATTCCAAAAAGTACTAAAGATACAAAGGAAACTTATATTGAAGCTGCGCAAAAAAGAATAAATGATTATTTAGGAAAAAATGATGGAGTAGTAGTAACTTATGGTGGATTAATTTCATCATTACCAGAATTTGCTGAAGATATAGATAATCATATTAATAGCGATGGTAATTATTACAATATTTCTATTTTAGGTAAAACTTATAAATTCTATATTGTTAAATTTGATGATTCTAAATTAGTTGTTCCTAAATATAATGCTAAAAACTTAGAAAATAATATTATTATAAAGAGTAATGATTCATCAATACCTTTAGATACTGATATTAGTACTAAAATAGTTGATAATCTTAAGTTAAAAGAAAAATTAGGAACAGATAATTATATTTCTTATGATATAAATTTATATTCTGCTTCTAAAAATGCTAAAATTGAAAAATTAAAGAACGGACTTTTTGAAGTTTCTATACCAGTTACTACTAAATTAGAAGGTAAAATGTTAGCTATTTATTATGAAAATAGTGCTGGTAAATTAGAAGAATATGAAGTTGTTGTAAATAATGGTATGGCTACATTTAAAACTAATCATTTTAGTGTTTATACTTTATCTGAAAAACTTGAAGTTAAAGAGAATAATCCTAAAACTGGTGATCAAATTATGACTTGGTTATCTCTTGGAATTATTTCTTTAATTGGTTTAACTGGTACTTTAGTTTATAGAAAAATATATAATAAATAATAAAAAAAGAAACTAATTAGTAAAATTAGTTTCTTTTTTTATTTGTAAATTTTTTGTGGTTCACCACTAATATTAGTATAGAAGTAAACTCCATAGTATTCTTTTCCACAATCATCAACAATTTTTTCACAACTATAACTAAAGATATTACTGTCTTTATCACTTTCAGTAAAGAAATTTAAATTACCTTGTTTCTTACATTCATCGTTTGAAGTATAAACATAGCTATATTTATTTTTAAATTTCTTAGATTGACAGGTTTTACTAGTAGTAGCTTTTTTAGTAGTTGTTTTTTTCTTAGTTGTTGTAGTTGCCTTTGTAGTAGTAGTGGTTGTAGTTGATGTGGTAGTAGTTGTAGTAGTTGTAGTAGTAGATGTTGTGGTTGATGGGACATTAGGTGTTACATCTTTATTTTCTTTATTACAACCAGTAAGCAATACTAAACTAATTGTTAATAATAATAATTTCTTTTTCATATAAAACTCCTTTACAATAATAATTATAATTATTTAGATATAAAAAATCAACCATTTTTGGTTGATTTAATTTCATATGGCGGGAGAGGAAAGAATCGAACTCTCATCAGTGGTTTTGGAGACCATTATTCTACCATTAAACTACACTCCCATATAAATACTATTTTAATTCAAAAAAATTAAAATAGTCAATTGTGTAAGGCTTATATGATATAATTTTATTATCTAAATTAAAACCATATTTACCAATCCATTTTGTATTAATAACAATTTGTGCTTCATTTCTGAAAAATCTAGAAGAAAGAATATAAAATTCTCTGCTTGGGTAACAATTATTATTTATCATATATACTAAATCAAATTTTCCATTATATATTAGCTTCAATTTTGAGATACAATTATTTTTATCTAAAGCAAAATCTTTTATTTCATTTTTCATGTTTTGTGGAATGTCAATTATTTCTTGATATTCATTTAACATTTGAGCATCGGCGTATAGTATTGCAATTTCACCCAAAGTTAAAGTAGAATTCAATACTTCTTGATTGTCAATCTGCGCATAGTTATCTAATGGTAAATTAAATAGTTTGAAATTTGGATTCTTTGAATAATTTGAAATATAGTTTGTCCAAGAAAATATGTCCATCATATTTTCGTCAAAATGAATATGCCTATTATTGATTATGTTTAATTCTAATTCTATTATACAATCTATACTTTTATTATCAAAATTACAAAATTTTAATCTTTTTACCATTTCATCTTTATATATTGCTTTTTTGGTTAAATCATATCTGAAAACTAATTCAGTAAATAGCAGATTGTCTAAAGTCATAAATGTAACACCTCAATTGTTAATTTCTTTTTACATAATCTTTTTCATTGGTTTCATTGTTTAAATAAAAATGATTGTGGATTCCATCTTTATCTTTATCAACAAATACGTCTAATTAATGTACCGTCTTCATTTAATTTTACTCTACATCTTTTAGAATCGTCATTTTCGTCTTTATATTGTCCAGCACCCTTACCTGTAACTTTTGCCCATGATTCGTTATTCCTTTTAAATGTCCTTTAACCTCATATTACGGTTATTATATAATATAAAATTATATTGTCAAGAATAGGTCTTATAATATGATATTATCAATGAAAAATTTTTTGTTATAACACCTTAACATTGTTATGCTTTGATTATAAGTAAAAATAACCTGATTTTATTAAATATGAATTTGAGTTGATAATATAAAATAGGTTTGATTATAATGATATTAGATATTCGATTTCTTTTGTAGTGCCTTATGATTTAGATCCAGATACTGAAACACGAGTGTTTTTAGATTTAAAAAAAGATAATTGTATAAATCATCTTTTTAAATAATCCAAATGGCAGGGGTGGAGAGAATCGAACTCCCATCAAAAGTTTTGGAGACTCCTATGCTACCATTATA